>JAOPVE010000119.1 GCA_025963185.1 Actinomycetes bacterium
CGGCTGGATCCGTACTTCTCGGCGACGAAGCTGGGCTGGCTGGCCCGCAACGACGAGCGCACGTGGCAGGGCGTCCAGTCCGGATCCGTGGTCACGGGCACCGTCGACTCGTACCTGATCGCGCGGCTGACCGGCGGGCTGCACGTGACGGATCCGTCGAACGCCAGCCGCACCCTGCTCTACGACACGTTCGCCGGGAAGTGGTCCGGGGAGCTGTGCGCCCTGTTCGGGGTCCCCGAGTCGGCGCTGCCCAGGGTGGTGCCGTCGTCGGGGGTGCTCGGGCACACCGATCCGGACGTGTTCCTGGGGCTGCGGCTGCCGATCGCGGGCATCGCCGGTGACCAGCAGTCCGCGCTGTTCGGCCAGGCGTGCTTCGGCGAGGGCACCAGCAAATGCACCTACGGCACCGGATCGTTCGTGCTGGTCAACACGGGCCACACGCCGGTCCGCCCGACGGCGGGACTGCTCACCACGGTCGCCTGGGATCTCGGCGACGGGCTGGTCTACGCCCTCGAAGGCGCGATCTTCGTCACCGGAGCCGCGGTGCAGTGGCTGCGCGACGGGCTCGGGATCATCGGATCGGCGCCCGAGATCGAAGGGCTGGCGCGGCTGGTCCCGGACACCGGCGGGGTGGTCTTCGTTCCCGCCCTGACCGGCCTCGGCGCGCCGGACTGGGATCCGTCGGCGCGCGGCGCGATCCTCGGGATCACCCGTGGCACCCAGCGGGCCCACCTGGCGCTCGCGACGCTGGAGGCGATCGCGTTCGAGGTGCGGGACGTGGTCGACGCGATGGCCGCGGGCAACCCGATCAGCGAGCTCAGCGTGGACGGCGGGGCCAGCGGCAACGACCTGCTCTGCCAGCTCCAAGCCGACCAGCTCGCCGTGCCGGTCCGCCGCCCGGTGGTGACCGAGACGACCGGGCTGGGCGCGGCCTTCCTCGCGGGACTGGCGACCGGCGTCTGGTCGTCCACCGGCGAGCTCGCCGCGACCTGGCAGCTCGACCGCACCTTCACCCCGGCCGAGGGCGCCCGCGGCGACGGCCGCCACGCCCGCTGGCGGGACGCCGTCACCCGCTCGATGCACTGGGACGTGCCATGAGCGCTGGGCCGCTCGACCTCGGACTGCCGGTGGACGGGCGGGCGTCCCCGCCCGTCCACCCTGGCCGCCAGGTCCGGTGGCGGCCGGGCCGTTCGGGACCCCAGTCCGTCCGGCCACCACAAGCCTCGGGGACGAGCCGCGATCCGGCTGTCCGCCGCATGACAGACCGGCTGTCAACCCGCGGACAGCGCACGGGATCATGTGGGCCATCGCCGGGGCTGGGGATTCTGGGAGGGACTCCGTGACCGAAGAAACCGATCCGCTCGCTGGCGTGGAGATGTTCGCCGGGCTCGCGCCGGAGGAACGCGCGAAGGTCTCCGGGGCCGCCGTGCCGCGCACCTACCGGCGGGGTCAGCTGCTGTTCCTGGAGAACGACCCTGGCGACTCGCTCATCGTCGTGCTGCGCGGCGCGATCTCGGTGTTCCGCACGGCGGCCTCGGGCGAGCGGGCGCTGCTGTCGGTGATCCGGCCGCCGGGGGTGCTCGGCGAGGTGTCGCTGCTGGACGGTGCCCCACGGTCCGCGTCGGCGGAGGCCCTGGAGGAGACCGCCGTTCTCGCGCTCGCGCGGTCGGCGTTCCTGGGCCTGGTGCGCACGCAGCCGCCGATCCTCGACGCGGTGATGCACGCCTTCGGCAGCCTGATCCGGCGGCTCACCGACCAGACGGCCGACCACGTCTTCCTGGACCTGCCGGGCCGGGTCGCGAAGACCCTGGTGCGCCTCGCGGGCGACCTGAGGACCCCGCTCGTCACGATCGAGCTGAACCAGAGCCAGCTCGCCGAGATGGCCGGCGGCTCGCGGCAGAGCGTCAACCAGGCACTGGGCACGTTCGCGACCCGCGGCTGGCTGCACACCGAGGGCCGGCGGATCGTCGTCACCGACGTCCCGGCGCTGCGCCGCCGGGCCGGCATGATGTAGCTGGGTCAGCTTGGCCTCCGGTGCCCGCGGGTGCGCGCGCACCGGGGGGACGGCCGGCCCGGTAAGAGCGTCCGCCTGTAGGGCCGGCCTGAGAGCTGGATCAGCTCCAGCGCATCCCGTCTTCGCCCTCGTCGCCCCCGCCGATCGACACGTAGCCCTCGGCCACCATGTCGTCGAGCTTCGACTCGGGAATGTCCACGTGGTCACCCTGTGGGTGCTGGACGCCGTGACCGTCCACCCATTCGCGGGCGAGCGTGATCGTCACCATGGTGTGCTCCTCTTGGCCCAGGTCAGCGTTGTGTGCGGGGCCACCGTAACCAGCGCCCGGCCGTCGGATCCCGGACCTGTCCGCATCCCGACACGAATCTCCATCACCGGGCCGGCCACCCCAGGCTGTGGCGTGTCTGTCACAAGCACTTCCTGGCCGCTCGACGGCTTTGAGACGATGGAACGCCGGTCTTGGTCCCGATTCCTCTGCGCGCTCTTCGAGAAGGAGTTCACCGATCGACACCGTGTGCACGCGCTGCCACACCGCCGGTGGCCCCGCCGACCGATTCTGCGGGCGGTGTGGCTCCGCCCTGCTCCGGCGCTGCCCCAGCTGCGGGTCGGCCGTCGGGCTGGACACGAGCTTCTGCACGTCCTGCGGCCACGCCCTCACCAGCGAGGAGCCCGAGCCCCAGGAACCCGCCGCCGACCGGCTGGAGGAGCGGCGGGTCGTCACGATCGTGTTCGCGGACCTGGCCGGGTTCACCGAGCTCGGCGAGGAACTCGATCCCGAGGACGTGCGGGCGCTCCAGTCGACGTACTTCAACACCGTGAGCAGGCTGATCCAGCGCCGCGGCGGGGTCGTCGAGAAGTACATCGGGGACGCGGTGATGGCCGTCTTCGGCGCCCCGCTCACCCAGGAGGACGACGCCGCGCGGGCGGTCCGGGCCGGGCTGGAGCTGCAGGAAGCGCTCGACCGGCGGCTGGTGGGGCCGCGGGAGCCGCTGCGGGTGCGCGTCGGGGTCGCCACCGGCGTCGCGCTGGTCGACCTCGGGGCCCTGCACAACGGCGGCCAGGCGCTGGTGTCCGGCGACGTGGTGAACACCGCGGCCCGCCTCCAGGCGCACGCGCCGCCGGGATCCGTGCTGGTCTCGGCGGCCACCTGGCGGGCGTCCGCGCAGCACATCGAGTACGCCAAGCAGCCGCCGCTGCGGGTCCGGGGGAAGTCGGGCACGGTCCGCACGTGGCTCGCGCGGGGGCTGATCCGGCGGCGGTGGAACGACGCCCCCGACGCGGGCACCTTCGTCAACCGCAACGCCGAGCTGGACGTCCTGCAGCGCGAGCTGGAACTCGCCGTCGCCCACGCGCACGCCCGGCTGGTGTGCCTGATCGGCCCCGCGGGGATCGGCAAGAGCAGGCTGATCCGCGAGCTGTCCCGGCGCGGGGACCCGGGGGCCCACGAGGTCGACTGGTTCGGCGGCCGCTGCCTGCCGCCCGGGGAGGGCACCCCGTACTCGGCGCTCGCCGACATCGTCCGGTCGATCACGGGGGTCACCGAGGCCGACGACGAGCCCACCGCCCGCGCCGAGGTCACCGCCGCCCTGGCCGGCCTGTTCGAGTCCACCGAGCTGCCCCGCATGGTCGAGGCCCTCGGCCGCCTCGCCGGGTACGCCAGCCCCGACCTCAGCGCCGAGGAGACCGAGAGCGCCTGGCTGCTGCTGTTCGCCCGGCTCGCCCAGCGGCGGCCGACGGTCCTGGTGTTCGAGGATCTGTACTGGGGCGATCCGGTGCTGCTGCGGTTCGTGACCCGGCTCGCGGCCGGACGGGTCGACGCGCCCCTGCTGGTGATCGCCACGTTCCGCCCCGACACCGACACGCTGCCGTACTGGGCGGACACCGTGCAGAACCTGACGACGGTCCGGCTGGACGCGCTGTCCGACCAGCACACGACCACACTGTTCCGCGAGCTGCTCGGCGAGAACCCGCTGCCCTCGGCCACGGTGGACCGGCTGACCGTGCTGTCCGGCGGCACCCCGCTCTACGCGCACGAGTACGTGCGGATGCTCGCCGACCGGGGCGAGGCCAGCGAGGACACCGCGATCGGCACGGACGGCGAGATCCCGCTCCCGGACACGGTCCACGCCGTGATCGCCAGCCGGATCGACCTGCTGGAGATGCGCGCCCGCCGCACGCTGCAGGCCGCGGCCGTGGTCGGGCCGACGTTCTGGCCGGGTGCGGTCGCGACGGTCGCCGGGCTGTCGCGGGCCGAGGTCAACCGCACGTTCGTCGAGCTGGCCCGGCGGGAGTTCATCCGGCCGGCCAACGAGTTCTCGTTCCCCGACGAGCCGGCGTTCGCGTTCACCCACGCGCTGGTCCGCGACCTGGCCTACGGACGGCAGCCGCGGGCCGCCCGGCTGGTCCGCCACCAGCACGCGGCGCGCTGGCTCGAACGGCACGCCGGGGCCCGCACCGGTGACACCATCGCGGCGCTCGCCAACCACCGGGTCACCGCCCTGGACCTCGCCGGCCTGCTCAACCTCGACCTTGCCAGCTTCGTCGGGCCGGCCCGGACCGCACTGGTCGCCGCGGCCGAGCAGTCCGCCAGCCTGCACGCCGTCGCCGCGGCCCTCAACCACCTGGACCGCGCCCTCGCCCTGTGGCCGTCCGAGGTCGCCGGGCCCGCCGGGGACGAGGTGGCCCGGTTGCGCGCCCTGGTTTTGCGCCGCCAGCTCCAGTTGCTCGCCGACGCGCACGCGTTCTTCGCCGAGGACGGTCCCGGTGACCTGGCCCGGCTGGCCGACCGGCAGGCCGGGCTCGGCGCCGAGGAGGCCGCCGCCCGCACCTGGACCCTGCTCGGCAACGTCGAGTGGCACCGCGCCGACCGGTCCCGCGCGCTGGACCACCTCAACCGCGCGCTGGGCATCTTCGACCGGCTCCCGGACAGCGCCGAGAAGGCCGCCGCCTACGCCGAGTTCGCCCGGCTGCGGATGACCGACTACGACACGGCGCCGGCGATCGCGGCCGCGCGTACGGCCGCCGCGATGGGGCGGCGCCTGCGGCTGCTCGAAATCGAGGCGAACGCGCTGGTCACCGAGGGTACGGCCCGGTACATGGCCGGCGATCCGGACGGCCTGGCCCTGCTGGAGGAGGCCGTCGAGCTGTGCCGTAAGGAGCAGCTGCGGGCGCTGCGGCGGGCCGCGATGAACCTCGGCGTGGCCCTGCAGGAGGAGGGCGACATCGCGCGCAGCTACGCGCTGGGCGACGAGTCCTCGGCGCAGGTCATCGGCGACACCTCGGCGGCGACGCTGAACTACTCGCACGCCGCGGAGCGTGCCTATTTCGCCGGCGAGTGGGCGCTCACGCTCTCGGCCGCCGAGGAGTACCTGGCCAAGGAGGTCCCCGACAGCGCGGCCTGGGAGGCCCTGGCGCTCCGGCTGACCTGCGGGGTCCTGCGGGTATGCGGCGGCGGCGAGCCGGGCGTCGACATCGCGCACTGCATCGCCGAGGCCCGGCGCGGCGGGTTCCGGCCGGTGCTCGCGCAGGTCCTGGCCCTGGGCGCGCTGTGCCACGCGCTGCACGGCGACCGGCCCGGGGCGGCCGCCTACCTCCAGCAGATCGAGGCCGAGGTGCCCGAGTCGGTGTCCTCGCGGGAGTGGCTGCCGACGGCGGCGCACGCGGCCTGCCTGTCCTCGGGCGAGCGCTGCCGGTCGCTCAAGGCCCTGCTGTCGACGGTGACCCGGCCGACGCTGTGGGTCCGCGCGGCGATCGCGACCCTGGACGGCGGGATCGCCGCGCACGACGGCACGTTCGCCGAGGCCGCCGCCCGGTTCGCGGACGCGGTGGCGATCTACGACCGGATGGGCGACGTGCACGACGCGACCCTGGCCTCGGCGTGGACCGCGCGCGCCTGGAACCTGGCGGGGGACGCCGAGGCGGCGGGCGACTACGAGCGGCGGGTCGAGCACTTCGCCGAGCGCAACACCGCGCCCCGGCTGGTCGAGCTGATGCGGATGGGCCCGCTCCCGGACTGACCCGTGCCTAGCCGCTCGCGTCCTCGTCGGCGTCGAGGCCGGCCTCGATCGCGTACCGCACGAGGGCGGCGCGGTTGTGCAGGTGCAGCTTGCTCATCGCGTTCTGCACGTGGTTCTGGACCGTCCGGTGCGAGAGCACGAGCCGGGAGGCGACCTGCTTGGCGGTCAGCCCCTTGGCGACCAGCCGCAGCACCTCGGTCTCCCGCTCGGTGAGCTGCGGACCGGCCGGGGTGGGCGGAGCGCTCGCCAGCCGCCGGTACTCCCCCAGCAGCAGCCCGGCCAGCCCCGGCGTGAACGTGGCCTCGCCGTTGGCCGTCCGCCGGACCGCCTCGGCGAGCTCGTCCCCGCTCGCCGACTTGACCAGGTACCCGGTCGCGCCAGCCTTGACCGCGTCGAGCACGTCGGACTGCTCGCCACTGGCCGACAGCACCAGCACCCGGGTATCGGCGAGCGAGGCCACGATCCGCTCGGTGGCGCCGACGCCGGACAGCTCGGGCAGTTGCAGGTCCATGACCACGACCCCGGGCCGGACCGCGAGCGCCACCCGGACCGCGGCCGCGCCGTCGGCGGCCGTGGCGACCACGTCGAACCCGGCGGACTCCAGGTCCCGGGCCACGGCATCGCGCCACATGGGGTGATCGTCGACGACCATCACCCGGATCGGCTCATCGCGGGACACGCAGCTCCACCTCCGTACCCTCTCCGGGGACGGACGTGATCGTAGCGACCCCGCCCAGGTCACGGACCCGTCCGACGATCGACTGGGACACCCCGAGCCGGCCCTGCCCCGCGGCCTCGCCGAGCCGCCCCTCGGGGATCCCCGGGCCGTCGTCGCGCACGGTGACCGTGATCTCGTCGGCGGTCGCCTCGACCAGCACCCACGCGTCGGCCTCGGCGCCCACGTGGTGCTTGACGTTGTGCAGCGCGGCGCTCACGGCTGCGGTGACCTGGGCCGCGGCGGGCGCCTCCAGCAGCACCGGATCGGCGGGCGTGACGAGGTGGACATGCGGCGACCGGGCGGATCCGGCGAGGAGTTCGCGCAGGTCCGCCAGGCCCTCGTGGTGCTCGCTGGGCGGTCCGGCGCTGACCAGGGCGCGCAGCGCGGCCTCCTGCTCGGTGGCGAGGCGGCCGAGTTCGGCGGGGTCCGGGCCGCTCGCGGATCCGCTGCGCCGGACCATCGCGAGCACCTGGAGCACCCCGTCGTGGATCTCCCGGGAGAGCCGTTCCCGCTCCCCGGTCGACGCGTTGAGCCGGATCGCGTCTGCGAGCGCCGCCTCGGCCCGCTCGGCGATCCGCATGACGTACCCGATGACCAGGGTGGCGAGCAGGATCAAAACCAGGCTGTGGACCGTGCCGAGCAGCGGGCGGCCCCGATCGACGCCGATGTTGGCGGCCGACACCGCCAGGGTGGCCCACGCGCTGCCCGCGAGATGCCAGCGCAGCGCCCAGGCCAGCGCGGCGGACGCGGCCCACACGGTCGGAGTGGTCAGCGCGCCGTGGCTGATCTCGTCCGGGGTGCGCACGAGCAGCGTCCCGAGGATCAGCACGACCGTGATCGCCATGTCGGCGGCGAGCACCGGCGTGGTCCGCCAGCGGGGATGGGCGTAGGCGTAGGTGACGACGGCGGTCCAGACGGCCATCACCACGAGGATCGCCACGCACCACGCGCCGCTGCGGCCCGGCGGCTGCACGAGGCTCACGATCGCCGCGTAGACCATGGTGAGGATGCGGAAGACGCCGAGCGCCCGCCAGACGGAAGTGCCGAACCCGCCGGGCTCGTGGGCTGGCGAGAGCGGCGGCTGGTCCGGCGGCGAGTAGGACGCGAGCCGCCGGGCCGGGGCACGCCCGGACACCGCGACCCGCCCCCGCGCCGGACCCCGGCGCATCAGGCGGATCATGCCGCGGCGGTGGACGTCCCGGTCGGCTGCGGTGCCTCGGTGGGAGCGGCTGCCTTCACCTTCGCCGCGTACACGTCGACGTACTGCTGGCCGGACAGTTGCATGAGCTCGTACATGACCTCGTCGGTCATCGAGCGCTCGACGAACCGGTCGCCCGCCAGGCCCTCGTAGCGGGAGAAGTCCAGGGGCTTGCCGATGCGGATGCGCACCTTCTTGATCCGCCACATCTTCTTGCCCAGCGGCTGGATCTCGAACGTATTCATCATGGCGCACGGGATGACCGGGACCCTGGCCTCGAGCGCCATCCGCGCGACGCCGGTCTTGCCCCGGTAGAGGCGGCCGTCGGGCGAGCGGGTGCCCTCGGGGTAGATGCCGAGCAGGCGGCCGTCCGCGAGGATGCGCTTGCCCGTGTCGAGGGCGGCCTTCGCGGCGGACCCCGACGACCGGTCGATCGGCACCTGGCCGACCCCGGCGAAGAACAACTTGGACAGGAACCCCTTGATGCCGGGCGAGGTGAAGTACTCGGCCTTGGCGAGGAACACGATCTGCCGCTTGACGACCAGCGGCAGGAAGATGGAGTCGGAGAAGGACTGATGGTTGCTCGCGAGGATCGCCGGCCCCTCGGAGGGCATGTTCTCCAGGCCCTCGACGCTGGGCCGGTACAGCAACCTCAGCAACGGGCCGATGAGGATGTGCTTGCACACCCAATAGAACACGTACCCCTCCACTCTCCCGGCCCGGTACGAGCCTACGGACCGCCGGACCCCCTTTCAACGCCGCGTGGGCTAACGCACTCCCGGATCGTGGGCTGGCATGCCACCATGGGCGGGTGCCCGGGCCGCGCGGACGCGATCTCGGGGCGTAAGGCCACGTCGGAGGGTCCGGGAGGGGTGGAAGAGTGTCCGTCTTGCCCGGTGCTGAGCCGTTCCTGATCGAGCCGAGCGCGGATCCGGCCGGGGAACTACCGATCCCGCCCGGGCGCGTCGGCGTGGTGCTGTGCCACGGGTTCACCGGAAGCCCGCAGAGCATGCGCGGCTGGGGCGAGCACCTGGCGGCCGCCGGGGCCACGGTCCACTGCCCCCGGCTGCCGGGCCACGGCACCCGCTGGCAGGACATGAACGCCACCCGCTGGGAAGACTGGTACGGCGAGATCGAGCGGGCGCTCGACGCGATGCTCGCCCGGCTGCCCGGCCCCGATCCGCTGGTGTTCGCGATGGGCATGTCGATGGGCGGCACGCTGGCCACCCGCCTGGCCGAGCAGCGGGGGGCCGACCTGGCCGGGCTCGTGCTGGTCAACCCCTCGTACACCACCCTGCGCAAGGACGCGTTCCTGCTCCCCGCCCTCTCGCGGATCATCCCCTCGTTCCCCGGCATCGCGAACGACATCAAGAAGCCGGGCGCCGCCGAACTGGCGTACTCGAAGATCCCGCTCAAGGCCGCCCACTCGCTGAACCAGCTCTGGCGGGTCGTGCGGGCGGATCTGGCCAAGGTCAACGTGCCGATCCGGCTGTTCCGCAGCGCGGAGGACCACGTGGTCGAGCCGGTCAACGCACAGATCCTGCTGGACGGGGTCTCCTCCGTGGAGGTAGACGAGATCGTCCTGATGGACAGCTACCACGTCGCCACCCTGGACAATGACGCGGAGCGCATCTTCACGGGTAGCGTCGAGTTTGTGACGAACAGATTGCCGAGCGCCGCCGACCCGGACCCGAGCCGATGACCGGCGCGACGGGCCGCCCCGCCCACGGCCGCCGCAACAACGGCCTGGACGCGCGCGCATTCACGGCGGTCGGCGACCTGGACCCGCGCATCGGCGAGCACCTCCTGGACGTCCTCGCGATCGCCGGCATCGCCGCGTACCTGCAGCCGAGCTCCGATTTCAACCCGATCGTCCGCTCGACGACCCTGCCCAGCCGCCCGACGGATCGGCTCTGGGTCGACAGCGAGCACACCGAGGACGCCAAGGCGCTGATCACCCAGGTCGACACCGAGAGCCTGCCCACCGCGCCGGACGAGGCGCCGCGCGAGCACAGCACCCTCACCGCGAGCAGCGGCGGCCTCGACGTGGACGCCGCCTGGGCCGAGATCGTGGCGGGCTTCGACGCTCCCCCCACCGGGCAGCGCAACTGGCCGGACGCGGAAGACGCGGTCTCCGGCCGCGCGAGCGCCGGCCCGGATTCGCTGGTCTGGGCCGACCACCTCCGGCCGCTGAGCGGAGGGGCGGCCCCGGGGCCGCGCGACCACACGCTGGCCGAGCCGTCCGACGGCGACCTGGACGACCTGCACGAACCCGACGAGGGCTACGAGCCGCCGCCGCCGCCCCCGCTGCCCACCCCGTCCCGGCACGCGGTGCTCGGGGTCGTGGCGATCATCGCCGGGTTCATCCTGTTCCTGAAGCCCGATCTGCTGCCGCTGGCGCCGACCGTGGCCATGATCGCCGGAGTCGCCGGGATTTTAGGCGGCGCCGGCCTGCTGGTGTTCCGCCTGCGTGACGGCCTCGACCCGGACGACGATCCCGACGACGGCGCTGTCGTGTGAACGATGTCGTGTGAACCCTGAGCGTATGAAGCCTTGAGAGGACGTGCGTGAAGCACACGGAAACGGTCGAGATCCGCGGCCACCTGATGGACTCCGGAGTGCTCGCGAAGGTGCTCGACGACGTGCTGGAGTACGGCGGCGACTACCAGATCGACCGGCTGGACCTCGGCCGCCGCCACGACGACGAGTCCCGCGCCCGGATCACGATCGGCGCCACCGCTGCCGAGCAGCTCGACCGGATCCTCATGCGGGTGCAGATCCACGGGGTGAACCAGGTCGATCCGGGCGAGGCCAGCACCAAGCCCGCCCCCTCCGACGGGGTGTTCCCTGACGACTTCTACTCGACGACCAACCTGAACACGCAGGTCCGCCTGGGCGGATCCTGGGTCGAGGTCGAGCACCCCGAGATGGACTGCGGGCTGCTCGTGAGCGATCCGGGGCTGGTGCGCACGATCCCGGTCTCGGACGTGAAGTCCGGTGACGCGATCGTCTGCGGCGCGGCCGGGGTGAAGGTCGAGCTGCCCGAGAAGGTGGCCGACGCCGACGGGCAGACGTTCGAGTTCATGAGCTCGGCGGTGTCCAGCGAGAAGCCGCAGGCGCTACTGGTCCGCCAGATCGCCGAGCAGCTGCGCGAGGTGAAGGTGGCCGGCAAGAAGATCCTGTGGGTGGGCGGCCCGGCGATCGTGCACACCGGCGCGGCTCCGGCCATGGTCGCCCTCGTCGAGGCCGGGTTCGTCGACGTGATGTTCGCCGGGAACGCACTGGCCACCCACGACATCGAGGCGAACCTGTTCGGCACCTCACTCGGGGTCGACCTGAACAAGGGCTCGGGCGTGCCGCACGGCCACGAGCACCACATCCGGGCGATCAACCGCATCCGCGGCTGCGGGTCGATCGCCAAGGCGGTGTCCGACGGCGTGCTCACCGGCGGGGTCATGCACTCGCTGGTGACCCACGGCAAGGAGTTCGTGCTGGTCGGCAGCGTGCGCGACGACGGCCCGCTGCCGGACGTGTTCACCGACGTGATCGAGGGCCAGCGCGCCATGCGGGCGGCGCTGCCCGGGGTGGGCTTCGCGATCATGGTGGCCACCATGCTCCACAGCATCGCGACCGGGAACATCCTGCCGGCCTCGGTGCCGCTGGTCAGCGTCGACATCAACCCGGCTACGGTGACCAAGCTGGCCGACCGGGGCAGCGCCCAGGCCATCGGCGTGATCACCGACATCGGGCTGTTCCTCGAACAGCTCGCCACCGAGCTGGCCCCGTCCTACCGCCGCTAGCCGTCCTGCCGCCGCCAGACCCTCGCGAAGTGCGGTAACTCCGGCCGGTCCTGACCGGCTGGAGTTACCGCGCTTCGCCGGTTTCCGTGCCGGGGTCTGCCTTGCGGATCGTGTCGGTGACTCCGGTGATCGCTTCGAGCGCGGCGGCGACGGTGGCCTCGGTGGCCGTCTTGCCGATCCCCAGGCCCGACAGGACCCCCGACCCGTCCTCCAGTTCGAGCAGCGCGAGCAGGATGTGCTCGGTGCCGACGTAGTTGTGGCCGAGCCGGATCGCCTGCCGGAACGTCAGCTCCAGCGCCTTCTTGGCCTGCCCGTCGAACGGAATCAGGTGTGGCACCTCGCCCACGGAGCCGGGCAGGGTGGCCACCACGGCGTCGCGGACCGCGTCGAGCGAGACGCCCTGGGCCACGATCGCCTTCGCGGCGAGCCCCTCGGGCTCGCTGAGCAGCCCGAGGATCAGGTGCCCCGGCTGGATCTCGGGGTTGCCCCGCGAGTAGGCCTCGTTCTGGGCCGTGACGACGACCCGCCGGGCGCGGTCGGTGAAACGGCCGAAGCCCTGGCTCGGATCCAGCGCCTCCGCCTCGCCGGGGTCCTTCGGTACGAACCGCTTCTGGGCGGCCTGCTTGGTCACGCCCATGCTGCGGCCGATGTCGGTCCAGGACGCACCGGACCGGCGGGCCTGGTCGACGAAGTGGCCGATCAGGTGGTCGGCGACGTCCCCGATGTGGTCCGCGACGAGCACGGCGTCCGAGAGCTGGTCGAGCGCGTCGGTGTGGGCCTTCTTGATGGCCTCGATGAGGTCGTCGAGGCGGACGGGGCTGGAGATCGGAAGAGGATTCGTCATGCGTCAACCATAGGTTGACGATGGCGAGTCGTCAACTCTGAGTTGACGTAGCGAGATGTTCTCCGATCCGTCACCGGCGTGCCTTCATGACGTCGTCCTGGCCAGCGAGCATCGTTGTGGAGGTGGTGACGATGATCCGCCCTGCCGTGTGCGCGCCCAGCCGCGCCGACGAAATCTTCGAGCTGTGGTGCCTGCTCACCGGGTACGACCGGGCCCTCTTCGACGAGCTCGACGTCGAGTCCTTCCGCGGCCGCCCCGAGATGGCAGACCTGGCCGCCACCCCGGACGCGGTGCTCCGCGACGCCGGGGAGGCCGTCCGGCGCGGCCGGTCCCTACCACTGGAGCGCTGGCTCGGCGCGGTCCGGATCGTCCGCCCGAGCCGCTGACACACTTCGGGGGTCTGGCTACAGCTCCAGCTCGGCGTAGATCGGGAAGTGGTCGCTCGCTCGCCGCACGTCCGGTGAGTCCAGCACCCGGTACTGCCGAACAGGCAGCCGCGGATCGGCGAAGATCCCGTCGATCCGGCGGCGGGGAGTGCGGCAGCTGAACGTCGGGGTCGTACTGCCCGCCCCCGCGTCGGTCAGCCGGGCCGCGAGCGCACGCCAGGCCGGGCCCGTGTGCTCCTCGTTCAGGTCGCCCGCGACGATCAGCGGCAGGCCGTCCGGGCCGGAAAGCTCGGCGAGCAGGCTCCGGAGCTGCGCTTCGCGCTCGTCGCCGTGGGTGGCGTCGCCGGTAGTCAGGTGGGTTCCCGCCGCGACGAACCGGACCCCGCCGTAGGACAACTCGGCGACCGCGGCCCCCTTGTCCGGCCGCATCGGGGCATGGGCGAGCCGGAACGTGCGGGCCGAGTGCGCGAGGACCGCGGGCGAACAGAGCAGGAAGTTGCCGAACGCTCCCCCGCCGCCCCCGGCGACCGCCACCATCGCGCACCGCCGAGCCAGTTGCGAGCAGCGCGCCCGCCAGCGCCAGAACGCGGGCGCCTCCTGCAAAAACACCAGATGCGCGCCGGACTCCCGGATCACCCGCGCCACCGCCACCGGATCGTCCCGCAGCGACCGGACGTTGTAGCTCAGCACCCGCAGGATCGGCACCTCAGCGGACTCGCATCTCAGCGGACCCGCGTCTCAGCGGACCCGCGTCTCAGCGGACCCGGGCGAGATCCGCCGCCCCGACCAGCCCGGCCCAGTTCACCAGCGCCGCCGGGCGGATCTCGGCCACCTGCTTGCGCCCCCGCTCGTGTACCGCCTTCTCGTACGCGGCGATGGCGGGGACGAACAGCAGATCCCCTGCCTCGGCCACCCCGCCGCCGACGACGAACCGGTCCGGATCGAGGCTGAACACCAGGTCACAGAGCCCCTGACCGAGGACCTCGGCGATGCTCCGGAAGGCCGCCACCGCGATCGGATCGCCCTCGTGCGCGGCCTGGGTCACGTGCTGGCCCTGCAGGTCCTCGGACTTGCCACCCGCGAGTTCCAGCAGCCGCCGGGCCCCGTCCGGATCGCGCTCGGCGCCCGCCTTGGCCTGCCGCAGCAGCGCCTTCCCGCTGCAGTACTGCTCGAAGCAGCCGCGCCCGCCGCAGCCGCACGGGAGCCCGTCCCGCACCACCTGGATGTGACCGAACTCGGCGGCCACCCCGAACGCGCCGCGGTAGAGGGCGCCGTCGAGGACGATCCCGCCGCCGATGCCCGTGCCGACGGTGATCATGACCAGGTGCGAGGATCCCTTGCCCGCGCCGTGCCGGTACTCGGCCCAGGCGGCGGCGTTCGCGTCGTTCTCGACCACCACGGGCAGGTTGACCAGCGCCTCGATCCGCGCCTTGAGCGGCTCGTCGCGCCAGGCCAGGTTGGGCGCGTGGAGCACCACGGAACGGGTGGCGTCGACGTAGCCGGCCGCGCCGATCCCCACCGCCTCGATCTCGTGCTTGGCGGCCAGTTCGGCGACGACCTCGGCGATGACCCGCGCGGTGTGCTCGGCGTCCTTCGGAGTCGGGCGCCGGCTGGTCTCGATGATCTCGCCGTCGGCGGTGACCACCCCACCCAGAACCTTGGTGCCCCCGACGTCGACTCCCACTGTCAGCGCCACGCGGTTACCCCATCGCTGCCCGCCCCGCCCGGCGCGGGGGTATCCCGCAATCTTGCCCGCTCGCTCCCGCGCGTCACCACCGCGGTCGGGTTCGGGTGTTACGCGATATCCCGCGGCGCCTTTCAGGCGATATCCCTGGGCGCCTTCAGGCGATATCCCTGGGCGCCTTTCAGGCGATGTCGATGTGCTGCACGCCCGGGGCGGCCGAGGCGTCCGGGTCCGGATCCGCGGGCGGGTGCCGGTGGCCGTCGAACGCGACCCGCAGGGCGTGGGCGAGCCCACCCGCCAGATCCGTGACCGTTTTGGTCACCCGCTCGGCGAGTTCCGGGCTCGGGTCGCGGAGCGCGTGGATCGCCCGGCACACCGGGCAGACCGTGCACTCGGGCGACCCGGTCGCGATCCGCTCGTCGCCGGGGTCGATGCCACCGGCCATGCGCTGGGCCCAGCCGAGCGCGGCGGCGGCGAACTGGGCGGCCTCGTCGGCGAGCGGCCCGCCGGCGTCCGGGGGCGTCATCGGCCGGCTCGCGTCGTGGGGTCAGCTCGCATCGGGGGCTCCTGCGGGATCGTCGGTGAAGCGGACCGCGAGGCGGCCCTCGGACAGCTCCGCGCCCGCCACGGAACAGCGGCGCAGCGACTCGGGCAGCGCGACGAGCCGGCGGTGGCCGCCGACGGTGACGACCAGGTCGTCCGCCGAGCGGGCGAGCGTGACCTCGCCCTTGCCCGCCAGCGGCAGCGCGATCCCGAGCTCGTACCCGCCCGCGTCGCGCTCAACCGCGAGCAGCGGCCCGGACGGGCGGACCGCCAGCGGATCGCCCTCGCCGTACATCAGCCCGGCCACCTCGGCGAGCGCGTCCGCGCCCACGGGCTCGGCGGGCAGGTAGGGGACCTCGTACACCGGCAGCCCGGCGAAACTCTCGTGCGCGGCGGCGAGCTGGACAGACTGCGCGGCCGCCCACGACGAGCGCCACGGATCGTCGCCGCCGCCCGGGATGATCCGGTTGGCCACGACGCCGTCGACCGCGAACCCGTACAGCGCGAGGCTGGTGAAGGTCCGCCTGGCCTCGGCGAGCACCACCGACTCGGGGGTCAGAACGAGCCGCACTGAGGTCGTCGCCGGATCCGTCAGCAGCTCCTGCACGGACGCGAGCTGCGTGTACAGCACCTCGATGGCGGCCAGCACGTCGTCGCCGGGCAGATACCCGGCCGCCGCCCGGCCGAGCAGCGGCCGGAACGTGTTCGCGAGCTTGCGGTGCGAGGGGTAGAGCCGCTCGAAGTACCAGCGCAGCGCCTCGGGCAGGGCGAGCAGCCGCAGGGTCTCGGCGGTGGGCGCGCAGTCCACGACGATCGCGTCGTAGCTGCCACTCGCGGCCTGGGCACGAACCTCCAGCAGCGCGAGGATCTCCTCGGCGCCGGGCAGCACCACCAGTTCCTCGGCCTCGACCTCGCCGAGCCCGCCGCGGGTCAGGAACGTCATCAGGTACCCGCGGATCTGGTCCCACGACTGCTCGAACCGGCGCTGCGCGTCGATCTGCATCGCGTACAGCCCGCCCTCGACCTCAGCCGGATCGGCCCCGAGCGGCACCCCGAGCGCGTCGGCGAGCGAGTGCGCCGGATCCGTCGAGAGCACGAGGGTCTTCGCCCCGGACCGGGCACAGCGGACGGCGGTGGCGGCGGCCGACGTGGTCTTCCCGACCCCGCCCTTGCCGGTGAACAGCACGACCCGCACGCGCGCTCCCCTCCCGATTTGTCCGTCCCGATTTGTCCGGGGCGAAGCCTATCGGTGCAGGACGCGACCCGCCCGCCCCCCAGTCCGAAGTGCGGAAACTACGGCCGGTCCTGACCGGCGACGGTTACCGCGCTTCGCGGAGGGGTGCCGTCAGGCCGACTCGACGCGCTTCTTGAGCTCCTTGAGCGCGGTGTCCATGATGACCTTCTCGGCCTTGCGCTTGAACATGCCCAGCATCGGGATCGTCAGCTCGACCGCGAGCCGGTATGTCACCGTGGTGCCGCCGTCGTCCGCGGTGAGGTCGTAGGAGCCGTGCTGGCTCTTCTGGGTCTGGCCGCGCACCAGGTCCCACTCGATGTGGGTCAGGTCCTCGGCGTAGCCGTACTGGAGCACGTAGTCGTCCTTGACGATCCCCGCGTCCAGCACGAACCGCACCTGGCTGGCGTACCCGTCGTCGAACTCCTCGACGATCTCCACCTCCTTCACCGCCGTCACCCACTCGGGGTAGGCAGCGAAGTCGGTGATCACCGCGGCGACGTCGGCGACCGGTGCCGCGATCGTGATCGACTGCTGGGAGGAGTCCGCGCTGTCCGCCATAGCGCGGAGGCTACCGGGTCGGTCACCACCGCAATACGAACGGCTCTCCCGTCCGCCGGAAGTGGCCGACGTTGACGCACTCGGTGCGGCCGATCCGCATCCGGCGGGCCAGCGGCTGGTGGACGTGACCGAACAGCGCGTACCGCGGCTGGGTCCGCCGGATCGCGTCGAGGATCGCCGGGCTCGCCACCTCGAACGCGCGCGCCACCGTGTCATAGCGCAGCTCGGGCACCGCCGGCGGGATGTGGCTGCACAGCACGTCCACCTCGCCGACGGCCTCGACCTTGGCAGCGAACTCCTCGGCCGTGCAGTCCGCGCCGAAGCGCAGCGCCGGCCCGCTGATCCCGCGGGCGCGGCGCGGCACCCAGCCGCCGACGAAGCCGAACCGCCAGCCGCCGATCTCGGCGACCTCCCCGTCGAGGGCGTGCACGCCGGGCCGCCGGAACTCCGGCCACAGCTCGGGAATGTCCACGTTGCCGTAGGTGGCGTAGGCCGGGGTGGGCATCGCCGCGAACAGCTCGGCGTACTGCTGGCGGGCCACGTCCCGGATCAGCGCGTTCGGATCGCCCCTGGCTTCGAGCATCTCGGATCCGAAGGCGCGCAACTCGGCGAAGCGGTGGTCGCGGCGGAGTGCGGCGAAGCGGTGCGCGGCCTCGGATCCGAACAGCTCGGCGAGCATCCCCTGGCGCGGATCGGCGTAGTCGACGTACAACAGCAGGTCCCCGAGCACGACGAGGGCGTCCGCTCCCGTCCCCGCCTTCGCCAGCGCCTCGGTGCTGCCGTGCACGTCCGAGACGACGTGGACCCTCACCGGCGCGTCACCGGGCCGAGCCCGGCTCGCGCGCCGGGGTGGCGGCGTCGCGGGCTGGGGTGGCGGCGTCGCGGGCTGGGGTCGCGGCCGAGCGGGCTGGGGTGCCGGGCTCGCGGCCGGCCTCCACGGTGTCCTTGAGCCGCCACCAGACGGCCTTGAGGTGCCGGGCCCGGCGCTGGGTCTCCGCGACGGCCTTGCGCCAGTGCAGCGGCGACGGCGGATCCGCCCGCAGGTAGGTGTGCGCGATCACGCCGTCGCCGAATGGTTCGAGCCAGATCTCTGCGCTGCCGATCAGGCCGCCGGTCGCCGTCCAGCGCAGGCCGGCGTCGCCACGATCCATGAAGACGGCCAGCGAGACGTCCGGCCACAGATCCCTGCTGAACGCCGGATCGCGGACCGCGGCGGACACGAGCGCCGGGGACGCCGCGACGAACGTTTCCTCGATAAGGTCGATCTGAGCCACGCCTGCGAGCGTACTCACCGGTACGTTTTGCGTACCCGCCCACGCGGGCACCGTGACGACGCGGAGAGAGGGCCCCGTGCGAGAGTTCACCATCCCGGCTGCGTACTCCCCTGCCGACGGCGCGAACCTCACCGATGCCGTGTGGGAGAACGCGGCGAGCTTCCCGGGCGCCCCGGTGTTCGCGCGCCGGGCCGGCGGCGAGTGGGTCGACGTCACCGCCGCCGAGTTCCGCGACCAGGTCGCCGCCGTGGCGAAAGGCCTGGTCGCGTCCGGAGTCAACCCGGGCGACCGGATCGCGCTGATGTCCAAGACCCGCTACGAGTGGACCCTGGCCGACTACGCCATCTGGTCCGCGGGAGCGGTCACCGTGCCGATCTACGAGACGTCCTCGGCCGAGCAGGTGCAGTGGATCCTCGGCGACTCCGGCGCGGTCGGGGTGTTCGCCGAGACCCCGGGGCACGTCGCGGTGGTCGAGTCGGTCCGCCACGAGTTGCCGGCGCTCGACCACATCTGGCAGTTCGACGAGGGCATCGTGGACGCGCTGGAGCTGCGCGGTTTTGAGGTCGAGGACGCCGAGATCGCGCGCCGCCGCGAGGGGGTCCGGTCCAGCTCGTCCGCCACGATCATCTACACCTCCGGTACGACGGGCCGCCCCAAGGGCTGCGACCTGACGCACGGGAACATGCTGTTCGAGGTCGGCAACGCGATCCCCGGGCTGCGGGCGCTGTTCAACTCCGACGCCTCCACGCTGCTGTTCCTGCCGCTGGCGCACGTGTTCGCCCGGCTGATCCAGTGCGGCGCGGTCGCCACCCGCACCCGCCTCGGCCACACCGCGGACGTGCGGAACCTGCTCGACGACCTCGCCGAGTTCCAGCCGACGTTCGTGCTGTCGGTGCCGCGGGTCTTCGAGAAGGTCTACAACGGCGCCCGGCAGAAGGCGCACTCCAGCGGCAAGGGCATGATCTTCGACCGCGCCGAGTCCGTCGCCGTCGCCTACAGCGAGGCTTTGGAGTCGGGGGGCCCCAGCCTCGCGCTGCGCGCCCAGTACGCGGTGTTCGACAAGCTCGTCTATTCCAAGCTGCGCACCGTGATGGGCGGCGCGTGCCACAGCGCGATTTCCGGCGGCGCGCCGCTCGGTGCCCGGCTCGGCCACTTCTTCCGCGGCATCGGCCTGACCGTCTACGAGGGCTACGGGCTCACCGAGACCTCGGCCGCGACCAGCGTGAACCTCCAGCACGCGCTGAAGATCGGCACGGTAGGCCAGCCGCTGCCCGGGGTCAGCGTGAAGATCGGCGACGACGGCGAGGTCATCGTCAAGGGCGGCCACATCTTCCGCGGCTACTGGCGCAACGAGGCCGCGACCGCGGGCGCGAAGGACTCCGACGGCTGGTTCCACACCGGCGACCTCGGCGCCCTGGACGAGGACGGCTACCTCACGATCACCGGACGCAAGAAGGAGCTGATCGTCACCGCCGGCGGCAAGAACGTCGCGCCCGCGGTACTCGAAGACCGGCTCCGCGCCAGCGCGCTGGTCAGCCAGTGCATGGTGGTCGGCGACGCGCGGCCGTTCATCGGGGCGCTCGTGACGATCGATCCGGACGCGTTCGAAGCCTGGAAGGACAAGGCCAGCAAGCCCGCCGAGGCCACCGTCGAGCAGCTCACCGCCGACGAGGACCTGCGCGCTGAGATCCAGGCGGCGGTCGATTCCGCGAACAAGGCCGTGTCCAAGGCCGAAGCCATCAAGGTGTTCCGCATCCTGCCCCGGGACTTCACCGAGGAGGGCGGGGAGCTCACCCCCAGTCTCAAGCTCAAGCGGGACGTCGTTCTGAAGGAGTACGCCGACGAGATCGCCGCGATCTACTCCTGACCCGGTGACGGCCCAGCTCCCGGCTGACGACCGGGGCCTCCAGCCGCACCTGCTGACCACCGGGATCCGCGCCGCGTTGTTGCTGCTCGTCGCGGTCCTCGCGGTGCTCAGCGCGCGCGACGGCGACGTCCTGCTGTGGTGGCTGGCGATCGTCCTCGCCGCGCTGCCCGGATTCATCGTGCCCGGTCACGCCTGGCTCAGCCGGGCGGGCGCGATCGCCGAGGTCGTGATCACCGCGGTCGTGGCCGCGCGCGCACCGGGGGCGACCGGCGCGGTGCTGCCGTACGTGGCCGCGCCGGTCTTCACGATCGGGGTGTTCTTCGGGGCCGCCGAGGCGCTCGGACTGGCGGCCGGGGGTGCCGTCGCGCTCATCGTCGCCGGGATCGCCGGGAACCTCGACAACAACACCTCGTACACGATCCCGGCGCTGCAATGGATCGTCATCAGCGCGGTCGCGGCGATCATCGGCGCCCGGATCCGCACCCTGAGCCAGGCCCGCAGTCCCCTCACCGAGCCCGAGTACGTCCGCGCGACCCGCCTGCTGACCCAGCTCCGCACGATCGCGCGCCAGTTGCCGGGCACCCTCGACCCGCGCGGGATCGCCGAGCGCCTCCTCGACGAACTCCGCGAGAACCTGCCCAGCGACCGTGGCGCGGTGTTCACCGGCGGCGGGGGCGGTCGCCTGGAGGTACTCGCCCAGACCGGCCCGGACCGCGTCGACTGGGAGACCTCGCTCGCCGCGGACACCCCGATCGCCGAGGCGTGGGTGAGCCAGCAGGCCCAGTCGGCGTCCGGGTCGCTGGCCCGGTCGGTCCGTGGCGGGGACGTGTCCGCGCTGGTCCTGCCCCTGGTCACCGGGGTGCGGACCGTCGGGCTCGTCGTGCTCGAAGCCGACCGGTCCGGCGCGTACCCGGCCTCGGGGGTCAACGCCGCGGCCGAGGTCGCCGGGCACGCGGCCCTGCGGCTGGAGACCGCGCTGCTGTTCGACGACGTGCGCAGCTTCGCGACGGCCGAGGAACGGCAGCGGCTCGCCAGGGAGATCCATGACGGCATCGCCCAGGAACTGGTGATCGTCGGGTACGGCATCGACAACGCCGTCGCCGAGCTGCCCGAAGGGGCCGAGGTCGCCGCCAACCGGCTGCACGCGCTGCGCGCGGAGGTCACCCGGGTGATCACCGAGCTGCGGCTCTCGCTGTTCGAGTTGCGCACCGACGTGGAGCGCCACGGCGGCCTGGCCAGCGCGATCGCCGAGTACGCCAGAACCGTGGGATCCTCCGCTGGTCTCAGGGTCCACCTGAGCCTTGACGAGTCGACGGCCCGGTTGCCCGCCGCCGTGGAGTCCGAGCTGCTCCGGATCGCCCAGGAGGCCGTCACCAACGCCCGCAAGCACGCGAACGCGGCCAACCTCTGGGTGGGCTGCGAAATCGACCCGCCATACGCAAAGGTGGAGGTAAGTGACGACGGCCGCGGGATCGGGGAGGCTGGAGGCGACGGAAGCTACGGCCTGTCGATCATGGCCGAGCGGGCAGAACGAATCAGAGCAGATCTGGAAATAGTGGCCAGAGATCCGTGCGGAACAACCGTGCGCGTCGTCCTGGGAAGCCGAGCCAGGCGCGGTAGCGTTCCGCTGCAACAGGAGGTGCCCCCAGACAGTGACCAGTAACCAGTCAGTTCCCGCGAACCGGCCGCCTGGATCGACCACGGTGCTGCTGGTAGACGACCACGACCTCATCCGGCAGGGGCTCAAGCACGCCTTCGAGCGCGATCCGGACTTCGAGGTCGTGGCCGAGGCAGGCACCGTCGCCGACGCGCTGCGCAAGGCGTCCGAGCTCAAGCCCGACGTCGTGATCATGGACCTCCGGCTGCCCGACGGCAGCGGTCTCGACGCCACCAGGGCACTGCGCAGCGCCCGCGCCGACGTGGGCATCGTCGTACTGACGATGTACGCCGGCGACGACCAGCTGTTCGGCGCGCTCGAAGCCGGGGCCAGCGCCTTCGTGCCCAAGAACGCACCCGCGGAAGAGGTCGTGGCCGCCGCCCGGCACGCCAAGTCCTCCCCCAACGCGTTCACCGCGTCCGACCTCGCCGAGGCGATGAAGCGGCGGCTCACCCCGAGCGGCCCGCACCTGTCACCGCGGGAGGGGCAGGTGCTGCGACTGCTCGCCGACGGCATGAGCGTCGCCGGCATCGCCAAGCAGCTCTATGTCTCGGAGTCCACGGCGAAGACGCACATCTCCAAGCTCTACGAGAAGCTCGGCGCCGGCAACCGGGCCCAGGCCCTGATGACGGCCCTGCGCCTCGGCCTCCTCGAATCACCCAGCTCGTCGGGCATGTAAGCAACACCCTTTCTACGGATCACTCCGCGCAAACCTCGAAGTGCGGTATCTGGGGCCGGTCACCACCGGCCCCAGATACCGCACTTCGCTTTCCCCCACGTCCCCGCGCGCCACCCCCGCCGGAAGTGTGTGCCGTTGCGCCGGTCATAGGCGGCGGTACGGCACACGGTTCGGGGTGGGCTTGGGGTCGCCGGTGGTTGGGGTGGTCAGGGGCTTTTGAGGAGGGTGGTCATGCGGGCGGCCAGGTCGTCCCACTGCCACTCCGCCTCCACCCAGGACCGGCCGGCCGCGCCCATCCGGGCCGCGAGTTCGCGGTCGGCCAGCAGGGTGGCGATGCGGTCCGCGACCACGGCCACGTCCCGCCCGTCGACCACGTACCCGGTCTCCCCCTCGCGGACCGCGTCCGGTGCGCCGCCCGAATTCCCCGCCACGACCGGCAGCCCGGTGGCCGAGGCCTCCAGGTAAACGATCCCGAGGCCCTCGACGTCGAGGCCGCCCCGGCGGGTACGGCAGGGCATCGCGAAGACGTCCCCGGCCGCGTAGTACTCGGGCAGCTCCGCCCACGGCACGGACCCGGTGAACACCACGTCGTCGGCCACCCCGGTCTGGATCGCGAGCCGCCCGAGCCGAGGCGCGTCCGGCCCGCCGCTCACGACGAGCAGCGCGGCACCGGGCACCCGCTCGCGGATCAGCGGGAGCGCGCGGATCAGCACGTCCTGCCCCTTGCGCTGGACCAGCCGGGACACGCAGACCACCACCGGCCGCCCGGTGAGGCCGAGGGCGGCGCGCACGCCGGATCCGTCGACGCCTGGGTGGTAGGTCTTGGTATCGACGCCGGGTGGCAGCCGGACCAGCTCGGCCCGCCCGCCGACGACGCGCGCCATCCGCTGGCGCTGGTACTCGGTGAGGTAGGTGATGACGTCGACCCCGGCGGCGATCCGGCGCAGGGCCTGGCGGGCGCCGGGCAGCGCGGCCCAGCCGACCTCGTGGCCGTGCGTCTGCGCGACGAACCGCTGGGCGCCGGCCTTGCGCA
>JAOPVE010000123.1 GCA_025963185.1 Actinomycetes bacterium
CACGACGCCGACTACCTGTTCGACAGATTCGTCTCGCTCATGCACCAGGCACAGGAAGGCGGCCGCTGACGTGCCGAAGAGAACCGACATCCGCCACGTCCTGGTGATCGGCTCCGGGCCGATCGTCATCGGCCAGGCCTGCGAGTTCGACTACTCGGGCACCCAGGCGTGCCGGGTGCTGCGCGAGGAGGGCCTGCGGGTCAGCCTCGTGAACTCCAACCCGGCCACGATCATGACCGACCCCGAGTTCGCCGATGCCACGTACGTCGAGCCGATCACGCCGGAGTTCGTCGAGCTGGTGATCGCCAAGGAGCGCCCCGACGCGATCCTCGCGACCCTGGGCGGCCAGACCGCGCTGAACACCGCCGTCGCGCTGCACGAGCGCGGGGTGCTGAGCAAGTACAACGTCGAGCTGATCGGCGCGGACATCGAGGCGATCCAGCGCGGGGAGGACCGGCAGAAGTTCAAGGAGATCGTCCGCAAGATCGGCGCGGAGGTGCCCCGGTCCGCGGTGTGCCACACCATGGACGAGGTCTACGCCACCGTCGAGGACCTGGGCTACCCAGTCGTGGTCCGGCCCAGCTTCACGATGGGCGGCCTCGGATCCGGCATGGCCCACGACCGGGCCCACCTCGACCTGATCGCCGGATCCGGCCTGGCCGCGAGCCCGACCACCGAGGTGCTCATCGAGGAGAGCGTGCTCGGCTGGAAGGAGTACGAGCTGGAGCTGATGCGCGACCACAAGGACAACGTGGTCGTCGTCTGCTCGATCGAGAACATCGATCCGATGGGCGTGCACACCGGCGACTCGGTGACCGTGGCCCCGGCGATGACGCTCACCGACGTCGAGTTCCAGCGGCTGCGTGACGTGGGCATCGCCGTGCTGCGCGAGGTCGGCGTCGACACCGGCGGCTGCAACATCCAGTTCGCGGTGAACCCGGTGGACGGGCGCCTGGTCGTCATCGAGATGAACCCGCGGGTGTCTCGCTCGTCGGCGCTGGCCTCGAAGGCGACCGGCTTCCCGATCGCCAAGATCGCCGCGAAGCTGGCCATCGGGTACACGCTGGACGAGATCCGCAACGACATCACCCGGGAGACCCCCGCCAGCTTCGAGCCCGCGCTCGACTACGTCGTGGTGAAGATCCCGCGGTTCGCGTTCGAGAAGTTTCCCGGCGCCGACGCCGAGCTGACGACGACCATGAAGTCCGTCGGTGAGGCGATGAGCCTGGGCCGCTCGTTCGGCGAGGCGCTGCAGAAGGCCATGCGCTCGATGGAGACCAAGGCCGCCGGCTTCTGGACCACCGAAGACCCCGCCGATGACGCCCTGGAAGCGCTGAAGATCCCGCACGACGGGCGGCTCTACACCGTCGAGCGGGCGCTGCGGAACGGTGCCACGGTCGAGCAGGTGTGCGCGGCCTCGGGGATGGATCCGTGGTTCGTCGACCAGATCCTCGCCCTCACCGAGCTGCGCGACGAGATCGCGGCCGCCCCGGTGCTGGACGAGACCCTGTTGCGCCGGGCCAAGCGGGCCGGGTTCTCGGACCGGCAGCTCGCCGCGATCCGGCCCGAACTGGCGGGGGAGGACGGCGTGCGGGCGCTGCGGCACCGGCTGGCGATCCGGCCCGCGTACAAGACGGTCGACACGTGCGCCGCCGAGTTCGCGGCCAGCACGCCGTACCACTACTCGGCGTACGAGTCGGGTGCGGACGCCGAGAGCGAGGTCCGTCCCAGCGACCGGCCGAAGGTGATGATCCTGGGGTCCGGGCCGAACCGGATCGGCCAGGGCATCGAGTTCGACTACTCGTGCGTCCACGCGGCGATGGCCCTGCGCGCTGCCGGGTTCGAGACCGTGATGGTCAATTGCAACCCCGAGACGGTCTCGACGGACTACGACACGTCCGACCGGCTCTACTTCGAGCCGCTGACCTTCGAGGACGTGACCGAGGTCTGGCACGCCGAGAACACCGCGGGCACGGCCGAGGGCGGTCCCGGGGTGGTTGGCGTGATCGTCCAGCTCGGCGGGCAGACCCCGCTGGGCCTGGCGCAGCGGCTCGCGGACGCCGGGGTCCCGATCGTCGGCACCCCGCCGGAGGCGATTCACCTCGCCGAGGAGCGGGGCGCGTTCGGCGCGCTGCTGGAGCGGGCCGGGCTGCCCGCGCCGCGGCACGGCATGGCCACCTCGTTCGCCGAGGCCCGCGACATCGCCACCGAGATCGGCTACCCGGTGCTGGTCCGCCCCTCGTACGTCCTGGGCGGGCGGGGGATGGAGATCGTCTACGACGAGGCCACCCTGGGCGACTACATCAGCCGCGCCACCGACGTCACCCCGGACCATCCGGTGCTGGTCGACCGCTTCCTCGACGACGCCATCGAGATCGACGTCGACGCGATCTGCGACGGCACCGAGGTCTACCTCGGCGGGATCATGGAGCACATCGAGGAGGCCGGCATCCACTCCGGCGACTCGGCCTGCGCGCTCCCGCCGATCACGCTGGGCCGCTCGGACATCGAGAACGTCCGGCGCTCCACCGAGGCGCTCGCGCACGGGCTCGGGGTCCGCGGCCTGATGAACGTCCAGTACGCGCTCAAGGACGACACGCTGTACGTGCTGGAGGCCAATCCGCGCGCGTCCCGGACGGTGCCGTTCGTGTCCAAGGCCACCGCGGTGCCGCTCGCGAAGGCGGCCGCGCGGGTGATGCTCGGCGCCTCGATCGCGCAGCTGCGGTCCGAGGGGCTGCTCCCGGCCAGCGGGGACGGCGGCGAGCTGCCCGCGCACGCCCCGATCGCGGTCAAGGAGGCCGTGCTGCCGTTCAAGCGGTTCCGCACGGCCGAGGGCACCGGCGTCGACAGCCTGCTCGGCCCCGAGATGAAGTCCACGGGCGAGGTCATGGGCATCGACCTGGCGTTCGGGCAGGCGTTCGCGAAGAGCCAGGCGGCGGCCTACGGATCGCTGCCGGTCAGCGGCAGGGTCTTCGTCTCGGTCGCGAACCGGGACAAGCGGGCGATGATCTTCCCGGTCAAGCGCCTGGCGGACCTCGGCTTCGAGGTGCTGGCCACCGCGGGCACCGCCGAGATGCTGCGCCGCCACGGGATCGGCGTGACGGTCGTCCGCAAGCACTTCGAGCCCGGCGAGGGCGACGACGTGCTCCAGATGATCGCGGCCGGATCCGTCGGACTGGTCCTCAACACCCCCTACGGCAACTCCGGCCCCCGGATCGACGGGTACGAGATCCGCAGTGCCGCCGTGGCCGCGGACGTGCCGTGCATCACCACGGTCCAGGGCGCGGCCGCGGCGGTGATGGGCATCGAGGCGCTGATCCGGGGCGAGATTGAGGTCCGGCCGCTGCAGGAGCTGCACAAGACGCTGCGATCCGAGGCGGGGGAGTAGCCGGTGCTCTACGAGACGTTCGCGCGGCCGGTGCTGTTCCGGCTCGGTGGCGGCGATCCGGAGAAGGCCCACGAGAGCACCCTGCGGGCGCTGGGGGCCCTCGCGGCCCGTCCGGGGCTCGCCGGTGTGGCCCGGTCGGTGGGCGGGGCGCGCAGCGCCGGGACGACGGTGTTCGGGGTGCGCTTCCCCGGTCCGGTGGGGGTGGCCGGCGGGCTGGACAAGAACGGCGTCGCGCTGCCCGCGTGGCCCGCGCTCGGGTTCGGCTTCGCCGAGGCCGGCACGGTCACCTGGCACCCCCAGCCGGGCAACCCCCAGCCCCGGCTGTTCCGGCTGCGCGCGAGCGAGGGCGTGATCAACCGGATGGGCTTCAACAACCTCGGCGCCCGGGCGCTGGCCGAGCGGCTGGCGGCCTGGGGAACACTGCCGGTTCCGCTGGGGATCAGCCTCGGCAAATCCAAGATCACCCCGATCGAGGACGCCACCGGCGACTACCTGAACTCGCTGCGGGCGCTCTACCGCTTCGGCGACTACTTCGCGGTCAACGTCAGCTCGCCGAACACCCCCGGGCTGCGCTCGCTACAGGACGCCGGGGCGCTCGGCGCGCTGCTCGGCGAGCTCCAGCGAGAGGGCCGTTCCCTGGCGGGACCCGCGGATCCGGTGCCGCTGCTCGTCAAGATCGCCCCGGACCTGTCCGAGCCCGCGATCGGCGAGCTGCTCGCGGTCTGCGCCGAGCACGGGGTGGCCGGGGTGATCGCCACCAACACGACCCTCTCCCGGGACGGGCTGGCCCCCGCCGACCGGCACCTCGCCACCGAGGCGGGCGGGCTGTCGGGACGGCCGCTCACCGCACGCGCCCTCGCGGTGGTGCGGTTCGTGGCGAAGGAGACCGGCGGGCGGCTGCCGATCATCGGGGCCGGTGGCATCTCCTCGGCCGCGGACGCGGTCCGGATGTTCGAGGCCGGCGCCAGCCTCGTGCAGGTCTACACCGGGCTGCTGTACCGGGGTCCGGGGCTGGTCCGGTCCATCAACCGGGTCTGGGCCCGGCGCCCGGAGCACCTTCGCTCGCCCGCGATCGCCGAGGAGGCACGCCGATGATCGGCTTCGGAGCCCGCCTGCACGCCGCCATGGCCTCTCGTGGGCCGCTGTGCGCCGGGATCGACCCTCACCCTGCCCTGCTGGCCGCGTGGGGCCTCAGCTCCGATGTGGACGGCCTGGAGCGGTTCTCTCGCACCGTGGTGGACGCCCTCGCCGGCCAGGTCGCGGTCCTCAAGCCGCAGTCGGCGTTCTTCGAGTGCTACGGCAGCCGCGGGATCGCCGTCCTCGAACGCGTGATCGCCGACGCGCGTTCGGCCGGCGCACTCGTCATCGCCGACGTCAAGCGCGGCGACATCGGCAGCACCGCGGCCGCGTACGCCCAGGCCTACCTCGACCCGTCCAGCCCGCTGTTCTGCGACGCCATGACCGCGAGCCCCTACCTCGGGGTGGGCGCGCTGGCCCCCCTGGTGGACACCGCCCTGGCGAACGGCGCGGGGGTGTTCGTGCTGGCGCTGACGTCCAACGTGGAGGGACGGACGGTCCAGCACGCCCGCACCGAGGACGGCCGGACCGTCGCCCAGACCGTCCTCGACGAGCTGGCCGCCCTCAACGCCGGTGCCGATCCACTGGGATCCATCGGGGCGGTCGTGGGCGCGACGATCGGCGCCACGGGCCACGACCTGTCGGCGGTCAACGGCCCGTTCCTCGCCCCGGGGATCGGCGCCCAGGGCGCCACCGCGGCCGACCTGCGGACCGTATTCGGGTCCGCGCTGTCCGCCGTTCTGCCCTCCACGTCCCGGGAGGTGCTGCGCCACGGACCCGATCCGGTAGCCCTGCGTGCAGCCGCCGATCGGGCCCTGGCAGCCTGTCAGAGTGTGCTCACCACGGTCTGAGTGCTCGCTGGGCGCGGATTAGCCGAGATGAACGGCGTTTCGGGGCTGCGCGACAGGGGCATCAGGGCTGGAAAATGGGTGTGCGCAAGGAATTTCGCGGTACCGGGAATGGGTGTCCGAGATGTGGCCTACTGTGGTGTCGATCACCCGTTCGTGTGCAAAATCCAGTCGGTGCGTCCTGCAACCTGGTCTTCAGGGCTCTGAACAGCCCCGGAGTGCGAGGGGGCCGCGTTGCTTCTGACCGGCGGAACTCGCTAGGTTCTGCGCGCTGGAAACGTCCGTTCCAACAAGAATTCTGAGGTGACCTGTGGCTCTTCCGTCGCTGAGCCCCGAGCAGCGCGCCGCTGCTCTTGAGAAGGCGGCTGCGGCTCGCAAGGCTCGTGCCGCGGTGAAGGACAAGCTCAAGCACGGGGGCTTGTCCCTCAAGGAGGTTCTGGACTCGGCCGAGGCGGACGACGTCATCGGCAAGATGAAGGTCTCGGCCGTCCTCGAGGCGCTCCCTGGCATCGGCAAGGTCCGTGCGACCCAGATGATGGAGAAGTTCAAGATCGCGGAGAGCCGCCGGGTTCGCGGGCTGGGCGACAACCAGCGCCGTGCCCTGCTGCAGGAGTTCGGCAGCTGACTCCGTGCGCCCTGAACTTCCCCTCGGCACCGGAACCGGTGAGGCACCTGTGGCTCGCACCGGCACTCCTGGCGCCCGCCTGACGGTCCTGTCGGGTCCGTCCGGCGTGGGCAAGGGAAGTGTCGTCGCCGAGATTCGACGTCACCACCCCTCGGTGTGGCTGTCGGTCTCGGTGACGACGCGCAAGCCCCGGCCCGGCGAAACCGACGGCGTGGAGTACCACTTCGCCTCCGAGGAGGAGTTCACCGCCCTCGTGGCGGAGGGCAAGCTCCTCGAACACGCCGAATTCGCCGGCCATCACTACGGCACGCCCCGGGAGCCAGTGGAACGTCAGCTGGCTGCCGGGCTGCCCGCCCTCCTCGAGATCGAGCTCCAGGGCGCCCGCCAGGTGCGCGAGGCCATGCCCCAGGCCCAGTTCGTCTTCCTCGCCCCGCCCACCTGGGACGAGCTCGTCCGCCGCCTGACCGGCCGCGGGACCGAGGACGACGAGACGATCCGCCGGCGCCTCGATGCCGGTTTGGTCGAACTCGCGTCCGAAAAAGAGTTCGATGTCGTCATTGTGAACGACCGGGTCGAGCACGCTGCCAAACAATTGGTAGAGTTGTTGTGACTCCTATTGTCGAGACCCCCAGAGGCTGATAAGCGTGTCTGGCACCGTTGCCGCTCCAGAGGGCATCACCAACCCGCCCATCGACGAGCTGCTCGAGAAGACCAGCTCCAAGTACGCCCTCGTCATCTACGCGGCCAAACGTGCGCGTCAGATCAACGCCTACTACAGCCAGCTCGGCGAAGGCCTGCTGGAGTACGTGGGCCCGCTGGTCGAGACCAGCCCCCAGGAGAAGCCGCTGTCGATCGCGCTCCGGGAGATCAACGCGAACCTCCTGACGCACGAGCAGGTCGACAGCTGATCCGCCTTCGTCGGTGAGCGGCGCCGTCGCGTGAGCACCGTCGTCCTCGGTGTCGGCGGGGGGATCGCGGCGTACAAGGCCGCCGAGCTCCTCCGCCGGCTGTCCGAGGCCGGTCACCAGGTCCGGGTCGTCCCGACCGCGAGTGCGCTGAAGTTCGTCGGCGCGGCCACGTGGGCCGCGCTGTCGGGCCAGCCCGTTACGTCCGAGGTCTGGGACGGCGCCGACCAGGTGCCCCACGTCCGCATCGGCCAGGGCGCCGACCTCGTCGTCGTCGCACCGGCGACCGCCGACCTGCTCGCCAAGGCCGCCCACGGTCTCGCCGACGACCTGCTGACCAACACCCTGCTCACGGCCCGCTGCCCCGTGCTCTACGCACCGGCGATGCACACCGAGATGTGGGAGCACCCCGCCACCCGGGCGAACGTGGCGACCCTGCGCTCGCGCGGAGCCGTCGTGCTCGATCCGGCGTCGGGGCGGCTGACCGGGGCCGACTCGGGGAAGGGCCGGCTTCCGGATCCGGACTCGATCGCCGCCGCCGCGTTCCGGCTCCTGCGGCCCGGCCGCGCGCCCGACCTCGCCGGGCGGCACGTCGTCGTCTCGGCCGGCGGCACCCGCGAGTACCTCGATCCGGTCCGGTTCCTCGGCAATCGCTCGTCCGGCCGCCAGGGCTACGCGCTCGCCAGCACCGCGGCGGCACGGGGCGCGACCGTCACGCTGCTCGCCGCGAACGTCTCGCTGCCAGATCCGGCGGGGGTCTCGGTGGTCCGGGTGGTCTCGACCCTGGAACTGCGGGAGGCCGTCCTCGCCGCTGCCGCCACCGCCGACGCCGTCGTCATGGCCGCCGCGCCCGCCGACTTCCGGCCCGCCACCTACACCGGCAGCAAGATCAAGAAACGCGATGACGGATCGGCACCCGCGCTCGAACTCGTCCAGAACCCCGACATCCTCGCCGAGCTGTCGTCCGCGCGGCCCCGGTCCGGCCAGGTCGTCGCCGGGTTCGCCGCCGAGACCGGTGACGAGCACGCGAGCGTCCTCGACCACGGCCGGGCCAAGCTCGACCGCAAGAAGTGCGACCTGCTCGTGGTCAACGAGGTCGGGCCGGGCAAGGCCTTCGAGTCCGCCGACAACGCGGCCGTGATCCTGGGCTCCGACGGATCCGTCACCGAGGTGCCCTTCGGTCCCAAGGAGGACCTCGCCGACGCGATCTGGGACCTGGTGGCCGCCCGGCTCCGGTGACTGCTGCGGTGACCTGCGACGCAGTCTCACCGGGCTCTCGCCGTGCGGCAGGTGTACGCCGATAGACTCGCGCGAAGGTCCGTTTGCCTGAGCAACCAGGGAGCATCGTGCCGCGCCGCCTCTTCACCTCGGAGTCCGTCACCGAGGGACATCCCGACAAGATCGCCGACGCGATCAGTGACGGCATCCTCGACGCGCTGCTGCGGGACGATCCGCGAAGCCGGGTGGCCGTCGAGACGCTCATCACCACCGGCCAGGTCCACGTGGCCGGCGAGGTCACCACCAAGGCGTACGCGGACATCCCGGCGATCGTCCGCGACACGATCCTCGAAATCGGTTACGACTCATCGAAGAAGGGCTTCGACGGGGCGTCGTGCGGGGTCAGCGTGTCAATCGGCTCGCAGTCGCCCGACATCGCCCAGGGCGTCGACGCCGCGTACGAGGCGCGCACCGGCGAGAGCGTCGAGGATGCGCTCGACCGCCAGGGCGCCGGCGACCAGGGCCTGATGTTCGGGTACGCGTGCGACGACACCCCCGAGCTGATGCCGCTGCCGATCGCGCTCGCGCACCGGCTCGCGCGCCGGCTCACGCAGGTCCGCAAGGACGGGCTCGTGCCCTACCTGCGGCCCGACGGCAAGACCCAGGTGACGATCGAGTACGACGGGCCCAAGGCGGTCCGCCTCGACACCGTCGTCGTGTCCAGCCAGCACGCCTCCGACATCTCGCTGGAGACCCTGCTCACGCCTGACATCGCCGAGCACGTCATCGAGCCCGAACTCGCCGACCTCGGCCTAGACACCAGTGGCTACCGCCTGCTGGTCAACCCCACGGGCCGGTTCGAGATCGGCGGCCCCATGGGCGACGCGGGGCTGACCGGGCGCAAGATCATCGTCGACACGTACGGCGGCATGGCCCGGCACGGCGGCGGCGCGTTCTCGGGTAAGGATCCGTCGAAGGTCGACCGGTCCGCCGCGTACGCCATGCGCTGGGTCGCCAAGAACGTCGTGGCCGCGGGGCTCGCCGCCAAGTGCGAGGTCCAGGTCGCGTACGCGATCGGCAAGGCGCAGCCCGTCGGGCTGTTCGTGGAGACGTTCGGCACCGAGGCCGCCGATCCCGAGGCCATCACCGAGGCGATCAAGTCGGTGTTCGACCTGCGCCCCGCCGCGATCATCCGCGACCTCGACCTGCTCCGGCCGATCTACTCCAAGACCTCGGCGTACGGCCACTTCGGCCGCGAGCTCCCCGAGATCACCTGGGAGCGCACCGACCGCGCCGACGCCCTCCGCACAGCGGTCCGCGGCTGACCCGGGTGCTCTGGCGTCCGGCCCCGTACGGGCTGGACGCCGTGCCTGTGCTCGTCTCCGGGGTGGTGGTTTGTGTTAGCGGTTTATGGCACGACTCGCCGGAGGCGGTCGGCCATAACAGCTAACAAGCACCACGGGCTGGGGATCTGCCGGTGCGGCGAGTGCGATCCCTGGCACCACGGGGCGGGGACCGCGGGATGTCGGGGTGGTCTGGTAGACCGTGGCGATGAGCGCTGATCCGGGGAGCGCGGCCCTCGCGCGTGAGCCCGCCGGGGAGCTGCCGCTTGGTGAGCTGGGCGCGGGGGCCAAGGTGCGCAAGCCCGCGAAGAAGGCGGCGCGGCGGGGTGCGCAGGTGGCGGCGGCCGAGTTGCCCGTCGCGCACGTGTGCGTCGACCTGCCGCTCCCGCACCTGGACCGGCCGTTCGACTACCTCGTCCCGGCCAGCGCCGACACGCAGGTCGTCACCGGATCGCGGGTCCGGGTGCGGTTCGCGGGGCAGCTCGTCGACGGGTACGTGCTCGGGCGATCCGCCGAGAGCGGCCACACCGGGCGCCTCGCGTTCCTCGACCGGGCGCTGTCGGGGGAGTCCGTGCTCTCGCCGGAGATCGCGGCGGCCGCTCGGGAGATCGCCGCGCGCACCGCGGGCACGCTGGCCGACGTGCTGCGCCTGGCGATCCCGCCGAGGCACGCGCGCGCCGAGGCCAAGCCCTGGCCGGAGGCGGCCGAAAGCCCCGCGGTTCCGGGTCCCGAGCACTGGGCGAGGTACCCGGCGGGCGGGGCGTTGCTGCGCGGGCTGCGGGAGGGCCGGTCGCCGCGGGCGGTGTGGTCCGCGCTGCCGGGGGAGGACTGGCCCGCCCGGATCGCCGAGGCGATGGCCGCCACGGCCGCCTCGGGCCGGGGGGCGGTCGCCGTGGTCCCCGACGCGAGGGACCTCGACCGGGTGGGCGCCGCGCTCACGGCGGTCCTCGGCGAGGGGCGATCGGTGACCCTGTCGGCGGATCTCGGTCCCGAGGAGCGGTACCGGCGGTGGCTGGTGGTCCGGCGCGGCAACGTGCTCGCGGTGGCGGGAACGAGGGCGGCGGCGTTCGCGCCGGTCCGCAACCTGGGTTTGGTCGTCATCTGGGACGATGGCGACGACCTGCACGCCGAGCCCAGGGCGCCCTACTGCCACGCGCGCGAGACGCTGCTGGTGCGGGCCCAGCTCGCGGGCGCGGGCGCGCTGCTCGGCGGGTTCACCCGCACCTGCGAGGCGCAGCTGCTCGTGCAGACCGGGTGGGCGCAGCCGGTGCAGGCCGAGCGGGCGGCAATCCGGGCCGCGGCGCCGCGCATCACCCCACTCGGCGAGGACGGGCAGCTCGCCAGGGACGCGGCCGCTTCCAGCGCACGGCTGCCCTCGGTGGCGTGGCAGGCGGCGAGATCCGCGCTGGCCGCCGGGGCGCCGGTGCTGGTGCAGGTGCCGCGCCGGGGCTA
>JAOPVE010000132.1 GCA_025963185.1 Actinomycetes bacterium
TGGCCGGTCGCGGTTACCGCACTTCGGGGGTATGCGGACTCGGCGCGCGGGCCGCCGGCGGTGCGGCGGCCCGCTGAGGCCGTCAGCCCTCGACGGATCCGAGGTCGACCAGCGCGGCCGCCGCGACGAAGTGCTTGTTCGTGCCCAGGTCGCGGACCGTCTTGATATTGAACGCCGCCGCGAGCTTCTCGGCGTCGCCGTCGCTGACCCCGGCGAGCGCGGAGACGGGAGCGTCGAGCAACTCCGCGACCGACGAGCTCTCGTACGCCTTGTCCAGAATCTTGTCGAGCTTCACCGCAACAGCCATCGAACGCTCCTCAATGAACAGGTGACTACTGGCGGATCCAGCTAAGCACTTCCCCGGATCGATTCCGACCCCCGGCCCCCCGCCTACGTCGGTGGCGAAACTGCCTGGTTTAACCCGATCGACATCGAAAGCCTGGAACACTGCCCGATGTCCGAAAGGCACTTTCGAGGAGGAATCGCGTGCGCGATCGCAAGCTCTCGGTGGGACTCGGGTTAGCCGTGGCGGTGATCGCCGCGGGAGTGATCCCGGCCGGCGCCGTCGCCGCCCCGCCACCACAGCGCCCCACCCCGTCCCCCGCGCTGGCGGACGGGTTGCCGTCCGAGTACGCCGACCTGGATCTGCGGCCCGGCGCGGCACAGCCGTCCGGCGCGCAGCGCTCGCTCGTGGCGGGCACCGGCGTCCGCGCCCGGTTCAACAGCCTCGGCACCCCGGCCGCGATCAGCCCGGTCAAGGGTGTGCTGGCGAGCGGCCTGAGCAAGGATCCCGAGACCGCGGCCCGCCAGTACCTCGCGCGCAACACCACCCTGTTCGGTCCCACCGGGACCCTAGACCGCGTCGCCACGCTCCCCATCGGACACGGCTCGGTGGTGCTGTTGCGCCAGCGGTACGGATCCCTGCCCGCGGGGTACGGCGGCCAGGTGGCTGTGGCGGTCCGGGACGGATCGGTCTACCACGCCACCTCCTCGCTCAGCCCCGACACGTCCGCGCCGAAGAAGGCCACGATCAGTGCGGCCAGGGCACTGTCGATCGCACTGCACGACGCCAAGATCGCGGCGAAGGATCTGGGGGTGAAGCGGATCCGCACGGTGGGTCTGCCCATGCCCGGCGCCGCCCCGGTGAGCGCCTACGAGGTGGTCGTGGCCTCCCGTAACGCCGCGCACCCGCTCGCGTACACGTCCTATGTCGACGGCCGCAGCGGCAAGGTGCTGGTCCGCGAGAACGACGTCGACTTCGAGAGCGACGCCAACTTCGCGGACGGCAACCCGCAGTGGAAGGTCTTCCCCTCGACCCCCACGACGCTGACCTCGGACGTGTTCCGGCAGAACTGGTGCGCCCAGCCCGCTCCGGCCTGCCTGCGGATCGTCTCGGACCCCGCCACCGGCAAGCCCTGGGACGTCGACCAGGCGACGGGCAACCCGACGAACACCACGCTCGGGAACTCGGCGGCCTCCCAGACCGGCTGGGGCGGATCGTTCCCGCCGCTCCCCGCCACCCCGAGTGCGACCCGCGACTACATCTACCCGTACACGGGACAGTGGCAGGCGTCCAAGTGCGACCCGGCGGCGCTGACCTCGCCGGAGCGGGCGGACGCCGACGCGGCCACCACCAACCTGTTCGCCCAGCACAACCGCATGCACGACTGGGCCTACCACCTCGGCTTCACCGAGGCCGCCTGGAACCTGCAGACGGTGAACCCCAGCGGCCAGGGCGTGGGCAACGACGCCGAGCAGGGCTGGTCGCAGCAGGGCGCGGCGAGCGCGACGATCCGGAACAACGCGAACCAGCTCACGCTGCCCGACGGCGTCACGCCGGTCACCAACATGTACCTGTGGCAGCCGCAGGCCGGCCTCGGCTACCCGCCGTGCGTCGATGGCGACTACGACATGACCGTGATCGGGCACGAGTACTCGCACGCCATCTCCAACCGGATGATCGCCGGGCCGGACAACGGGATCTCCTCGTTCCAGGGCGGGGCGATGGGCGAGAGCTGGTCCGACCAGCTGGCCATGGAGTACCTGTACGAGTCCGGGTACGGCCCGATCGGGAACACGCCGTTCGTCACCGGCGGGTACGTGACGGGTGACCGGGCGACCGGGATCCGCAACTACGACATGAGCAACAGCCCGCTCAACTTCTCCAACATCGGGTACGACCGCGGACCGGCCGTGCACAGCGACGGCGAGATCTGGAGCGCGACGAACTACGACGTCCGGGCGGCATTCGTGGCCCGCTACGGCAGCGGGAACCGGGCGCTTCAGGAGGACTGCGCCAACGGCAGGGTCGCCGTCGACGCGTGCCCGGGGAACCGCCGCTGGGTGCAGCTCGTGCTGGACTCGTTCCTGCTCCAGGCCACCGGCGACGTGAGCATGACCGACATGCGCGACAACATGATCACCGCGGACGCGCTGCGCTTCGACGGAGCGAACGCCGACATCCTGTGGAACGCGTTCGCCAAGCGCGGGCTCGGCGCCGGGGCGGTGAGCGGCGGCAACGACATCGATCCGGAGCCGAGTTTCGCCTCCCCGTACGCGCAGAACGTCGAGGTCACGTTCAAGCCGCTCGGCGACGGGCTCGGCAAGGCCGCGAAGCTGTTCGTGGGCAACTTCGACTTCGGGACCGTCCCGGTGGCCGACACCGATCCGGCGACCGCGCGGCCCGACACCGTGCTGCTCATACCCGGCACGTACCAACTGCTCGCCTCCGGACCGGGGCTCGGGCACAAGCGGTTCACGTTCGTGGTCCGGCCCGGCGGATCGTCCATCGCCGGCACCGTGATGCCCGCCAACCTGGCCTCGGCGGCGAACGGGGCGACCGCGTCCGGCGAGGGCAACGTGGCCGCGCTGATCGACGACTACGAGGTCACCCCGTGGGCGAGCGCCAACACGGGGGTGGCCGGCAAGACCGTGACCGTCGACCTGCCCGGCGACCGGGCCAGCCTGGTCTCGCGCGTGCAGGTCAGCGCGTACGCGTCCCGGTTCCGTGCGCTGCGCTCGTTCGAGGTGCTCACCTGCGACGCCACCAAGGGCGTGGACTGCACCCAGGACGCGAACTACCGCAGCGTCTACGTCAGCGCCCCGGACGCCTTCCCTGGCGGGGCGTTCCGGCCGAAGGTCCCCCAGCTCGGGGTCCGCTCGTTCGGGGTCCGGCCGACGTACGCCACGCACGTCCGGCTCAAGGCCCTGACCAGCCAGTGCACCGGGAACCCGATGTACGCGGGCGAGCAGGACAACGATCCGCGGACGACGACGGCCTGCCCCACCTCCACCGAGGGTTCCCAGGTCCAGGCCGCCGAGTTCCAGGTCTTCTCCAGCTAAGACCCCGAAGTGTGTGCCGCTGCGCCGGTCCTGGCCGGTCCAGCGGCACACACTTCCGCGGGCCCGCGGGGTCCGCGGGTGGGCGTCTGGGATAGTGCCCCGGTGGCCGGATGGCGGCCTGAGGAGGTACCGGATGCGGTCGTTGTCCCTGGTCGTGGGGGTGGCGGTGGCGGTGGCCTGCGCAGCCGGATCGGCCGCCGCCGCCACACCCTCCGCGGGAGCGACGGCGATCTCGCCCGCCGCCACCGCTCCCGCGACCGGCCGCGCGTTACCCGCCGAGTACCGGGACCGTGACCTGCGGCCCGGATCGGCACGGCACACCGCAGCGGCCGGACCGCTCGGCACCACGGCCGCGATCGGATCCGGCCCGGCACCCCTCGCCACCGGGCTCAGCACGGATCCCGAGACAGCGGCCCGCCAGTACCTCTCGGGCAACACCAGGCTGTTCGGGCCGAAGTCCACGCTGGACACCGTGGCCGTCCTGCCGGTCGGGGCCGGATCTGTGGTCGTGCTGCGGCAGCGGTACGGATCCCTGCCCGCCGGGAACGACGGCCTCGCCGCGGTGGCCGTGAAGTCCGGATCGGTGTACCGGGCCACCTCGTCGCTCAGCCCGCGCTTGACCACTCCGCCGCCGGCCACGCTGACCAGGGAGCGTGCCCTCGCGATCGCGCTCGCCGACGCGCACATTGCCCGGTCCGACCTCGCCGTCCACCGGGTCAGAGCGGTCGCCCTGCCGATGCCCGGGGCGGATCCGGTCGCGGCCTTCGAGATCGTGCTGGGCTCCAAAAGTCATCCCCTCGCCTACACGAGCTACGTCGACGGCCGGACGGGCGCGGTGCTGGTCCGGCACAACCTCGTGGACTTCGCCGGGGACAACCCGTCCTGGAAGGCGTTCGGGGCCGCGCCCGCCACCAGCACAGACCCGGCGACCGACGACCGGCAGACCTGGTGCGCGCGGCCGGCCGAGGGCTGTGACGGCTCGTTCGCGGATCCGGCGGCCGGTTTAGCCTGGGATCTCGACCACGCCAGCGGTGCGCCGACGAACACCACCAGCGGAAACGCCGCCGACACCCAGGTGCGCTGGGGCGGCACCTACCCGGCCCAGCACGCCACGCCGAGCCCGTCCCGCGACTATGCCTACCCGTTCACCCGGCAGTGGACCGGTTCCCGGTGCGATCCCGCGGCCCTGGACTCCCCCGCGCGCGCCGACGCGGACGCGGCCACCGCGAACCTGTTCGCCCAGCACAACCGGCTGCACGACTGGGCCTACCACCTGGGCTTCACCGAGGCGGCCTGGAACCTGCAGGCCGTCAACCACACCGGCCAGGGCACGGGCGGGGACCCGCAGCTCGGGAACGCGCAGCAGGGCGCGGCGGATCTGGTGAACCGCAACAACGCCAACCAGTCGACCTACCCCGACGGCATCTCGCCGGTCACCAACATGTACCTGTGGCAGCCGATCGCGGGCCGCGAGTACGTGCCCTGCGTGGACGGCGACTTCGACACGAGCCTGATCGCGCACGAGTACGCCCACGCGATCTCCAACCGCATGATCGCGGGGCCGGACGGGATCCTGACCTCGGCGCAGGGGTCCTCGATGGGCGAGAGCTGGTCGGACCTGATCGCCGCCGAGTACCAGTCGGAGTATCACCTCAGCGGATCGCCGACCGTGATCGCCTCCTACACGACGGGCGACACCACCGCGGGGATCCGCAACTACGACCTCGCCCACAGCCCGCTGAACTTCTCCGACGTGGGCTACGACGGGATCTGGGCGATCCACAGCGACGGCGAGATCTGGAGCGCCGCCAACTGGGACATCCGGACCGCGTTCCTGGCGCGCTACCCGGCCGCCGGGCCCGCGGTCGACCTGGACTGCGCCGAAGGACGGCGGCCCGTCGAGCAGTGCCCGGGCAACCGCCGCTGGATCCAGCTCGTGCTCGACTCGTTCCTGTTGCAGGCCGACGGCGAGGTCAGCATGCCGACCATGCGGGACAACCTGATCGCCGCCGACGAGCTCCGGTTCGGCGGCGCGGACACCGACCTGCTGTGGACCGCGTTCGCGCGCCGCGGCCTCGGTGCTGGGGCGGCGAGCCGGCCGACGGACTTCGATCCGGTGCCGAGTTTTGCCACCCCTACCGGCGAGAACGCCGAGGTGACGTTCGCCCCGCTCGGGGACGGGGCCGGGCGGCCCGCGCGGCTGTACGTGGGCGACTACCAGGGCGGGGCCTCGCCGGTCGCGGACACGGATCCGGCGACCGCGCTGCCCGCGACGGTGCGGATGGCGCCCGGCACGTACCGGTTCCTGGCCGTGGGCAAGGGGCTCGGGCACGAGCGGTTCACGCTCACCGTCCCGCCCGGGGGCACTGTCGACGCGGCCGTGGACATGCCCGCGAACCTCGCGTCGGCCTCCCGCGGGGCCACGGCGACGGGCGGCAGCGGCGCGCTGATCGACGACGACGAGGACACGGTCTGGCTGAGCCCGCCGACCGGCGCGGTCAACCAGAAGGTGACCGTGGACCTGCCCGGCGAGGCTCCCCAGCGGGTCGCGCGAGTGCAGCTCAGCGCGCGGGGGACGCCGCTGCGGGGGATCCGCCAGTTCGAGATCCTCACCTGCGACAGCACCGGGGCGGACTGCTCGCGCGACGAGAACTACCAGTCCGTGCTGACCAGCGCGCCCGACGCCTTCCCCGGCGGCGCGTACTACCCGAAGACCCCGGCGCTGGCGCTGCGCTCGTTCACGGTCCGCCCCACGGACGCCACCCACGTGCGGCTGCGGATCCTCGCCACCCAGTGCACCGGCAACCCCCTGTACGCGGGCGAGCAGGACAGCGATCCGCGGACCACCACCGACTGCGCGAGCACCCGGGAGGGGAGCCAGGCACACGCGGCCGAGTTCCAGGTGTTCGGCAGCTGACCTGCGGGGACCCGTGTCAAGAGCCGGATTTTCGGTGCCCGCACAGCCATATCGCCGTGCCCGCGCTTCTGCGAGATTCCAGGCACCTGCTCCACCGTGGGGACCGCCGCCTCCCCGCCGCGCGACGACGCTGCCGCAAGACAACGTTGTCGGGGCCCCGGGCGTGCGGTCCACCTGAGAAAGGGTGATGCCCCTTGTCCCGCAGTCATCCCGGATCGCGCCGCCCCCTGCGCGGTGTCCTTCTCGCCGCTGCCCTCGCGGCCCCAGTCTGCGTCGCCGCGGTGGCGGGCGTGGCGGGGACGGCGAGCGCGGCGGCCGTCACGAACCCGGCGGCCCTGGTCAACACGCTGGTCGGCACCCAGAACAACGGCGAGACGCTGCCTGGGGCGGCCACGCCGTTCGGGATGGTCCAGTGGAGCCCGGAGAACACGGGTGGCGACCAGACGCGATCCGTCGAGCCGGGCGGCTACGGCTACGACGTCACCCGGATCCGCGGATTCAGCCTCACCCACCTCTCCGGCACGGGCTGCGCGGGCGCCTCGGGCGACATCCCGTTCTTCCCCTACGTCGGATCGGTCACGACCTCCCCCAGTTCCGACACGGGTGACAGCAAGTACGCGAGCAACTTCTCGCACGCCAACGAGACGGCGACCGCGGGCTACTACCGGGTCAAGCTCGACAACGGCGTGAACACCGAGCTCACCGCGACCACCCACACGGGCACCGGCCGCTTCAGCTACCCGGCCACGGGCACGCCGACGATGCTGGTGCGCACCTCGAACTCCGAGATCGGCAGCGCCGGGGCGACCGTGAACATCGACGCGGCCAACAAGCGGATCACCGGCACCGTGACCAGCGGGAACTTCTGCGGCTACATCAACACCGAGACCCGCAAGAGCTACTACACGCTGCACTTCGCGGCCGAGTTCGACCAGGCCTTCACCGGATCCGGCACCTGGCTGGACGGGGCCGTCCGGCCGAACACGACGACCGCCAGCGGCGGCACGGGCTGGGGCGGCGACGGGTTCCCGGTCAAGGGCAAGGGATCCGGCGGCTGGGTGACGTTCGCGCCGGGCCAGTCCGTGAAGTTCCGGGTGGGGATCTCCTACGTCAGCGACGCCAACGCGGCCGCGAACCTCGCCGCGGAGAACCCGGCGGGCACGCTGTTCGACACGACCCGGTCCAAGGCGGCCGCCGCGTGGAACGCCGAGCTTGGCCGCGCCGCGGTCACCGGCGGGACCACCGGCCAGCAGACCACCTTCTACACCGCGCTCTACCACTCGCTGCTGCACCCGAACGTGTTCAGCGACACGAACGGCCAGTACACGGGCATGGACCAGAAGGTGCACACGGTCGCCACCGGGCAGAAGGCCCAGTACGCGAACTTCTCGGGCTGGGACGTCTACCGCGGCCAAGTCCAGCTCGTGACGCTGTTGCGGCCGGACATCGGCGGTGACATCGCCCAGTCCCTCTACAACCAGGCCAGCCAGCACAACGGCGTCTGGGACCGCTGGACCCACAACCAGGGCGCCACGCACGTGATGTCCGGGGATCCGGCGCACGCCGCGCTGCCCAGCATCTACGCCTTCGGCGGCACCAACTTCGACGCCAGCGGCGCGTTCGACTCGATGAAGGCGGCGGCCACCACGGTCACCCCCGAGGACCTGAGCAGCGTCGGCTGGAACGTCATGGTCGTCGGCGAGCGGCCCTCGCTCGACAAGTACCTGAGCGTCCACTACGTCCCGTCCGACGGGCACGCGTGGGGCGGCGCGGCCGAGACGCTGGAGGACTCGATCGCCGACTTCGGGCTCTCCCAGCTCGCCGCCCGGCTCGGCAAGACCACGTCCGCACCGCAGTTCCTCGCCAGGGCCCAGTACTGGAAGAACGTGTTCAACACGGCCAACGGCGGCTACGCCCAGGACCGCTCGTCCAGCGGATCCTGGTCCGGCGGGTTCACGCCCGACACCGAGAACGGCTTCGTCGAGGGATCGTCCGCCCAGTACACGTGGATGGTCCCGCACAACGTGAAGGGCCTGTTCGACAAGATGGGCGGCAACAGCAAGGTCGTGCCGCGTCTGGACAGCTTCTTCCACAACGCCGACGGCAGCTGGTCGCTCAAGGGTGGCGGCGGAACCAAGTCCGACGTCAGCAACGAGCCGTCGATCTGGGCGCCGTACCTGTACGACTTCGCGGGGCGCCCGGACAAGACCCAGCAGACCGTCCGGCAGGCCGTGAACACGATGTGGACGGCGACCCCCGGCGGGATCCCCGGCCAGGACGACCTGGGCGCGATGTCGGCCTGGTACGTGTGGTCGGCGCTGGGCATCCATCCGCTGACCCCGGGCCGGTCCGAGCTGATGCTCGCCAGTCCGCTGTTCCCGCAGGTCACGATTTCCCGCGGCAACGGCAAGACGCTCACGATCAACGCACCCGCGGCCGCCGCGAACTCCCCCTACATCCAGAGCCTGAAGGTGGACGGGGCGGCCTCGACCAAGCCGTGGCTGCCGGAGTCGTTCGTGGCGAACGGCGGCACGCTCGACTTCACCCTGTCCGGCACGGCCAGCCCCACCTGGGGTAGCTCGGCGGCCGACGCGCCCCCGTCGTTCGACGGCTGATCCCTAGCGTTTCCGGGAGCCCGGTCTGCCACGGTGGCAGGCCGGGCTTTCGCGTGCCCACCGCAAATACTTATTAGCGGATCGGCTTCGCGAATTCGGCGGCGTTCTCATGGGGACACGCGATACTCGCCGCACTTCCGGCGATCCATCGTGGAGATGTTCGTTGACCGTTCTCGCCGGGCGGTCCTACTATGCGGACAGCCCTGGGACGGACATATCTCCCCAGAATACGCAACGGATCCCTCCGCCTCACGGCCAACTCGGCTATCGCCAGTGCCGTTCGCTGCCCGGGATATGGCTCCACACCATGGAAGTCCCCACACGAGCGGCCGGATCGGAGTGACTATGCGCGCAGCGCAATCAAAGCCGATGAGGCAATTCTGATACCTCCGGTGTGACGTCGCCCCACGGACGCCGAGAGAGGTAATTCCACACCGCACGGTCTGGCCGCCCCACTTTCCTCCGTGCGTTCCATCCGCCGGCCCTCTGCCGTGCGGTCTCCCATTCGGCGTCTCGCCGGCCAGCGGTCTGTGGCCTCATTGCGCTGAGCATTTCGCCTGGGACAGCCCGGTGCCCAGGAAACACAACCCAGAGCCGTGGGCAGACGTGTGCCCAACGCTGGGTAATTCCTTTCGAAAGGGACCTCTCATGCATGCCGCATACCGAATGCGCTATGCCTTACTGGCGACTACGGCGATCGGGATCGCGCTGGCCGTTCCGGCCGGATCGATGACCGCCGCCTCGGCCGCAGCCTGCACGGTCACCACCGAGCGGACGCTCGACGGAAGCTGCAACAACCTCGCCAACCCCGACTGGGGACGCGCGAACACGCCCTACATCCGGGTCGCCCCGGCGCACTACCTCGATGGGATCTCCGCCCCGGTGTCGACCCCCACGGCTCGCTACATCAGCAACCGGATCTTCAACGACAAGGCCCAGAACATCTTCTCCGAGAACCACGTGACCCAGTGGGGATACGTGTGGGGACAGTTCCTCGACCACACCTTCGGACTGCGCCAGTCGACGGGCGGGGAAAACACTCCGCTGAACTTCAACAACGCGGATCCGCTGGAGGAATTCACGAACGACCTCGGATCCATCGCCTTCACTCGCACCCCGGCGGCGCCCGGAACCGGCACCGGAACGAGCGTGAGGCAGGAGATCAACACCGAGAGCAGCTACATCAACGCGGCGGGCGTGTACAGCACCAGCGAGAGCAGGCTGGAATGGCTGCGCGAGGGACCGGTCGACGGAAATCTCGCGAACAACGGCGCCCGCCTCATGCTGAACCAGGGAATGCTGCCCCGCCGTGACGCGCGCGGAAATGCGGCCACCGCGCCGGTCATGGACGCGGACGGCCGGCTCGCGGCCAATCCCGCGAAAGCAATGGTCGCCGGTGACCCGCGCGCGAACGAGAACCTGGGACTCACCGCGGTGCAGACCCTGTTCGCGCGCGAACACAACAGGATCGTCAACGCGCTGCCGAGTTCGCTATCTGAGGCCGAGAAATTCAGCATCGCGAGGCGGGTCGTCGGCGCCGAGCAGGAGTACATCACCTACACCGGATTCCTGCCCGCGCTCGGGGTCGGGCTGGCGGGCTACCGCGGCTACGACCCGAGCGTGAATCCCAGCATGTCGAACGAGTTCGCGGCGACGGGGTACCGCGCCCACAGCATGATCCACGGCGAGGTCGAGCCGTCGGCGCCGGACGGGTCCTGGTCCGATGCCCAGCTCGCGTCGTTCACCAGCCAGGGCGTCGAGGTCGAGCACGAGGACGGCCTCACCAAGCTCGTGATCCCGCTGAACGTGGCCTTCTTCAACCCGGACCTGCTCACCGGGATCGGCGTCGGCCCGATGCTCAAGGGCATCGGCGGCGAGTCCGAGTACCGCAACGACGAGCAGATCGACAACCAGCTCCGCAGCACGCTGTTCCAGATCCCCGTGCCGGGTAACCCGTCGTGCCTGGACGGACCGACGCTGCCCGCGTGCTTCAAGGGCGTCACCGATCTCGGCGCGATCGACATCGCCCGCGGCCGCGACCACGGCATGCCCACGTACAACGCGCTCCGCGCGGCCTACGGACTGGCGCCGAAGACCAGCTTCACGTCGATCACCGGCGAGTCCACGGCGCAGTTCCCGAACGACCCGCTGATCAACCAGGCCGACCCGATCAACGACCCCAACATCCTGGACTTCACGCATCTCTTCGACGCCCAGGGCAACGAGATCCCGCTCGGCAGCCCGGCCGCCGAGACCGACGCCGTCACGGGGATCCGCCGGTCCACACTCGCCGCCCGCCTCGCCGGGGTGTTCGGCACCGTGGCCAACGTCGACGGCTTCACCGGGATGATGTCCGAGCGGCACCTGCCCGGCCGCGAGTTCGGTGAGCTCCAGCTCGCGATCTGGAAGAAGCAGTTCGAGGCCCTGCGCGACGGCGACCGGTTCTTCTACCAGGCCGACCGTGCGCTCACGGACATCCAGAACCGCTTCGGCATCACCTACCGGCACACCCTGAGCGAACTCATCGCGCTGAACACGGGCGTCCAGACCCAGGCCAACGTGTTCATCACCGCGCCCGCGGCACCGGCACCCGCAGCCCAGCCCTGGGCGACCGGCGTGCGGTACGCGGTCGGCGACCAGGTGACGTTCGGCGGCAGCACCTACCAGTGCCGTCAGGCGCACACCTCCCAGCCGGACTGGACCCCGCCGGCCACTCCGGCCCTGTGGCTGCTCTTGTAGGGGCACGGTCCGAAACCGGACCTGCGGGGATCGCGGACATCACTCGCCCACGCGAGAGCCCCGGATCCCCGCAGGTCCGCGCCCTGTCCTGCTCATCCGGACACAGCTCACCCCGGTATCCGGATCGGGCGCGCACCCACCGTCGAGCATGAATCCGTACCGGGCGTAGAACGCGATCGCCCGCACGTTCGGCGCGAAGACCCACACAAACGCCGCCGCGGATCCGAGAGCGTGCCGCAGGAGCCGCCCACCCAGGCCCGAGCCCCGGTGGGCGGCTCCGACGTACAGGCTCATCAGCTCCAGCCC
>JAOPVE010000139.1 GCA_025963185.1 Actinomycetes bacterium
CACGACGCCAGCTCGGCCGACCCCCGGCGCAACGGCTGACCAACGGGGGGACGGGGCGCCGGTGCAGCCGGCGCCCCGCCTTTGTGCGTCCTGACCCGCTGTGGCCCGACTTGTCTCAGTACCCGACTTGTCTCAGTAGACGTAGACCTTGGTGTACCGGGCCAGGTCGGCGACGGCGATCCAGTGCGATCCGGTGCCCGGCGGGAGGCCGTCGAGGCCCCAGACGGCCGGATCCGCGACGAGGATCCGCTCGCCGGGCACGTCGTAACCGAACACGGCGAGCCAGTGGTCGATCGGATCGCCGGGGCGGTCGGGGAACCAGGACGGGCGCGGCCCGCCGTCCTGGGTGAGCACGCACAGCGCGATTCCGTAGCCCGCGTCGGCCGCGGCCCGGACGTCCGTGAACAGCTGCGCCCGCTGCGCCTGGGTGAGTGGCTCGCCTTCGGCCAGGGTCCGGACGGCGTACTCCCGGCCGAGTTCGGCGGTCAGGGTGTCCCGCATCGCGGTGCGGTCCGTGCCCGCCGGGCCGGTCATCCGCTCGCCGAGGTCCGCCTGGCCCGGCCCGGCGCCGATCCGCGACCGGACCAGCATCTGCGCTGTCGCCGGACCGCAGAAATGGTCGTTGACCTGCGCGATCCTGGCGTGCGGCAGCACGAGGACGGACCGGCGATCCGTCCGGCCGGTCTCGCTGCTGTGTGCCTCAGGCGATCCCGTGAGCATCCCCGGATCCTGCCTCAGCCCGCTTGCAACCCGCTTGCGCGTTCACCGGTCCGGTCTACTGTGGACCGGTTGACGGCGGCCGAGTCGCCCGCGCACCACAGGTGGGCGCTCTCGGCCAGGGCGCGCAGCTCGGCGGGGTCCCACCGGCCCGGATCCGGCGACGGTGTCCCACCACGCGGATCCAGCCCGAACGTGGCACCGGCGGCCGCCCTCAGCGCTGGCGGAACGGCGAGCCCCAGCCGCCGGCGGATCGCGTCCCAGTCGCGCGCCAGCCGTTCCCCCGCCGGATCGCCGAGGTCCGCCGCGAGCAGGGCCACCGGGAGGACGGCGGTGAACGCTGCCTCGAACCGTGTTCCGCCCAGCCCGTGCGAGAGGGCCTGGAGCAGCGTCTGGCGCGCCTCGGCGTGCTGGCCGGAGCGGCGCTGGGCCTCGCCGAGGAGCAACAGCAGGTGAGCCTCCCTGGCCATGGCCGGCGGCAGGTACCGGCGCAGGTCCGCGATCGCGTGGGCCAGGAAGTCCCTGGCGTCCTCGGGACGCCCGGCCGCCAGCTCGTAGTCCGCGATGGCCCGGCGGGCGGGCTCCCGCTCGGCCGGATCGTCGAACCGGTCGAGCTCGGCGAGCAGGAGGTCGCGGCGCGCCTTGGCCTCGGCGAGGTCGCCGAGCCCCAGCGCGGTGTCGAGCCGCAGCGCGTGCTGGCTGGCCGAGAACGGGGTGCCCCGCCGGGCGGCACGGGCGGCGTACCGGGCCGAGGTCAGCGCCGCGTCGGCGTAACGGCCCCAGAGCGCGTACACCAACCCGGCCGCGGTGAGGGCCGTGGAGGGCTCGTCGTCGCGGTCGTCGTCGCCGACGGTGTCGAGCATCTCCGCGGTGCGCTCCACCGCGACGGGGTCGAGCATGTACCGCGCGTGGGTGATGAGGGAGACGCAGGCCAGGCGGTGCTCGCGCGGGCGGTGGCGCGCCAGGTCGGCCAGCTGCGCGCGCAGCATCTGGCGGGTCGCGCCGTAGTCGTCCCGCAGTCCCTGCAGGACGATCGTGACCCAGTAGCGGACCATCGTGCGGATCTCCGGGGATCCGCCGGTGTCGCCGAGCCGGGTGTGCGCGTCCCGCAGCCGCTGTTCACCCTCGCCGACATACGCGCCGTTGACCAGCCACAGCAGCACCATCTTGGCGGTCAGTTCCGCGGCGTCGCCGTCGCGCCCGCTCGCGTAGGCGTGCGCCAGCGCGGCCCGGACGTTCCCGATGTCCGGGGCGGCGCGGCGGCACTCGGCGGCGCGGTCGTTCCAGCTCGGCCGGCCGTCCATGACGCGGGCCCTGCCGAGCCAGTAGGCCAGCAGCCGGTCCGCGGTGGCGCCCGCCTCGCCGCTCGCCGCGAGGCGCTCGGCGGCGAACTCGGCGACCGTTTCCAGCAGCCTGAACCGCCGCCCGCCGTCGTGGTCGTACGGCTGGACCAGCGACTTGTCGACAAGCCCCACCATCACCGGCAGGATGTCCTCGATGCCCAGCGGCGACCCGGAGCACACCGCCTCGGCGGCCTCGACGGTGCAGCCACCGCGGAACACCGACATCCGCTCCAGCAGGGTCCGCTCGGCGGTGTCGAGCAGTTCGTAGGACCAGTCCAGAGTGGACCGCAGGGTGTGGTGGCGCGCCTCGTGACCGGTGCTGCCGGTGTTGAGCAGGCCGAAGCCGGTCGAGAGCCGGTCCGCGATCTGTGCGACCGTCAGCGCCCGGACCCGCGCGGCGGCCAGTTCCAGCGCCAGCGGCAGCCCGTCGAGGCGCCGGCACAACCGGCCGACCTCGGCGAGTTCGCCGTCGCCGACGCTGAACGAGGGCAGCGCCTCCCTCGCGCGCTGCAGGAAGAGCGCCACCGAGGGCGCCGCCGGGTCCGCGGGCTGGTCCTCCGGGGGAACGGCGAGCAGCCCGAGTGGCCAGGCGACCTCCCCCGGCACGGTGAGTGGCTGCCGGGACGTGGCGAGCACCCGCAGCCCTGGCGCGCAGCCGAGCAGCCAGCGGACGATCGCCGCGCAGTCCGCCGCGATGTGCTCGCAGTTGTCCAGCACCAGCAGCATCCGCCGGTTCTCCAGCGCGTGCGCCAGCGCGACCCGGGACTGCTCGGCGGTCCGCCCACTCACCGACAGCAGGGACCCCAGCGCCATCAGGATCTCGTCCGCGCTGGTGAACGGCGTCGCGACCAGGACGGTCACGCCGTCGGCGAAGTCCGGCGCGACCTGGGCGGCGACGTGCAGGGCGAGCGTGGTCTTGCCGCAGCCGCCGGGGCCGAGGACGGTCACGAGCCGCCGTCGCGCGAGCAGACCCGCGAGGTCCTTCTCCTGTTCGGCTCGCCCGATGAGCGCGGTGACCTGGCCCCGCGGCCCGCGCCAGCCGCCGCCGGCCGCGGGCGGACCTGGCGGACCCGGCGGCAGGACCTCCTGCCGCAGCACCCGCAGTTGCGCCTCGCGCAGGTGCTCGCCGGGATCCACGCCGAGTTCCTCCGCCAGCCGGGTTCTCGCCGCCTCGATCGCGGCGAGCGCGTCGGCCTGGCGCCCGGATCCGGCGAGGACCAGCGCCCAGGCAGCGGTGATCCGCTCGTCGAGGGGATGCTCCCGGGCGAGCCCGTCCAGCACCGGGACGGCCAGCTCCGGCCGCGAGCAGGCCAGCGCGGCATCGGCCAGCGCGCAGGCGGCGTCGAGGCGCTGGCGTTCGAGAGCCGCCGCGATCCCGCCCTCGCGCAGCCCGCCCGGCCCGTCCGCGAGCACCGGGCCACGCCAGAGCGCGAGCGCGCCGGCCAGCAGCGTTGCCCGCTCGGCGGGATCGGCGGCCGCGTCTCCCGCCGCGTGCCGGTGCCGGAACTCGGCGAGGTCGACGCTGTCCGGGGGGAGCACGATCCGGTACCCGCCGCCGCCGAACTCGACGGCCACGCCGGTCCCGTCCAGCCAGCTGCGCAGGCGGGAGACCCCCACCTGAGCCCACAGGCGGGCGTTGCGGGGCGGATCGGCGGGGGAGACCAGCTCGGCGATCCGCTCGGGGGACTGGCTGGCACCCTCGGCGAGCAGCAGGGCACCGAGCAGGGCCCGGTGCGAGGCCGAGCGGGGGGTGACGAGCTCGCCGTCGCGCCACACCGCGAGGGGGCCGAGCACGCCGAACCGCAGCTGCGGACTCACCTGGTGCGCTTCTCCTCACGGGTGGCGGAGCCGGAGATCTGTCCGGCGGCGGCCCCCGTGGCCGGGCACAGGGTAGCGACACCGGCAACTCGCGCGGCGGTATCTGGGCAGGTTGTGACCGCTCTGCTGTTGCGCAGGGGCGGTGCGAGCCGGCCCCGGCGACGATCCGCCGGACCAGCCACGGCCCGCGGGCGGGGCTACTCTCGAACGAGGGAAATGTCCGCTTCACGCCCGCGGTCCAGGCCACTGACGCTAGGGGTAAGTGACGGATGAGCACGTTCATTGGCCATTACGCGCCTCGGGTCTTACTGGGTGTCGTCGGGAGTCTCGTGCTCCTCACCGTCGCCCCGATCCCGGCGAGCATCTCCGCGCAAGTCGTGTTCGGCGCGCTGCTGGTGCTGATGACGCTCACGCTGGTGCTCGCCGTGGCGATCTTCTCCCACAACCGGCGGCTCTGCGAGCGCTGCATCCGGTCCGTCCCGCTCAACGCCTCGGCGGTGGCCAGCAGGTACAAGGCCCGCTTCCGGATCGCGCACTACTTCGAGCGCAAGTCCTTCGCGGCCGGCTACCTGATCGCCGTGGCGGCGTCCTCGTTCTTCGGCTTCCACCCGGCGGGCAAGTACCCGTGGGCCGTCGTCCAGGCCTCGCTGGGCTACCTGCTGCTGGTCTACGCCACCCACCAGCGGCTCCAGCCGTGGTGCCCGTTCTGCCGCGGCGGCGGCGAGCATCAGGAAGTCCCGACCTCCCCCACTCCGGTCTCCAGCACCCTGTAGGCCCCGGACCGAGCTGCGCGGCCAGTTTTCGATGGCCGATGGACTGCCGCCGGGGTAATACCCGCCACACGGGGTGGCCAGGGTGACCTAGTGCCCGGTCAGGTGGCTGGGTCAGTGGCGTAACGTCCACGTCAATGCCTGAGCCAGGCAACACGATCGAGTCGGCCCGTCAAGGTCGTGGCTTGGCGACGGAGGGGACGTGTCGGAATCGCCAGAAAACAGCCTTCGGGTGGCGGTGCTCGGACGGGTTCGCGCATGGGTTGACGACGACGAGGTCGCGCTGGGACCGGCTCGCCAGCGGGCTGTGTTCGCCGTGCTCGCCGTCAAGGGCAACCGGGCTGTCGGACGAGACGAACTCGTCCGGGCGGTGTGGGGCGAGTCTGCGCCCCCGAGCGCGACGGGAAGCGTCCATACCTACATCTCCGGCCTGCGGCGCGCGCTGGCTCCCGGCGTCCCGCCCAGAGCGGGGGCTGAACTCCTTGTTTCGGACTCGTCCGGGTACATCGTGCGGATCGCCGACGGGGCACTGGACGCCGACCGGTTCGTCAGCCTCCGCGCCGAAGCCCAGCGCCGGCTGACGGAGGGCGACCGAGCCGGAGCGGTGTCGGCGCTCAAGGAGGCGCTCGCGCTGTGGCACGGCGAGGCGTTCGCCGGGCTGAGCGGGCCGTTCGTCGAGCTCGAACGTCATCGCCTCGATGAGATGCGGATGGCGGCGATCGAGCAGCGGCTCCGCCTCGTGATCGATCTCGGCGGGCACACCGAGGCGCTGCCGGAGCTGCTGGTCCTCGCCCGCGAACACGCGCTGAACGAGACCCTGCGCGAACTGCTCATGCTCGCGCTGCATCGCTCCGGCCGTCAGGCCCAGGCGCTCGAGGAGTACCGCAACACCCGCCAGACGCTCGTCCGCGAACTGGGTATCGAGCCACGGCCATCGCTCCAGGCACTCCACCGCCAGATACTCGCGGGTACGGCCGAAGAATCGCGCGCCAGGCCCGCGACCGCGGAAGGGACCGGTCCGGCCACACCCGGTGTCACGCCCCTGGTCGACCGGCCGTCGTCGTGGGTCGGGCGGAAAGAGGAGCTGGCGGTCGTCCAGAGCGCTGTCGACGCGGTCCGCCGCGGCGCGGGTTCGGTCATCTGGGTCGAGGGCGAGCCGGGCATCGGCAAGTCGGCCCTGGTGGCGGCCGGTGCCGACCGGGCCCGCGACGCGGGGTGCCAGATGTACTGGGGGACGGCGGACGAGCTGTCCCTGCGGCTTCCGTTGCGAGTCGTGCTCGACTGCCTGGAGGTCCGGCAAGGGGCACCGGATCGGCGGCGGGCGTCGATCGCCGACTACCTGCGCGATCAGCGCCCCGGCCTGCTCGCCGTCAACGATGTCGTGTACACGGCGGCCGAGATGTTGCTGGCACTCGTGGACGTGGTGTGCGCCACCTCTCCGACGGTGATCGTGGTCGACGACATCCAGTGGGCCGACGAGGCCTCGCTCACGGTGTGGCACCGGCTGGCGCTTGCGGTCCGGCAGGTGCCGCTGCTGCTTGTCGCGACGTGCCATCCGGCGCCGCGCCGGCCGGCGGTGCAGAAGCTCCGGGCGGCCGTGCGGCGGCATGGTGGCGCGGTGGTCCGGCTCGGGCCGCTGACCGAGACCGAGGTCGACGCGCTCGTGACGAGCTTGCAGGGCGCCGCCGCGGACGAGTCGATGCGGGAGCTGGTGGCCAGCGCGATGGGCAACCCGCTGTACGTGCGCGAGTTGATCAGTGCCTCCGGCCGCGAGCGAGGCTCCGCGGCGGGATCAGCGGCGGGATCAGCGGCGGCCGACGCGTCCGCGAACGTGCTCAAGGGGATTCCGCCGGCGTTCACCGCCGCGCTGAGTGATCGCCTGAGCTTCATGTCGCCCGGAACGCTGGACATGCTGCGCACCGCGACACTGCTCGGCCGGGAGTTCGCCGTCACCGATCTGGCGGCACTTCTGCACCGCCAGGCATTCGACCTGACCGCCGAGGTGCAGGAGGCGCTGGGTGCCGAGATCCTCGCGGACGTCGGCTCGCGGCTCGCGTTCCGTCACCCGCTGATCCGCCAGGCGCTCTACGAAGGCATGGCCCCGGCGCTGCGGGCCGCGCTGCACCGCGACGCGGCGCGGACCCTGGCCAATTCCCACGCGGAACCGCTCGTGGTCGCGCAGCAACTGTCCGCCGTCGGCGAGCCCGGGGACGCCTGGGCGCCGCGCTGGCTGATCGACGCCGCGCCCGCCTTGGCGGCACGCGCCCCGGACCTCGCCGTGGAACTCCTGCGCAGGGAACTGACGCACGCGAAGGGCCGCCGCGACGATCGGGCCGCACTGGCCGTGGCCCTCGCGCGCATTCTGTTCGACCTCGGGCGCCACGACGAGGCCCTGACGCGCTCGCGTGAGGCGCTCGCGATCGCCGCCGCCCCGGCCACGCGCGGCGAGATTCAGTGGCTGATGGCCCGCTCGCTGTTCAGCATCGGCGACAACGATCAGGCCGTGGAGACCGTCGGCCAGGCACTCCGCCAGGCCGATCTGCCGACCCTGTGGCGGGCGCGATTGCTGGCGTCGCTGGCGATGTTCCAGCGGGCCGGCACCGGCGACCTCGACGCGGCCGAAACCACCGCGCGGGACGCGCTGCGCGCAGGTGAGGAGGCCGGCGACACGTTCGCGACGTCGTACGCGCTGGTGGATCTCTGGTCGTCCTACTCCGTCCGGCGCGACCACGTCACGGCCCTCGAGTGCATCGACCGGGCGCGCGCCGCGGTCGGTGACGCGCCTGACTACGCCGATCTGCGGTCCTACATCCTCGACGGCCGGGTGTTCACGATGCAGAACCTCGACCGGTGGCCCGAGGCCGAAGCCACCCTCCTGGAAGCGCGGGAGCATGCCCAGCGGCAAAACTCGGGGATCGCCGCACCCGGCATCACCGCAGCCGTGCTCATGTACTGGCTCGGCCGCTGGGACGACGCGCTGGCCGAGCTGACCCCGGTCAACCGGGACTTGGCGGAGATCACCTACTCGGGTCTCCGCGAGCGCGGCCCGGCGCTGCTGTGGCACGGCGTCGGCGCCCTCATCGCCGCGCACCGCGACGACCACGGCTCGGCCGCGGAAGCCGTGCACGCCGGGCTGGCGCTGCCGCTGCTGACCCCGGCCGACCGGGAGAACAGCGACTTCCTCCTCGCCGCGCATGCGGTCCTCGCGGAGCAGAGCGGTGACCTGCCCCGTGCGCTGTCGATCCTGTCGCCGCTCCTCGGCCGGCAGCCCGCCGAGATGACGCTGGCCCACCAGTGGCTGCCGGATCTGGTCCGGCTCGCGCTTGCCGCCGGCGACGACACCGCGGCGCTGG
>JAOPVE010000147.1 GCA_025963185.1 Actinomycetes bacterium
CACCCCGGGCGGTTCGCCAGGTCCCGGGGTTGTACCTGGCGGTCCTCGGGGCGCCGCAGATCGTGTGCCTCGGCGGGCCGCTGACCTAGCGGGCGGCTCGGCCGGCGGAGGGGCCTTGGGCTTTGGCTCCGCGGCGGGACTTCGGGGGGGCCGCCGCGTTCTTCTCTCGGAGTTCGAGGGCGAACGTGGCGAGGGCCTCGACCAGGGCGGGGACGTTGGCCGTCTCGGGCTCGACGTCGACGCGCAGGCCCAGTTCGCGGGCCGTCTCGGCGGTCTTCGGCCCGATGCAGGCGACGACCGTGCGGGCGTGCGGCTTGCCCGCGATGCCGACCAGGTTGCGGACCGTCGAGGACGAGGTGAACAGCACCGCGTCGAACCCGCCGGACTTGATCGAGTCGCGGATCTCGGCGGCCGGCGGCGCGGCGCGGACCGTGCGGTAGGCCGTGACGTCGTCAACCTCCCAGCCGCGCTCGATGAGTCCGGCCGCGAGGGTCTCGGTGGCGATGTCGGCGCGCGGCAGCAGGACCCGGTCGATCGGGTCGAGCACCGAGTCGTACGGCGGGAAGTCGGCGAGCAGGCCCTCGGACGACTGCTCGCCCGACGGCAGCATCTCGGGCTTGACGCCGAACGCCTCGACCGCGGCCGCGGTGGCGTCGCCGATACAGGCGATCTTCACCCCGGCGAAGGCGCGGGCGTCGAGGCCGAACTCGGCGAACTTCTCCCAGACTGCCTTGACCGCGTTGGTCGAGGTGAAGATGACCCACTCGTAGCGGCCGGTGACCAGGCCCTTGACCGCGCGTTCCATCTGCGCGGGGGTGCGGGGCGGCTCGACGGCGATCGTCGGGACCTCGCACGGGATCGCGCCCCAGACGCGCAGCCGGGTGCTCATCGCGCCGGCCTGCTCCTTCGTGCGCGGCACGAGGACCTTCCACCCGTACAGCGCGCGGCTCTCCCACCAGGACAGCTTGTCGCGCTGGGCGACGCCGGCCCCGATGGAGACGACGAGGGTGCCGTAGAGGCCGACCGCCGCGTCGACGAGCCCGTCGAGGGTCGCCACCGACGAGGACTGGGTGTCGGTGGTGCCGTCGCCGGTCACGCAGATCGAGGTCTGACCGGAGACGCCGGCGGCGAGCAGCCCGTCGCGGAGCCCGGCCAGGTCGCCCGAGTCGACTGTGAGCACGAGCGCGCCGGGGGTGGCGACGATCGCGTCGAAGTCGACAACGGCCGGATCCCGGACGTCCACCACGGTGCGCAGCCCGCCGGACGGCACACCCGCGTACGACGTGACGCCGTCGCCGAGCGTGACACCGGGGATGACCTCGAACGGGACCGCGGTGCGGGCGACCGCCTGGGCCTCCTTCACCACGCCGTCGGAGGTGAACGGATCGCCGGCGACGAGCCGCACGACCCCCAGCCCCGACCGAGCCCCCGACAGGAGCACCTTCGCGATGTCTCCGGGAGCGCCCTCGGCCACGCTGATCTCAAGCGGGCCGGACTCGTCGTCGGCCGCCGCGGCGCGCACCTGCGCGAGCTCGGCGACCAGCGCGGCCGGAACCGACGGATCGTGGACGAGGTGGTCCGCGGAGATCATCGCGTCGAGCGCACGACGCGTGAGCAGGCCGGGGTCGCCTGGGCCGGCGCCGACGAAGCTGATCCGGCCAGTGGTCTTGCGGCGGGTCATGCAGTACTCCCCATCAGGGTGGTTGCGCCGGCGTCGAGCAGCGTGACGGCGAGCCGCCTGCCGATCTCTTCGGCGTCATCGAGCGGTCCGGAGGCCGAGTGCCGGAGGGCAGCGCTGCCGTCCAGGGCGATCACGGCTCCACTGAGGTGAAGTTCGTGGTAGCCGTCCGTGCGCAGGGTACGCACGTCGGCAAGGGCGCCGACCGGGGCGGAACAGCCCGCCTCGAGGGTCGCCAGCAAGGTGCGCTCGGCCAGCACGGCCGCGCGGGTGTGGGGGTGGTCGAGCGCGCCGATCAGGGCCGTGAGCTCGGCGTCCGCGGATCGGCACTCGACGGCCAGCGCGCCCTGCGCGGGAGCGGGCAGCACGACGCCGGGATCGAGGGCGTCGGTGATCTCGCCGTCCCGGCCGAGGCGCGCCAGCCCGGCGTGGGCGAGCACGACCGCGTCGAGCTCACCGTCCGTGACCTTGCGGAGCCGGGTGTCGACGTTCCCCCGGATCGGCACGCACTCGATCGCCACCCCGGCGCCGAGCGCCCAGCGGCGGAGCTGCGCGACCCGGCGCGGTGCCCCGGTGCCGACGCGGGCGCCGTCCGGGAGCTGGCCGAGCGTGAGCCCGTCGCGGGCGATGAGCACGTCCCGCGGATCCTCGCGCGGCGGCACGGCGGCGATCACGAGGCCGGGGGCCGGAGCGGTCGGCAGGTCTTTGTACGAGTGCACGGCGAGGTCGATCTCGTCGGCCAGCAGCGCCTCGCGGAGGGCGGAGACGAACACTCCGACGGATCCGAACTGGGTGAGCGGCGCCGAGCTGATGTCGCCCGCGGTGGTGATCTCGACCAGTTCGACCGAGCGGCCGGCGGCCTCGGCGAGCGCGTCGGCGATCATCCCGGACTGGGCCATCGCGAGCTTGCTTCCCCGGGTGCCGAGGCGCAGCGGACGGGCACTCATCGCGCGGCCTCCGGATCCGTCGTCACAGCCACTACCTCGGCAGTCGTCACAGCCACTACCTCGGCGGCGGTGGCCCCCTCGACGTCCAGCCCGAACAGGTCGCGGACCGCGGTGGCGTACCAGTCCCCGCCGGGCGCGGCGGCGAGTTCCTTCATCCGGACCGTCGGCAGGTGCAGCAACGTCGAGACGACCCGGCGGACCGTGCGCTCGGCGTCGGCGCGCGCGGCGGGCGCCAGCTTGGCCAGTTCGGTCTCCACGACCTCGTCCGCCCTGGCCCGGAGCGCGGCGACGGTCGGAGCAACGTCGATCGCCCGCTGCCAGGACATGAACGCGTCGACCTCGTCGTCCACGATCCCCTTCGCGGCCTCGACCCCGGCCGTGGCGGGCTGCCCGGCGAGCGCGGCCGCGAGCTGCTCGATGCCGATCAGCGTGACCCCGGGGATCGACGCGACGGCCGGCTCGGTGTCCCGGGGCACGGCAAGGTCGAGGATCGCCATCGGCCGCCCACCGCGAGCCTGCTGAGCGGCGGAAACGTCCTCGGCGGTGATGACCTGGCCGGTCGCGCCCGTCACCGAGACCACGAAATCGGCCTCGGCGAGCAGCGACGGGAGGTCCTCGAAGCTGCCGGGGCGACCGCCGATCGTGGCGGCGATCCGCTCGGCCTTCGCCTGGGTGCGGTTGACGATCGTGATCGGGGTCGCGCCCGCCCGGTTCAGGGTGGCCGCGGCGAGCGCTCCCATGGATCCGGCCCCGGCGACCAGGACCGGCCGGCCGGCGACCGGTCCGGTGCGCTCCTCGGCGATCCGCAGTGCCGCGCTGACCATCGACTGCCCGGCCCTGTCGATCGGGGTGTCGGTGTGCACGCGCTTGCCGACCCGCAGCGCCTGCTGCATCAGCTCGTGCAGGAGCGAGGCCGGTCCGCCGTGCTGCTGGGCCGAGTTGTAGGCGTCCCGGAGCTGGCCGAGGATCTGCGCCTCGCCCACCACCATCGAGTCGAGCCCGGCCGCGACCGTGAACAGATGCCGGACCGCGTCCTCGGCGTACTGGATGTAGAGGTGGTCGGCCAGCGGGCCCAGGTGCAGCCCGGTGCGCGCGCTGAGCCACTCGCCGACCTCGTTGAGGGCGCCGTGGAACCCGGTGACAGCGGCGTAGACCTCGACCCGGTTGCACGTCGAGAGCACGACGGCCTCGGTGACGTACTGGCCGGAGAGCAGGTCGGCGAGCACGCCGGCGAGATCCGCCGTCGGCACCGCGGCACGTTCGAGCAGGGGCACGGGGGCCGTGCGGTAGTTCAGCCCCACCACGAGCAGGCTCATGCCACGGCCCTCGCTTCGCTCGAGCCGGCCATTCCCCTGGGACGCGCTGTACCCACGATTCGCTCGCTACGCTCGCTCATGCCACGGCCCTCGCTTCGCTCGAGCCGGCCATTCCCCTGGGACGCGCTGTACCGGTGATTCGCTCGCTCATTCGTTCACCACCTCACGCGCGGGGGGCGTACCCGCCGCGCCGCCAGGCAGCGTGGTGAGCCGGCCGGGGGGCTGCTTCTTCGCGAACTGGTTCGGCTGGGCGCCGAACGCCTTGCGGTTCTCGTGGAACGACAGGATCTGGAGCTCGATCGACAGGTCGACCTTGCGCACGTCCACCCCGTCCGGCACCGAGAGAACGCACGGCGCGAAGTTGAGAATGCTGGTCACGCCCGCGGCCACCAGCTGGTCGCAGACGAGCTGCGCGGACGGCGCCGGCGTCGCGATGACCCCGATCGAGATGCCCTCGTGCTCGACGACCGCGGGCAGGTCGTCGATGTGCTGGACGTTGATGCCCTGGATCAGCTCGCCCACCCGCGCCGGATCGGCGTCGAGAAGCGCGGCGATCCGGAACCCGCGGGAGGCGAAGCCCGCGTACCCGGCGAGCGCGTGGCCAAGGTTACCGACGCCGACGAGGGCGACGGCCCAGCGCTGGGACAGCCCGAGCGCGAGCGAGATCTCCTCGGTCAGCAACTCGACGTCGTACCCGACCCCGCGGGTGCCGTACGAGCCGAGGTGGGACAGGTCCTTGCGGAGCTTCGCCGAGTTCACCCCGGCCGAGGTGGCCAGCTCCTCGGAGGACACCGTGTCGGATCCGGCGTCGGCGAGGGCGGACAGCGCCCGGAGGTAGACCGGCAGCCGGGCGACCGTCGCATCCGGGATACCGCGGTCGCGGCCGGTGCGAGCAGAGGGGCGCTGGTCGGTCAATCGAGCTCCCGGGCAGGGGTGGGGATCGCCATGCCCCCGGCTGGTTCCCCGCGGCTGAGCTGTGCTATTCCGCAGGCTGACCCAGCCACGGTACCGCTTGTGAACGCTCGCACAAAGTCGGCCGAAAGTCGGCCGGAGGCGCCCGTGTCCGGGGTCACAATCGGCCACCTGGCTGGGCCGGGGCAAACCGGACCCCGGCTGCCTGGGCCACGCGTGTGTCACCCCTATGGTGTGCGCCGTGGATTGGAACCGTCACTCGTGTGCCCGCCGGGGACACCTGACGTATTCGCCCGACGAGACCGAGTTACGCGACCGGCTCCACGTGAGCACCCCCGCGGGCGAGGCCTGGCGCTGCCTGCGGTGCGGCGACTACTCCGTCGGATCGCCGCACCGCGCCGGTCCGGCCCAGCAGGCGCCGCCGGTACTGCGCGGCCGGGGGCGCACCAACCTCGCCCTGGTCCGGGTGCTCGCCGCCGAGCGGGCCGGGCGCGGGCTCATGGCGATCACCGTCGCGTATGCGGTGTGGCGGTTCCGCAGCGCCTCGGCCTCGCTCAACTGGATCCTCGCCGAGGACCTGCCCGTCCTGCGGCCGCTCACCGGGCAGTTGTACGAGCCGTCCGTGGTGCGGGCGATCACGCTGGCCGCCGGGCGCTGGGTGCCCGACCTCGGCTGGGCCGCCGCCGCGGTGGCCGTGTACGGGCTGCTCACGGGCGTGATCGGGGTAGGGCTGTGGTTCGCCCGGCGTGGCGCCGCGTACGGGGCGGTCGTCACCGCCGCCGGATCCGCCGTGGTCTTCGCGATCGCCCGCGCGATGCCCGGGGTCAGCGCCGTGGGCCTCGCCGCCGCGGCCGTGGCGGAGGCCGCGAGCGTGGTCTACCTGCTGGCCAGCGCGCGCCTGTTCGGGATCCGCGGTGGCGGAGCGGCAGCGATCCGGGTCCGCCGCGCACGAGCCACCGCCGAAGTCCTCCGCGCCGCCCAGTAGCTCGCCGTTCCGCGCAGAAAACCCATCCTGACGACGAACACCCCGACCCCGAGCACCCCCTGCACTCTGACATCCCAGGAGCGAGCCGGAAAAAAGGCCACCCCCAGCGCGCCCTGCCAACGGGCGGGACCACGGGGACGCGGTCGCCGTACTCGACAGCTCGCCGGCCGGTCCCAGGCGGCGCAACGGCACACACTTCAGGTGCCAGACACCGACGGACCGAACGGCTGGGTGCCGCCGTCGACGGTCCAGACCGCGCCGAGGGGCAGCAGATCGGTGATCCGCACACTGCGGATCCCCTCGGGCGTCGGCAGGATCACGCGGATCCCCGGGTGGTAGTCGAACAGGATCTGCCGGTCACGCCCGCACGGCCCGACGGGTCCGCGGCCCAGGTTGCCCACGGCGACGATCGTGGCGAGCGCCCGCGCGCCAGAGGCCCTGGCATGCCCGAGCGCGACCAGTTCGGCGCACGGCCCGCCGGTGAAGTGGTACAGGTTGATCCCGCCGTAGATCCGGCCCTCGGCGCACCGCACCGCGGCACCCATCGTGTGGACCCCGTCCTCACCGTCGGTGTTCGCGTCCACGATCCGGCGGGCCGCCTCGACGAGTTCGTCGTCCTCGGCGGTCAGCGCGCGGGTCGGGATCACGAACGGGTGAGGTCTCGGCGGAGGCGGGGTTCTTCTACTCGCCAGTAGCCGTGCTCGGACCCGTCCAGCAGGACCACCGGGACGCGGTCGCCGTACTCGGCGGCCAGCTCGCGGGAGGAGTCGACGTCGACTTCGAGCCACTGCTCGCCGGTGTCGGCCTCGATCCGGGCCAGCGCCTCGCGCGCCTCGTCGCACAGGTGGCAGTGCGCGCGGGTGATCAGCGTGAGCCGGGGCAGGTCGGGCATCGTCACACCTCGGACGGGTCGAGTCCGCGCAGGGCAGCCTTGCGCAGGAGCCCCTTGCTGACCTTCCCGGTGGCCGAGTGCGGGAGCCTGGCGACCACGTCGACGCTGGACGGGCACTTGAACCGGGCGAGGCCCCGCTCGCAGTGCGCGATGACGTCCTCGGCGGTCAGTTCGGCCCCGGGGACCGCCACGACGAACGCCCGGACCGTCTCGCCGGTGTACGGATGCGGGGCCCCGATGACGGCGGCCTCGGCGATCAACGGGTGGGTGGCGAGCACGTCCTCGACTTCGCGCGGGTAGACGTTGAAGCCGCTCACGAGGATCAGCTCGCGGATCCGGTCGACGAGGAACAGGTCGCCGTCCTCGTCGGCGTACGCGACGTCGCCGGTGCGCCACCAGCCGTCGGCGTCGGGACCCCCGGATCCGTCGGGCCAGTACCCCGAGAACAGGTTCCCGCCGCGGACCTCGATCTCGCCGGGGTCGGAGTCCTCGTCGTCGTCGGGATCGACGTACTCCCCGGCGGCGACGTCGAACAGCCGCAGCTCGACGCCGGGGATGGGCCGGCCGATGGATCCGGTCTTGGGTCGCTCGCTCATCAGGGTGCTGGTCAGGACCGGGGCGGTCTCGGTGAGGCCGTAGCCCTCGTAGACGTAGTGGCCGGTGGCCTCGCGCAGGCGCTCCTGCGCGTCGGCGGGGAGCTGGTCGGCGCCGCAGACCGCGGTGCGGACGCCTTTGAACGCCTCGGCGAACCCGGGAAGCAGCGACCACGCCACGTACATCGGCGGCGCGCCGGGAACGTTGGTCACCCCGTGCTGGCCGATGAGCCCGAGCGTGGCGACGGGGTCGAAGCGCTCGCCGATGACGGCGGTCGCGCCGGCCATCGCGGCCTGCCCGAGGCCGGGGCCCAGGCCGTAGATGTGGAACAGCGGGAGTACCAGCAGGACGGTGTCGTCGCTGGTGAGGGGTGGTGGCTCGATCCGCGCGCACTGGTCGAGGTTGGCGAGCAGTGCCCGGTGGGAGAGCATCGCACCCTTGGGCCGTCCGGAGGTGCCCGAGGTGTAGATCAGGACGGCCAGGTTCTCGCCGCCACGGGTGGCCGGCGGCGGGGTGGCGGGGGCGGCGTCGAGCAGATCCGCGAGCGCCGGACCGGTACCGAGCACGTGCCGCAGGTTCGGCAGCGCCCCGCGGACGTCCTCGACGGCCTCGGCCACCAGCGGACCCCCGACGAGCGCAGCGGCCCCCGAATCGCCGAGCACGTGACCCAGTTCACGGGCGGTGAACCCCGGATTGACCGGGACCGCGACCAGCCCGGCCCGGAGCGTTCCGAAGTAGACGACCGGGAAGTCGAGCCCGTTGCCGAGCGCGAGTGCGACCCGGTCGCCTTCGGTGAGCCCGAGTTGGTGCAGCGCGGCGGCGAACCGGTCGACGCGGGCATCCAGTTCGGACCAGGTGAGGCTGCTGTCCCGGAAGATCAGGGCCGTCCGGCCGGGATCGGGCTGCCGCAGCAGATCGGCCAGGTTGCGCATGTTCTCGTCCACTGTGCTCCGGCCCTTCCCCCGGACGGTGCTCTGCGATGGAGAGTCTTTCACACCGGCGTGACCTGCGGCGTTGCACAAACGCGCGATACCGGGGTTGCGCGGCGCACCGCGACGCGGCTTCAGTACGGGGCTTCGGTGACCAACAGTGGCGTCACCTGCGTTATCACCCAAATTTTCCGCTATAGCCCGACCCCCCTGGCGCTCAGCAGACAGCCCCGTATTATCCCAGTGTTATCTCCGGTTCACCCGGTGTAACCGCCCCAGCGCAAGGAGGGCCCATCCGTGGCATCCCGTACCAGGCTTGTGACCGCGTCCCCGACGGTGCCAGCGACCGCTTTCGCGCCAGCACCCGTCACCGGGCCCGCGTCACCTCGCCCCGCGGCAGCAGTGCCGATCGCCGAGTGAGCGCCGACGCAACCGGCGCCGCGATCGCGGCCGGGGCGCGGTTAACACTCCGGCACGGCCTCGCCGAACTCGCCCGCGCCGCCTGGGACGCCCAGCCGTCCCCGCGAAGATGGCTCGGGCGCGGCAGCGGACCGGGACCGAGGTCCCGGCTGTTCGGCCACGGATCCCCCGTCCCGCTCGACGCCGCGGAATCCCGCGCCAGACCCTCGGGACCGGACTCCAGCGCCAGGCCAACCCCCCGCCCGTCACCACGATCCGCGCCCCGCCCCGCCCCGATCCCCGGGCACCGCACCCCGCGCCCGTCGCCGCACCCCACCAGGGACGACGACGAGACCGCCCAGCTCCCGATCCCGGAGCTGCCCACCCCGGCAGCGCCCGGCCAGCACCCGGCACCCGGCCAGCCCGCACCCGGCCAGCACCGGGCACCCGAACCGCCCCAGCAGGCGGACCCGGGCGGCCAGGAGAACCCGCCCCCGGCCGGATCCGGCGACCCCGAACCCGGCAGCGTCTGGGCCGTGGTCAAGCGCGCCCAGGAGGGCGACACCGAGGCGTTCGGCGAGATCTACGACCGGTACATCGACATGGTGTTCCGCTACATCTACTTCCGGGTGGGCACCCGCCAGCTCGCCGAGGACCTCACCAGCGAGACGTTCCTGCGCGCACTCCGCCGGATCGGCAGCGTCACCTGGCAGGGCCGTGACCTCGGCGCCTGGCTCGTGACGATCGCCCGCAACCTGATCGCCGACCACTACAAGTCCGGCCGTTACCGGCTGGAGGTCACCACCGCGGACATGCTCGACACCGACCGTGCCGACACCACTGCGGACGGGCGGCCCGAAGCCGCGGTCCTGGAGCGGCTCACCAACGCCACGCTGCTGGAGGCAGTGAAGAAGCTCAATCCCGAACAGCAGGAGTGCATCGTCCTCCGCTTCCTCCAGGGCCTGTCGGTCACCGAGACCGCCACGGTCATGGGAAAGAACGAAGGCGCGATCAAGGCCCTCCAGTACCGCGCCGTGCGGTCACTGGGGCGGCTGTTGCCCGAAGGGTTCACACCATGATCACCCCCTGCCTGACCAGCAGAGCCATGACCTGGGCGCACTTAGCCACCGGCGAGGAGGCCGTAACCAACCCTGTCTGTCACGCGTTGTGTCAGTGCGGGCCCGATCGGGCTCGCACCGGTCCGGCTCGCCCACAGCGCGCGTTCAGGAAGAAGGGGGGTGCGTACGGTGGTCATCAGCCCGTCCGAGCGACGCAAGGCTGAGCGCTTCGCCGCCCAGCTCGACGGCCGCAACTCGCCGTCCGGAGCTGGCAGCAGTGCGCCGCTTCTCGACCTCAGTGCCAGGCTCCGCGCGATCGAGGTCGACGCCAGCGTCGATCCGCTCTACCGGGACCGGCTGCGGACGCGCCTGCTCGCCGTCGCGAGCGTCCAGGGTGTCGGCGGCGAGAGCGGGGCCAGGCCGAGCCGCGCCGAGCGCCACCAGCACGCGCAGGCCACCAACCGGGTCCCCCGCCGGATCGCGGTCGCCGCCAGCACGGTCACGGCCATCGTCGCGCTCTCGGGGATCAGCATGGCCAGCGGCGGAGCCAACCCCGGCGACACCCTCTACAGCGTCAAGCGCAGCCGCGAGGCCGCCCAGCTGGCACTGGCTCGATCCGACACCAGCAGGGGCCAGCTGCTCCTGGAGTTCGCCCGCAACCGCCTGGTCGAGGCGATCACCGTCCGCAACGACGCGGCCGAGCTGGACCGGGCCCTGGGCAGCATGGACGCCAACACCAAGGCCGGCATGGCCGAGCTGGGCCAGGCCGCGCTGGACAACGCCGAGACCGCGCCGCTGGACATCGTGGACGACTTCGTGGCTACCCAGCGCCGCCAGCTCATCGCCGGGCTGATCGCCCCACTCCCCGAGGATCGCCACGCCAGGCCACTGGCCTCGCTCAACCTCATCGAGGCGGTGCGGATCCGGTCGGCCAAGCTCCGGCCGTCCGTGGTGTGCAACGGGCAGTTCGCCGGCGCGGCGAAGCACGACTCGCTCGGGATCCAGCCCAGGCCGTGCGCCAAGGCGACCCGGGAGGTGCCGGGGACCAGTCCGGTGCCGGGCGGGACGAGTCCCACAGTCCCCGTTCCGGGCACGGATCGGCGGTCCACCCCGCAGCGCGTCACCCCCGGGGCCAGCGGGTCCCCGGCCGCGGCGGGCCAGCCCCAGACTGGCGGGGCGGGACCCTCGGGGGTCTCGGCACCGGAACGGGCCACGGATCCCTCGGCACAGCCCAGCTCCGACCCCGCCACCGGCGGTCTCGACGGGGTGCTCGGCAGCGTCACCGACACGGTCGGCGGCGCGGTCGGCGGGGTCGTCGGCCCGCTCAGCGAGTCCCCGCCCGTCCCGCAGCTGCCCTGAGCTACACGCCCTTCCTCGCCGGTGCCCGCCGTCCACCCGGACGGCGGGCACCGGTGTTTCGGCTGTTCAGCCGCTCGCGACACGCGGCACTCCGGCAGCCGCCCGCTACCCTGGAAGCCGGCCTCACTGGCGTGGCCCTGCGCCGGTGACTTCGCACCCTGGGAGAAGGACCGCCGTGACCTCGATGATCCAGCGCCGGCTGCGCCGCCGCCGTCGCGACGAGGACGTCCGGGCAGTGCTCGCCGGGGCCGCCAGTGCCGCCGCCGCCGAGGTCGAGACCGCGCTCGGCGTGCCGCCCGACCAGTCCGCAGCCGCCTTTTTCGACGTGGACAACACGATGATGGTCGGCGCGTCGATCTACCACTTCGCCAAGGGCCTCGCCGCGCGCAAGTACTTCACGAGCAGCGACCTGATGCGGTTCGGGTGGCAACAGCTCAAGTTCCGGGTCTCGGGCGCGGAGAGTCACGCCGGGATGGTGCAGGCGCGGGAGGCGGCGCTGGCGTTCGTCGCCGGGCGCCAGGTCAGCGAGATCGTCCAGCACGGGGAAGAGATCTACGACGAGCTCATGGCCGACCGCATCTGGACCGGCACCCGCGCGCTCGCCCAGCAGCACCTCGACGCCGGCCAGCGGGTCTGGCTCGTCACGGCCACCCCGGTCGAGCTCGCGAGCATCATCGCGCACCGCCTCGGCCTGACCGGCGCGCTCGGCACGGTCGCCGAGGTCGAGGACGGCCGCTACACCGGCCGGCTCATGGGCGAGCCCCTGCACGGTCCGGCGAAGGCCGAGGCCGTGCGGGCGCTGGCCCTGCGTGAGAGCCTCGACCTCACTCGCTGCACGGCCTACAGCGACTCGTCCAACGACGTCCCGATGCTCACCGCAGTCGGCCGCGCGGTCGCCATCAACCCCGACGCCGACCTGCGCCGCACCGCCCGCGACCACGGCTGGGAGATCCGCGACTACCGCACCGCCCGCAAGGCCGCCAAGGTCGGGGTGCCCGCCGTACTCGGAGCGGGAGCGCTCGCGGGCGGCGTGCTGGCCGGCCTGGCAGTCCGCCGGAAAATGCGTTAAGACCTTCCAGCGGATCTCGCCCGCCCGGCTCGCCCAGACCTACAGGAACACCGACTTGCGCTTCATCAGCAGCCGGTACAGCGTCTGCTGGATCGTCTCGCGCACCTGATCGGCGACGTTGAACACCAGCATCGGATCGTCGGCCCGGTCGGCCAGTGGCGCGGTGTCGATCGGCTCGCCGAACTCGATGTACCACTTCGACGGCAGCGGGATCATGCCGAGCGGCCCGAGCCACGGGAACGTCGGCGTCAGCGGGAAGTACGGCATCCCGAGCAGCCGGGCGAGCAGCTTGGCGTTCCCGAGCATCGGGTAGATCTCCTCGGCCCCGACGATCGAGCACGGGATGATCGGCGCCTTGGTGCGCAGCGCGGACGCCACGAACCCGCCCCGGCCGAAGCGCTGCAGCTTGTACCGCTCGCTGTACGGCTTGCCGACGCCCTTGAAGCCCTCGGGGTAGACGCCGACGAGCTCTCCGTTGGAGAGCAGGCGCTCGGCGTCGGCCTGGCAGGCGAGTGTGTTGCCGGACTTGCGCGCCAGTTCTCCGAGGAACGGCGTCGAGAACACCATGTCAGCGCCGAGCATGCGCAGGTGGCGCCGGGCCGGTTGGTGGTCGAGCAGCGAGAGCGCGGTGATGGCCCCGTCGAGCGCGATCGTGCCGGAGTGGTTGGCCACGATCAGCGCCGCGCCCTTGTCGGGCACGTGCTCCATGCCGCTGACCTCGACCCGGAACCACTTCTCGTAGAGCGGCCGCAGCGGCGCGGCGATCACGGTCTCGGTGAGCTCGGCGTCGAAGCCGAACTCGTCCACCTCGTACTCGCCGGTCAGGCGGCGGCGCAGGAACCCGAGTGCGCCCGCGATCCGCTGCTCCCACGGATCGTCGTCCACCGGCACCTCGGCCGCGGGCGGATCCGGCTCGGGCTCCGGCGGTCCGGCGGTCTCGCCGTTCTTGCCCGCGACGAAGCTGCCCATGTCGCGCAGCGTCTCGGGAGGCTCGACGTCCGGCGGGACGGGTTTGCGCGGGCGCCGGGCGTTCTTGCTGTTCTTGGGCGGGGTGTCGCCGGCGTTGATGGGGATGATCCGCGCCTCAGGCATCGACGCTCCGTCTTCCGGCGACCCGCGTCAGTACCGCGCGTTCGGCCGCCTTCACGTTGTCGGGGCTCAGCACCGAGGTCAGGTTGCGCCCGCGCACGAAGTCGTCGAACGCCTCGACGGTCGAGTAGTGCGGCTGCCACCCGAAGGTGCGCTCGATCTTGCTCGTGTCGACCACTCGGCCGTAGGACAGGAAGTTGAGCTGCTCGGGCGAGAAGTCCGCCGCGCCCGCGCTGCGCAGCACCGATCCCAGCGTCGAGGCGGCGATCGGTGGCACCGGAATGCCGATCCGGCCCGCCCGGCGGATCGCCTGCGAGAGCAGCATGACCCCGGGCCCGGCCACGTTGAAGGTGCCGTGGTGGTCTTCGAGGCTGGCCTGCTGAAGCACGTCGAGACCGTCCTGGACATGCAGGAACTGCAGCCGCGGATCGAACCCGAGAATCGTCGGGACGGCCGGGAGCTGGAAGTACTTCGTCAGCGGCGTGTCGATGCGGCCGGAGAGGAAGTTCGCGAACCGCAGCATCGTGACGACCACGTCGGGGCGGCGCCGGGAGAACCCGCGCACATACCCCTCGACCTCGACGGCGTCCTTGGCGAAACCACCGTGGGCCGCGCCCTTGGCTTCCATGTCCTCGGTGAACAGCGCCGGATCGCGCGGCGACGATCCGTACACCGTGGTCGTGGACCGCACCACGACCTTGCGGACGCTCGGCGCCTTCTGGCACGCGGCGAGCAACTGCATGGTGCCGATGACGTTGAATTCCTTCATCGACGAGCGGCCGCCAGCCACGATCGGCATGGCGGCGACGCTCATGTGTACGACGGTGTCGACTCCGGCCGTCGCGATCACCTTGGCGATCAGCGGGTTCCGGATGTCGGCGCGCACGAACTCGGTGCGCCCGATGAGCTCGGCGATGTCACCAGCGGGCGGCGTCGTGTCGACACCGATCACCCGCTCGATGCGCGGATCCGCAGCGAGCCGGGCCGCCACCCGGCCACCCAGGTGACGGCTGACGCCCGTGACAAGGACGACGTTCGGCGGCAACGCAGCCTCCCGCCGTATCGAAAGTCGGTGTGTGTGCCCCTGCGCTACTTCTTGTTGCGGCGCTGGACGCGGGTCTTCTTGAGCAGCTTGCGGTGCTTCTTCTTCGCCATCCGCTTACGACGCTTCTTGATGACCGAGCCCATGCCACATCCTTGGTCTACGCAAACCGCTGCTGATTAAGGGTCCAGCCTAGCTGGCCCCACCGGGGTGGGTCACCCCGGCTGGCCCTGTCATCAGTAGCGGCATGTCGGACGGCTCACGCGGTGTCGGTGAACGCGTCCTTCAGGTACTGGTTCACGGCCGACTCCGGTACCCGGAACGACCTTCCGACCCGGACGGCCGCAAGCTCGCCGGAGTGAACCAGCCGATACACGGTCATTTTCGACACGCGCATCAGCGTCGCCACCTCGGCAACCGTGAGGAACCGGACTTCTAACAGCGGGCTCTGACCAGGCATGTACCGCACCACCCTCTACCCCGGCACGCGTCGTGCACCGGCATCCCCCACCGGCGCATGGGCCACGCACGTGCTATATGAACAGTAACGGTACGGATGTTGTTAGGCGAGAGTCGTCCCGATTTCTTCCTACAGAAAGCTACCCGCTCGGCACGCAACGCGACATTTTTTCTCGCAACAGTGACATCGGGCATGTCCAGTGTGACCTCATCTGCCCCCGTCACCCCCACCCCACGCCGGCCCACCACGGCACCAGCCGTCGCCACGACGCGTCGCTCACCCATGCCCAGACCGCCGATTTTCGAAGTGCGTGCCGGTTTGCCGGTCCCGACCGGCGTGGCGGCACACACTTCGGAGGGATCGGCGACCGAGCTGAGTACCGCGCGGGTGGGCGGACCGACGAGGGGGCTGAGGAAACGTTGTGCGCCAATCCAACACGCGGGCCGGGCGCCGAGACCTCCGGCGGTCCCCCAACGAGAGGGGGTCTAGTCGTAGAGGTGGCCGAGTTGTTTGGAGCGGTCGCTGGCTGCCTCGATCGCGTCGATCAGGGCCGCGCGGACTCCGTGGCGCTCCAGTTCGCGGATCGCCGCGATGGTCGTCCCCCCCGGCGAGGTCACGGCCTCCCGCAATTGGACCGGGTGCTCGCCGCTGTCCCGGAGCATGGTCGCCGCACCGAGCGCGGTCTGGACGATCAGGTCGGCGGCGACCGTGCGGGGCAGTCCGAGCAGGATCCCGGCGTCGATCATGGCCTCGACGAGGAAGAAGAAGTACGCCGGACCGGATCCGGAGAGTGCGGTCACCGCGTCCTGCTGGTACTCGGGCAGGCGCAGGACCTTGCCGACGGGCGACAGGATCGACTCGGTCTCGGCCAGGTGCTCCTCGCGGGCGTGGGCGCCGGCGCTGATGGCGCTCATCGCCTCGTCCACCAGGGCGGGAGTGTTGGGCATGACCCGGACGACGGGGACGTCGGCACCGAGGATCCGCTCGATGTACGCGGTGGGGATCCCGGCGGCGACGGACACGACAAGGTGGTTGCTCGTGAGGTGCCCGGCGAGGTCGCTGAGCAGGGATCCGATGTCCTGGGGCTTGACGGCGATCAGCACGACCTCGGCGTGCGCGGCGGCCTCGGGGGCGGACATCGAGCTGACGCCGTAGCGATCCTTGAGGTAGGCCGCGCGGTCGTCGGCCCGTTCGGCCACGACGATGTCGTCCGGGGACCGGCCCGCCCGCAGCAGGCCCGAGAGCAGGGCCTCGCCGAGCTTGCCTGCCCCGAGGATCGCCAGCTTGCGCACAGTGGACCCCTTACTTCTTGGACGCGAGCGCGCGGAGGAAGAACGTGACGTTAGCGGGGCGCTCGGCGAGCCGGCGCATGAGGTAGGCGTACCACTCGTCGCCGTAGGGCACGTAGACGCGCACGGTGTAGCCGTCCCGGACCAGCCGCAGCTGCTCCTCGGGCCGGACGCCGTAGAGCAGCTGGAACTCGAACGACTCCTGCGGCCGCGCGTGCCACTTGGCCCGCTCGGCGGCGATGGCGATCAGCCGCGGATCGTGGGTGGCGAGCATCGGGTACCCCTCGCCGGCCATGAGCACGTTCATGCAGCGCACGTACGACTTGTCGACCTCCAGCGCGGACTGGAACGCGACGGACTCGGGCTCGGCGTAGGCGCCCTTGCACAGCCGGACGCGCGATCCGGCGCCGGACAGCTCGCGGCAGTCGCCCTCGGTGCGGCGCAGGTAGGCCTGCAGGACCGCCCCGGTCTGCGGGTAGTCGCGCCGCAGCTCGGCGAGGATTTCCAGAGTGGAGTCGGTGCTCGTGTGGTCTTCCATGTCGAGGGTGACCGTGGTGCCGGCGTCGGCGGCGGCCTGGCAGATCGCGCGGGCGTTAGCGACGGCGAGGTCACGGTCCAGTAGCTGGCCGACGGCCGAGAGCTTGACGCTGACCTCTGCGCTGGCCGCCAGGCCCACCCCGTCGAGGGCCTTGAGCAGGGTGAGGTAGGCGTCCTTGGTCGCGGTGGCCTGGTCGGCGTCGTGGGTGTCCTCGCCGAGGTAGTCGAGGCTGACCGTCAGTTCGGACGCGACGAGATCGCGGGTGACGGCCAGTGCGTCGTCGACGCTGGATCCGGCGACGAACCGGCGGACGACGTTCCGGCTGACCGGCGCATTGGCGACGGCACGCTCGACCTGGTGGTTGCGCGACGCCGCGAGGATGACCGAACGAAACATGCCCGCCAGCCTAACCCTGCGTGCGCAGCGGCGAGAGCCGGGAAACAAGTGCGCCCCCGAGCGGCTCGGTCAGGCGCTCGAGGGCGGGGACGCAGGACCTGGCCGGTCGCCTGATCGAGGCGCCTCAGCATCATGCAGTACGAGCATACGGATTACGGATCAGCGAGCCTCGGCGAGGTCACGGGGCGTCGCGAGGTGCAGTCGCGCGAACGCCAGCGCCTCGGCGAGGTCGGCCTCGCGCAACTCGCGGTCGCGCAGGCGCTTGGTCGAGACCTCCACGACGACCGAGCTGGCGTACCCCTGCTGAGCCAGGCGCTCCAGCAGCGGACCGCACGGCTGCGTGCCCCGCCCCGGGACCATGTGCTCGTCGCGCCCGAGCCCGGTGCCGTCGCCGAGGTGGACGTGGTGCAGCCGGTCGCCCATCCGCTCGGCCATCGCCAGGGTGTCCGATCGCGACACGGCCGTATGCGAGATGTCGAGCGTGTAGTGCGCGAAGCCCTCGCCGGTCGGGTCCCAGTGCGGCGCGTACGGGATGAACTCACGGCCCCTGGCGCGCAGCGGGAACATGTTCTCGACCGCGAAGACGACGTCGGTCTCGTCCGAGAGCGCGGCGAGGCCCGGGCCGAAGCCCTTGGCGTATTCGCGCTGCCACCGGAACGGAGGGTGGACCACGACCGTGGTCGCGCCGAGCCGTTCGGCGGCGTCCTTGGCCAGCCGCAGCCGCTGCCACGGATCCGGGCTCCAGACCCGCTGGGTGATCACCAGGCACGGCGCGTGGATCGCCAGGATCGGCAGGCCGAACCGATCCGAGAGCTTCGCGAGCTGGTCGACGTCCTGGCTGATCGGATCGTTCCAGACCATGACCTCGATGCCGTCGTAGCCGAGCGCCGCAGCGATCTCGAACGCGGCGGGCGTGGCCTCGGGGTATACCGAGGCGGTGGACAGGCCGACCTTGGCCGCGGAGATGTTCACCGCGGAGTTTCGGTTGCCGTTCACGGGCGTGACGGGATCGCCGGGTTTGGTCACCTCGCCCAGAGTAGTCGCCCCGCCGAGGGACCGCCGCACCCCGATCCGGGCAAAACGGTGCGAGCCCGGGTGCGCCCCGGCAGGACGGCCCCGCCGCGGCGAAACCGGAAGGCTAGAAGTCCGCGACGAGCTGGGCCAGGCCGCCGTCGAGCCAGTCCAGGCGCTGGAGGATCACGCCCTCGCGCAGCGCCCACGGGCAGATCGCCAGTTGCCCGATGTCGAGATGGCGCATCGCCGACTCGGCGACGACCGCTCCGGCGAGGACCTGGTGCGCACGGGCCGGGCTCACGCCTTCGAGTCCGGCGAGGTCGGCGGAGCTGATCCGGGAGATGAACGCGATCACCTGGCGCAGTCCGTCGCGGGTGAGTACCCGGGTCGCCCGCAGGCCCTTCGAGGACGGGGCTGCTCCGGCGAGCCTCGCCAGCGTGCGGAACGTCTTCGACGTGGCTACCGCCCGGTCCGGAACGCCCGCGGCCAGGAGCTGGGGTGCCACCGGGGCGAGCTGGGAGTCCACCAGCTCGCGCAGCTCGGCCAGTTCGGCCCGCGGCGGCGGATCCGCGGAGAAGCGCTCCCTGGTCATCCGGCCGGCGCCGAGCGGGAGTGACAGGGCCAGCTCGGGCAGCTCGTCCATGCCGGTGGCCAGCTCCAGCGATCCGCCGCCGATGTCGAGGCACAGCAGCCGGCCAGCGGACCAGCCGAACCAGCGGCGGACCGCCAGGAACGTCAGCCTCGCCTCGTCCGCCCCGGACAGGACCTCCAGCGGCACCCCGGTCTCGTCCCGGACCCTGGCCAGGAGGCGCTCGCCGTTGCTGGCCTCCCGGATCGCCGAGGTCGCGAACGCCAGCAGGTCGTCGGCCTCCAGGCGGATCGACTCCTTGCGCGCCGACGCCACCGCCTGGATCAGCGCGTCCGCGCCGGAGTCCGAAAGGCGGCCCTCGTCGTCCACGTGCTCGGCGAGGCGCAGCACCGACTTCTCCGAGTACGCGGGCATCGGGTGCCCGCCGCGGTGCGCGTCGACGACGAGCAGGTGCACGGTGTTGGAACCGACGTCCAGCACGCCTAGTCGCATCGGGAAACCGTACCGTGGCTGGGCCGTCCCCCCGGCGGCTGAGCGCTTAGGCTGCTCGCATGAGTGTCGCCCCTGTCGACCTGCCGATGCCGCGTCCGCGGGACACCGAGACCTCGCTGGACTTCCCGCGCGAGTGGCTGGAGTTCGCCGATCCGGACAGTCCCGAGCACATCATCAGGGCGGATACGACCTGGCTGCTCTCGCGCTGGACCTGCATCTTCGGCCGAGGCTGCCACGGGATCTCCGAGGAGCGCCCCGACGACGGCTGTTGCAGTCACGGCGCGTTCTTCACCGACGAGGCGGACGAGAAGCGGGTGCGCGCGGTGGCCCGGCGGCTCACGCCCGAGAACTGGCAGTACCGCGTGAACGGCTTCGCGCGCTGGACCGAGCTGGACTCGATCGGCGAGGAGGAGAACCGCCGCCGGACCGCGATCGTCGACGGCGCCTGCATCTTCCTCAACCGGCCCGGCTTCCCCGGCGGCGAGGGGTGCGCGCTGCACGCCCAGGCCCTGCGCGAGGGAAGGCACCCGCTGGAGGCCAAGCCGGACGTGTGCTGGCAGCTGCCGATCCGGCGGGAGCAGGAGTGGGTGACCCGGCCGGACGACAGCAAGGTGCTGGTCGACACCCTCGGCGAGTTCGACCGCCGCGGCTGGGGCGAGGGCGGCCACGACCTGCACTGGTGGTGTACGTCCGCGCCCGAGGCGCACACGGCGGCCGAGCCGGTGTACCGCAGTTACGCGCCGGAGATCGCCGCGCTGATCGGCGTGCCCGCGTACCGGCGGCTCGCCGAGCTGTGCGCGGCCCGGGAAGCCGGCGGCCTGATCGCCGAGCACCCGGCGACGACCGCGAGCCGTCAGGCTTCGAACTTGTAACCCAGCCCGCGGACGGTCACGAGGTACTTCGGCGCCCCCGGCTCTGGCTCGATCTTCGCCCGCAGCCGCTTGACGTGGACATCGAGGGTCTTGGTGTCGCCCACGTAGTCGGCGCCCCAGATCCGGTCGATGAGCTGGCCGCGGGTGAGCACCCTGCCCGCGTTGCGCAGCAGCATCTCCAGCAGCTCGAACTCCTTGAGCGGGAGCGAGACGCCGCCGCCGTTGACCGTGACCGTGTGCCGGTCGACGTCCATCCGGACCGGACCGGCTTCCAGGGCGGACGACGAGATCTCCTCGGGCTCGGATCGCCGCCGCAGCACCGCCCGGATCCGCGCGACGAGCTCCCGCGGCGAGTACGGCTTGGTGACATAGTCGTCCGCGCCGATCTCCAGCCCGACGACCTTGTCGATCTCGGCGTCGCGGGCGGTCACCATGATGATCGGCACCGAGGACTTGCCCCGGAGCTGGCGGCACACCTCGGTGCCGGACAGGCCGGGCAGCATCAGGTCGAGCAGCACGATGTCGGCACCGGACCGCTCGAACTCCACCAGCGCCTCGGGTCCGGTGGCCGCGATCGCCACCTCGAACCCTTCCTTGCGCAGCATGTACGACAGGGCGTCGGAGAAGGACTCCTCGTCCTCCACGACCAGTACTCGGGTCACGCCGTTCCTTTCACTACCGCAGGCTTCACTACCGCGGGGCTGTCCAGCTGGGCCTCGGTGTCGTCGGGCAGGCGCAAGGTGAATGTCGATCCGGACCCCTCGATGCTCCACACGTCGACGCTGCCGCCGTGGTTGGTCGCGATGTGCTTGACGATGGCCAGTCCGAGCCCGGTGCCGCCGGTGGCCCGCGACCTCGCCGGATCGGCCCGGTAGAACCGCTCGAAGATCCGGTCGAGGTCGGGCTCGGCGATCCCGATGCCCTGGTCGCTGACCGAGATCTCGACCAGCCCGTCCCGGCGGCGGGTGCCGATCGCGACCCGGGTGTGCTCGGGGCTGTAGGCGATCGCGTTGTCGACCAGGTTCGCGAGGGCCGTGATGATCTGACTCTCGGATCCCTGCACGGTCAGGCCGTGGTCGCCGCCGGACACCAGGGCGATCCCGCGGGCCTCGGCGGCGAGCCTCGTGCGGTCCACGACCTCGGAGACCACGACGTCGACGAGGACGGTCTCGGGCTCAGGCAGCGGATCCGCCCCCTGGAGGCGGGACAGGTCGATCAGCTCCTGGACCAGGCGCCCGAGCCGGCTGGACTCGTGCTGCATGCGCCGGGCGAACCGTTCGACGGCCTCGGGATCGTCCACGGCGTCGAGCAGGGCCTCGGCGAGCAGCGCGAGCGCGCCGACCGGGGTCTTGAGCTCGTGGCTGACGTTGGCGACGAAGTCCCGCCGGACCTTGGCGACCCGGTGCTCCTCGGTGATGTCCTCGACTTCGAGCGCCACGTGCCCGCCGGGGCCGAGCCAGGCCGCCTGGGCCCGGACGCCGAGCGGTTCGAGGTTCCGTCCGCGTTCGAGTTCGAGTTCGGTGCGGCACGCCTCGCCGGTGCGCCGGGCCTGGCGGACCAGCGCCCGCAGCATGGGGTGCGGCAGCCGCCCGTCCTTGACGACCCCGAGCCGGCGCGCGGCCGGGTTGGCGAGCACGATCTCGTCGCCCGGATCGATCACGACCAGCGCGGTGCTCAGCGTCTCGACGCTGCGGCGGCTCAGTTCCAGGTCGACAGGCGGCTGATCGACGGGCGGTGCGGGAACTGGCGGCGCGATCCGGCCGCGGCGGAGCAGCAGCGCGCACGCGAGCACGGCAGCCGCTC
>JAOPVE010000215.1 GCA_025963185.1 Actinomycetes bacterium
GAAAATCTCCGACGGCTTCGAAACAAAATAGGGATCGAGCAGATCCGGAACCAGCCAAGGAAGCCTAGCGTGCAGGTCATACCCCCATTGCCAGATCGAAAGCCTGTCCGCCGAGGTCGCGACGAACATGGGTCAGGCCCGCAACGCGATCCTCGTGACCAGCGCGGACGCGGTGATCGCCGTCGGCGGATCCTGGGGCACCCTCAGCGAGGTCGCCCTCGCCATGCGGCTGGGCCGCCGGGTCGTGTCGCTCGGCGGCTGGCGGATCCTCGACGCGAACGGCGACCCGATCCCCGGCATCCACTACGCGACCACCCCCGAGCAGGCGGTCGCGGCAGCCCTCACCCCCACCCCTCCCCCACCCGAACCGGGTTCACCCGCGAAGTGCGGTAACTGAGGCCGGTTGGGGCCGGTCGGGGTTACCGCACTGCGGGGAGGGGGTGGGGGACCTGGATCGGGGTGGGGTCGCCGTCGCCGAGGAAGAGGAGGCCGCGCCCGGGGCGGATCGGCTGGCCCACCGCCGTGCGAGCCAGCCGCGCGCCGACGAGTTCGCCGTCCGTGCGGCCCTGGGGCGAGAGCAGCAGGCCCCGGCGGGACTTCCGGGCGTCGACGATCCAGCCGCTGAAGCCGGCCGAGAGGTCGTCCGGATCGCCGGCGAGCGCCACCGCCCAGCCGCGCGCCTCGCCGGTCCGGATCACGTCCCGCAGCTCACTCGACGCCGAGCAGTCCCGCAGGGCTCCCGCGTCGTCGACCACGACGAGCAGCCGGCCGGACGCCTTCTCGATGGCCGTGAGCAGTTCCGGGGCGGCGAGGTCGGATCCGGTGAAGACCGTGATCACCCCCTCGCTGCCCTCCAGCGCGCGCAGCGGCGAGCTACGCGGGGCGACCGCGATCACCTCGTGGCCGGAGTCCACCGCGGACCGGGCCATCGCCACCAGCGCCGTGCTCCGGCCGGACTTCGGCGGCCCGGCGACGAGGAACGCGGGGATCCCGGCGGCGAGATCCGGACCGTAGGCCGTGAGCTGATCCCCACCGACTCCGGCGAGCACCCAGCCCGGACCGGCGGACTGCGGGCGCAGGGCAGCGGCGTCCGCGTACGGGATCTCCGACGGCAGCTCGCCGAGCCGGAAGGGCCGCAGCGACCCGGGCACGGACTCGTCGCGGGCCGTGGCGTCGGCGGCGATGGAGGACAGCTCGGCCGCCTGCGCCGCGCCCGAGGTGTCCGCGGTCAGGAGCGCGACCTGGAGCTCGATCGCCGAGTCCGACCGGAACGCCCGGCCGGGTTCGAGCTGCTCGGGCATGGCCCGCGGGACCAGCCCGGCGAGCGAGTAGTCGCCGCGGTCGGGCAGCCGGAACACGATCTTGTCCTCGGTGAGGGTGGCGATCCGGCCGCTGAGCAGGCTGCGGTCGCCGGTGATCACCAGGTGCACGCCCACGCTCGCGCCCTCGCGCAGGAACGTGAACACCTCGTCGACGAGCGCGCCGCCGTCGAGGGTGCCGAGGGTGCCGAGGAATCCCTCCCAGCGGTCGAGCAGCAGCAGGACGTGCGGCAGCCGCCCGGTTGCCGGTGCGGCGCGCCGCTGTTCGGTGATGTCGGCGAAGCCACCAGCGGCGAGGACGCCCTGCCGGCGGCGGATCTCCTCGGCGATCCGCTTGACGAGCCGCACCGATCGCTCCACTTCGGACCGTCCGACGACCGCGCCGCAGTGCGGGAGCGCGGCGAGTGGCAGCAGGGCGCCGTTTCCGCAGTCCAGCCCGTAGAGGTGCAGGTCCGCCGTGGAGTGCAGGCGGGCGGCGGATCCGGCGAGGGTGCGCAGGAACTGCGAGCGGCCGGTCCGGGGGCCGCCGACGGCGAACAGGTGCCCGAAGCTGGCGAGGGTGATCGCGGCGGTCCGCTGGCTCTGCTGGCTCGGCAGGTCCTCGACGCCGTACGGGATCGGGCGCAGGCCCGCCGAGTCCCAGTCCGGATCGGCCAGCTCGGCGATCGTGAGGTGACCGGGCAGCGCGGGCAGCCACGGGCTGGGCTGCTCGGGCACCCCGGCCGCCACCGCGGCCTCGCGGAGCGCCCCGACGAGCACCTGGAGGTCGGTGACCTCCCCGGCCTCGGGCGCGGCCGCGGCCGTGGGTGCCAGCGGGCGGCCCAGGTCGGTCCAGCCGAGCGGCCGGAGCACCGGCGGGACCGTGTCGTCGCTGACCGCGCCCGGGGTCCGGCCGCCGACGCGCGCCGACTGGAACGGCACCAGCGAGGCGTGCCCGAAGCGGACGAAGGCCCGGCCGGGGGTGCTCTTGGCGATCCGGGCCGCGTCGGGCGCGTTGAGCACGTCGCTGGACTCGGCGGCGTCGGTCACCCGCAGCGCGATCCGTAAATTGGTGTTCGCCCGGATCTCCGGGGACACGACCCCGCTCGGCCGTTGCGTGGCGAGCAGCAGGTGGATCCCCAGCGAGCGGCCGCGCTGGGCGATGTTGACCAGCCCCGTGACGAAGTCGGGCAGTTCGCGGGCCATCGAGGCGAACTCGTCGATGACGATGAGCAGCCGCGGCAGCCGTTCCTCGTCGGCCGCCCCGGCGGATCGGCGCTGGTAGTCCTCGATGTCCTTGGCCTCGGCGGCGGCCAGCAGGTGCTCGCGGCGGCGCAGCTCGGCGGTCAGCGAGGCGAGCGCCCGGCGGACCAGGTGCTCGTCCAGGTCGGTGACCATGCCGACCGTGTGCGGCAGCGCGACGCAGTCCCCGAACGCGCTGCCGCCCTTGTAGTCGACCAGCACGAACGTCATCTCGTCCGGCCGGTTGGCGATCGCGAGCGAGGCCACGATGGTCTGCAGCAGCTCGGACTTGCCGGATCCGGTGGTACCGGCGATGAGCCCGTGCGGCCCGTCACGGCTCAGGTCGATCGAGAACGCCCCGTCGAAGGACTCGCCGATCACCGCGGCCGTGCTCCGCCCCCCGGTGGCCCAGCGCGCGGCGATGGCCCCCGGCTCCGGTGGATCCAGCGCGAGCACGTCGAGCAGCCGGCTCGCCTGCGGCAGGGCGGCATCGTCGTCGTCGCCGCTCACGTCCCGCAGCGGGGCCAGCGTGCGGGCCACCTCGGCGCACCAGGCCGGGCTGACGTAGTCCGGCCGGACACCGGTCAGCTCCTCCTCGCCCGCCTGCGCCACCCGCAGCGTGGGTCCTTCGACGGACACGACCGCCTGGCACTCGCCGGGCAGCAGCCGCTCGCTGGCGTCCAGACACAGCGCGTACACCCCGACCGCCGGACCGTCCCGGAGCACCTGCGCGACCCCCGGCAGCGCCCGGAGCTGCCGGGACCGGTCGAACACGACGAGCACGTCCGGCTCGCGGAACCCGGCCTCGCCGGTGCTCTCCCGGATCGCCGCGCGCTGGGTCACGAGGTCGAGCAGCCAGGCGATCCGGCGGCCGATCGTGTCCGCGTCCGCGCCGATCGCGACCGGCGGCCCTGACGTGCTGCGGGCATGGGGGAGCCAGCGGACCCAGTCCCAGCTCTCGCGCCCGTCCGGATCGGTGAGCACCACGATCTGCAGGTCCAGCGGGCTGTGCAGGACGGCGGCCTGGATCACGGCCCACCGGCCCAGCGCCCGCGCGCTGTCCCCCGGACCCGCGAACCCGGCCACCCCCCGCCCGGCCAGCGGGATCGTCACCGGCGAGTGCGGAATGGCCCACTGCACCGAGCGCCGGTGGGTCTCCCGCTCCGGATCGTCGATCGTCACCGCCGAGGGCAGGTCCGCGGTCCCGGCGCGGATCAGCAGGTGGTCGGGGTCTCGGCGGCGGCGCTCCCACAGCCGGGTCCGGGGTCCGCCGGCGATCACCCGCACCGCCGCCGGATCCGGGGCGCCGGACCGCCGTTCGGCCCGCTCGGCGTCGACGGCCGCCCGCGCGTCCGCCTCGATCGCGGCCTTGCGCTCGCGGTACTCGCGGACGAGGTCGGTGTGCGAGCGCCGGCCGTGGCGGCGGTTCACCACGTAGTTGCCCACCACGGCAACGGGACTGAGGAACGCCATGAGCATCATGGACGGCCGGCCGGTCACGGCGGTCATCGCCACCGCACCCACGAGCGGGACCAGCGCCATCAGCCACGGCAGCGGCGCCCGGGATCCCTCGCGGGGCGGCGCGGGCAGGGCGAACGAGGTCTCCCGGCGCGCGGGCAGGATCCGGGGCGGCCGGTTGTAGTCCAGCCCGGACCCGTCGGCCGAGGGGGCGATCGCGGCGTCCGGGCGCGTGTACTCGGCGACCGTGAGCAGGGATCCGGCGGCGGTGAGCACCAGCCCGGGGATCCACTCCGTACGGCCCTCCACCGGACCGTCCTCGATGGTCAGCGCGGACTCCGGAGCCGGGGTGAGCCAGCACCGCGCCTCGGCGTCGACAGTGAGCAGCGCGGCGAAGGGCGCGAGCCCCGGATCGCCGAGCGGGACCCAGCACCCCGGATCCCCGCCCAGTTCCCCGGACCCCACTCCGAGCCGGAACACCCGCCCCGCGTCCGGACCGGCGATCACGCGCACCTCGGCGATCCCCCGCGGCTCGGGCGGCACGCACCCCGCCGGATCTCCGAGGCTGATCAGCGATCCCTCGCGGATCGGCGACTCGGCCACCGTCTCGCCGGGATCCACGGGCTGTCCGTCCACGTAGAGCAGCGCGGACCCGGACCGGTCCGGCGAGTCGCGCAGCAGCGCCTGGATCTGCTCGCCGAGCGCCGCGACCGGGGTCCGCCCGTCCACATCGGCCACCAGGTCGACGCGATCCCCGGCGAGGGGATCGGCGACGGTCACGAAGAGCTGCACGGTGCCTCCGGGTAAGGGTTGCTGCGCAGCCGGGCACGGTGCCGGCTCGCCTGCGGACTGGGGACAGCGCCCGACAGTAGTTTTCGATCAGCCGCCGACGACCACGCCAAGGATGACGAATGTCCGGTTACCCCCGCCCCGCTGTCCCATCGCCCCTCGCCGCCGCGCGAGCGGTACCGGCTGTCCTGCTGGCGGTCCTGCTGTCCGCGCTGGCCGCGTTCGCGGTGCCGGGGATCGCCGCCGCCGAGCCGCCCGGTCCGGTGAAGTACTACGTCGTGCAGGCCAGCTACCAGGGCCAGCCCGAGTTCCTCTTCGAGATCGCCCAGCGCTTCCTCGGCAGCGGAGCCCGCAACACCGAGATCTTCGCGCTCAACAAGGGCCGCCTGGAGCCCGGTGGCGCGCGGATGACCGACCCCGCCTCGATCCTGCCGGGCTGGATCCTGCGGCTGCCCGCGGACGCGAAGGGCGACGGCGTGCGGACCGGTCCACTCCCCACCCCCGGCGCCTCCGCGGAGCCGCCCACGGAGTCCCCGGGCGAGAGCCTGCCCCCGGCGGCCGAGAACCCGGGCGGGGCGGTCCGGTCGGCCGAGCCGTCCGCCGGCGAGGGCACCGGCGGGCTGCCCGCGACCGCGCTCGTGCTGCTCGTGGTCGGGCTGGTCGCGCTGGCGGGCTGCGCCGCCGGGGTCGTGCTGATCCGCCGCCGGAGCGCCGCCGTCAAGCCCACCTCGCCGGCCGCGCCGACCCCCGGCGACCTCACCGCGTCGTGGACCGTGGATCGCGCCCTGCGCACCCTGTCCGCCGCGTGCGCGCAGTCCGGCCGCTCGCTGCCCGAGCTGTACGCGGTCACCCTCGGACCCGGCGAGGTCACGCTGCGGCTCACCGCGCCGGACGACGACGCGCCCGCGCCCTGGTCCCCCGACTCCACTGCCCGGACCTGGTCCGCGCCGCTCGCCGAACTCCAGTCCGCCCCCGTGGATCCGTCGCTGGGCCACCCGTACCCGCGGCTCGTCACCGCCGGGATCGTCGGCGGCGGCCGGGTCCTGCTCGACCTGTCCCAGGCCCGCGGCGTGATCGGGATCGACGGGGACTCCCGGGTCCGCCGCGCGATCGCCGCCCGGTGGGCCACCGAGCTGACGACCAACCCGTGGTCCGAGGACGTCCCGGTGGTGCGCGTCGGGTTCGGCGGGACCGCGTCCGGCTCGTACGCGAACATGCGGGAGGCGTCCGCCGCGCTCGCGGCCAGCCGCGCTGGGGTCCTGCTGTTCGCCGCTCCCCCGTCCGGGCGCGACGCCGCCGAGCTGCGGGCGCTGCTGGGCACTCCCGGATCCGACTGGTCGGTCGTCGTCTCCGGGACCGCGCGTGACGCCCGCTGGCGGTTCACGGCCAGCTCCGACGGGCAGCTCGACACCGGGTTCCTGGGCATGTCGATCCAGGCGGCCGGGGGCGAGCCCGTGGCGTTACGGACCCAGCCCGTTGGCTAGCGTGAGGATCCATGACCCGCTTGAGCCATGACCGCTACTGCGCCGAGATCGCCGGGCAGACCAGCCTGCTGACCGCGGCCCTTCCGGGCGTGGACCTCGCCACGCCGGTCCCCTCCTGCCCCGGCTGGACCGTCAACCAGCTCCTGCGCCACCTCGGCTGGGGCCAGCGGGGGGTCGCCTGGCTGGTCAGGGCGAGAGCCACCGAGCCGCCGTCCGAAGCGCCCTTCCGGGACCTGTCCGGCTACGTGGGCGAGGATCCGGCCGTGCTCGCCGAGTGGCTGGCCGAAAGCGCGGCCGGCCTCGCTGGTGCCCTGCGCGACGCCGGGCCCGCCGCCGCGATGTGGACCCCGCTGGCCGTCGAGGGTGGCGCGGCGGCGTTCTTCGCCCGGCGGTTCGCGCACGAGACGGCGATGCACCGGGCGGACGCGGTCCTGGCCCTCGGCGGCGAGTTCATCCTGGATCCCGATCTCGCCACCGACGGCCTCGACGAGTGGACCGAACTCGGATCCCTCCCCCAGATGTTCGACTTCCACCCCGAGCGCCGCGCCCTGCTAGGCCCGGGCCGGACCCTGGCCCTGCACGCCACCGACACCGGCGCGGCCTGGCTGATCGACCTCACCGGCGACGCGCTGGCCTTCCGCCGCGGGCTGGAGGACGCCGCAGTGACGGTGCGCGGATCGGCGCGCGACCTGCTGCTGACCGCCTACCGCCGCCAGCCCGCGGACTCCCCGGGGATCGAGGTCACCGGCGACGCGGCCCTGCTGTCCTTCTACCTCGCCGAAAACCCGTTCGGCTGACCCCCACACAGCGAAGTGCGGTAACTGGAACCGGCCAGAGCCGGTCCGAGTTACCGCACTTCGGTGGAGGAAAAGCCGGAGCGTGCCGGAGATCAGATGACGCCGGCGCGCATCGCGTAGGCGACCGCGTGCGAGCGGCTGCGCAGGTTGAGCCGGTGGGTGACGCCGTAGATGACGTACTTGACCGTGCGCTCGGAGTAGCAGAGCTGGCCGGCGATCTCGGCGGTGTCCAGGCCGTCCGCCATGAGGCGCAGGACGTCGATCTCGCGCGGGGTCAGGCCCGACGAGGAGAGCCCGTTGGGGGTGAGGACCTCGCGCTGGAGCCGCTCGACGTGCTTGACCAGCTCGCCGACGAGGTTCGCGGGCATGACGCCACCGCCGGCCGCCGCCGCGTGGACGCTGTGCACGAGCCGGTCACCGTTCACGCCGGTACGCGGAACCACGGCCACCACCCGGCATTCGACGGCCGTGAGGAGCTCGGACTCGGTGAGCTCGTTGATGACCAGGACGACGGGCGTTCGTGTCTCGCTCGCCGCCCGCCGTAGTGCTGTGATCACGTCTGGGCGCAGCCGGTCGGTGGCGACGACGGCGACGTCGGCGTCGCCCCACTGGTCTAAGCCGGCGATCGTGATTTCGGA
>JAOPVE010000329.1 GCA_025963185.1 Actinomycetes bacterium
GACCCGCGCGGAACTCGCCGCCCGCGCCAGTCCGGGTCGCGCGGGCCAGTCCGGGTCGCGCGGGCCAGTCCGGGTCGCGCGGGGGCGGGCGGGGGAGGCTGCGTAAGGGTGGGGTCGGGTCAGACCCAGGTGTCGAGCCACATGCGGGCCTGCCATTGGGCGTTCGTGATCAGCTCGCCCGTGTAGATCGGGTAGAAGAACGCGAAGGCTCCGGCGACGAGCAACAGATATGCGCCGACCAGGATCGCTCCCGCCATCCGCCGGTCCAGTTCGGCGTTGGCCTTGCCGAGGATCATCCCGAGGACCACGGTGACGGCCAGCACCATGAACGGCAGTGCGGGCAGTGCGTAGAAGAAGAACATCGTGCGGCCCGGGTAGGCCAGCCAGGGCAGGATTCCGGCGGCGGTGCCGAGCAGGATCGCGCCGGCGGCCCAGTCGCGGCGGGCGATCCAGCGCCAGGCGGTGCCCACGAGCGCGGGCAGGAACGCCCACCACAGGGCGGGGTTGCCGAGCGCGATGATCTCCGACGAGCACGACGGCGCCCCGCAGCCCTGTGGGCTCTCGTAGTAGAACGCGACGGGGCGGCCGAGGTACAGCCAGCTCCACGGCGTCGACTGGTAGGGGTGTGGGGTGTGCAGGTTCTCGTGGAAGTCGAGTACGGCGCGGTGGTAGTGCCACAGGTTGACGACGAAGTTGGGCAGGAACGCCACCTGGCTGCCGGTGTTCTCGGCCCAGTGCCGGTCCCAGCCCTTGTCGGTGAGTAGCCACCCGGACCACGATCCGAAGTAGACGATCGAGGCGAGCACGCCGAACCCGACGGCGAGCGCGACCTCCCAGGCGATCGACCGGGCGATCCACTGCTTCACGCCCGCCGTGCGTACGGCGCCGGCCTCCCACACGAAGGCGAGCACGACGAACGCGGCCAGGTAGTAGACGGCGCTCCACTTGACGGCGAGCGCACACCCCATGAGCAGGGCTGCCGCGACGCGCCACCACGGCATGTGCCGCAACTCGGACCAGCGCCGGATCGCGGTCACCGGATCGTCACCGGCATCGAGCCGGGCCAGGATCGTGGCCCGGCGCGAGTCGCGGTCGAGGACGAGGCAGGCGAACGCGGCGAGCACGAACGTCATCAGGAAGATGTCGAGCAGCGCGACCCGGGACATGACGAAGTGCAGGCCGTCGAGGCTGAGCAGCAGGCCGGCGAGGCAGCCGAGCAGGGTCGAGCCGAGCAGGCGGCGGCCGACCCTGACGAGGATCAGCACCGAGACCGCGCCGAACACCGCCGCGGACACCCGCCAGCCGAGGCTGTTGTTGCCGAAGATCCACTGCCCGAGTGCGATGCACCACTTGCCGAGCGGGGGGTGGACGACGAAGCTGCCCTCGGTGCCCTTGTCGTTGAACTCGACGCCGTGCTGGAGCAGGCTCCACGCGTCCTTCGAGTAGTAGACCTCGTCGAACACCCGCTTGCTCGGGAACGACAGCGAGACCAGCCGCAACACCAGTGCGGCGGCGGCGATCGACAGCGCCCACCACCACGAGCTGACCCGGTCGCCCGGTAGCCGGGAGGCCAGCCGGTGCCGCTGCGCGGGTGGCGCTGCGGGCGCGCTCGGGTCAGCGGGCGGCGCGTGCTCGGAGAAGGTGACTGCCACCTGGCGATCGTAGGCGGTAGAGGCGACAGGCTGCCTGGCTTGTCCACAGGTGGGCGATCCGTAGGCGCGTGCTCACGAATGGTGACGTGCTTCGATGGGGATCCGGCCGGAGAGGGAGCAGTACACGATGGAGACGACAGCGGGCCGCCTGCTGGTGGCCGGAGTGCCCCTGGGCAATCCCGGTGATGCGACGGGCCGCCTGCGCGACGCCCTGGCCAGCGCGGATGTGATCGCGGCCGAGGACACCCGGCGGCTGCGGCGGCTCGTCCGTGACCTGGAGGTGACCACCCGGGGCCGGGTTGTGTCGTACTTCGAGGGCAACGAACAGCGCCGCACGCCGGAGCTCGCCGACGCGCTGGTGGGCGGGGCGACGGTGCTTCTCGTCACGGACGCGGGCATGCCGAGCGTCTCGGATCCGGGGTTTCGGCTCGTCGCCGCGGCCGTCGAGCGGGAGGTGCCGGTCACGGTGCTGCCGGGGCCGTCCGCGGTGACCACGGCCCTCGCGCTGTCCGGACTGCCGTGCGACCGGTTCTGCTTCGAGGGTTTCCCGCCACGCAAGGCCGGCGAGCGCCGCTCGGCGTTCGCGGCGCTGGCGCCCGAGCGCCGCACGCTGGTGTTCTTCGAGGCACCGCACCGGATCGCGGCCTCGCTCGCCGACCTCGCCGAGGCCTTCGGGCCCGATCGCCCCGCCGCGCTCTGCCGCGAGCTCACCAAGAAACACGAGGAAACCCGCCGCGGATCCCTGGGCGAGCTCGCGGAGTGGGCCTCGGCCGGGCTGCTCGGCGAGATCACCCTGGTCGTCGCCGGGGCTCCCGCACACTCGGGCGGCGCAGCGGATCCGGCCGAACTGGCCCGCGCCGTCGCCGACGGGGAAGCCAGCGGCCTGACCCGCAAGGACGCGATCGCCGTGATCGCCAAGGCCAACGACCTGCCCAAACGCCAGGTCTTCGACGCGGTCGTCGGAGCGAAGCCCCGCTAAACGCCCGCGAACCCCCCGCGAAGTGCGGTAATTGCGGCCGGTCGGGACCGGCCGGAGTTACCGCACTTCGGCGACGCAAACGGCGCGAACGGGCGGCGCGGGCGGAAGCGGCGGGGCTAGATCAGGGCGGCCGTGAGGACTCCGGCGAAGAGCAGCAGTGGCCCCGCCATCGTCAGTGCCCACAGGGCGAGCCGCCGGCGTCGCCGCTCGCCGCGCAGGTTGGTGATGCCCGTGACGAGCCCGGCCGCGACGCCGCAGAGCAGGACGATCCCGAGGCCGATTTTCCAGCGGAGCGCGAGGTCGGCGGGGCTTCCCGTGTAGGCCCAGTCGCTGCGGTCGTTGAGCATGCGGGCGGCCAGGGTCGCGCCGGGGTGACGATCGCCACGCGGGACTCCGGACACGTGGACCCGCTCGGCGCCGAACGGGCCGGATTCGAAGGATCCGGTGCAGCGCCCGCTCTCACACGCGGTGATCCGGACCGTGCCCGGCTGGCCCGCGCCGAACGAGAGCCAGAACGGCTGCGCGCTGACCCACCCGAAGAAGGCTACGACCAGCGCGATCAGCACGAGGGCGGGCAGCCCGACGGCCGGGTGCCGGGTGGCGATCAGCTCGGTACGCGGGGCCGGGGTGGCGGGCTCGGGGGCGCCGCTGGCGGTCCAGGGGAGCAGGTCGCGGAGCGATCCGGGCGGAAGGATCTGTGCCGGGATCTGGTCCGTGATGAGCTGTGGTGAGTCGGCCACCGGTCCATTGGATACCGATTGGTCCCCTTCGCCGGGTATTGCGGGATCCCGGGCGTGCCGCGGGCGGCCGGAGAATGCTGTCGGTCCGCTCACTACGCTGGGGGTTATGACCCGCCACGTTCTCACCGCAGTCGCATGGCCGTACGCTAACGGCCCGCGTCACATCGGCCACGTTTCCGGCTTCGGGGTTCCCTCCGACGTGTTCAGCCGGTACCAGCGCATGGCGGGCAGCAAGGTCCTGATGGTCAGCGGCACCGACGAGCACGGCACCCCGATCACCGTGCAGGCCGACAAGGAGGGCGTGACGCCCCGCCAGGTCGCCGACCGGTACAACCGCGTGATCGCCGAGGACCTCACGGCGCTCGGGCTGTCCTATGACCTGTTCACCCGCACGACGACGCAGAACCACTACGAGATCGTCCAGGAGCTGTTCAAGGGCCTGTTCAAGAACGGCTACGTCTTTCCCAAGACGACGATGGGCGCGATCTCGCCGTCCACTGGCCGCACCCTGCCCGACCGCTACATCGAGGGCACCTGCCCGATCTGCGGCTACGACGGCGCCCGCGGCGACCAGTGCGACAACTGCGGCAACCAGCTCGATCCGATCGACCTGATCAACCCGGTCAGCAAGATCAACGGTGAGACACCCAAGTTCGTCGAGGAGGAGCACTACTTCCTCGACCTGCCCGCCTTCGCCCGGGCGCT
>JAOPVE010000342.1 GCA_025963185.1 Actinomycetes bacterium
CTCCCGCATGAAAGCCGCACTGGCGGTCTCCGCCTCAACAACGCGGCCAGCCTGCGCGGGCGCCCGGCCGGCACGGTGGTCCATTCCGATCGCGGTAGCCAATTCCGGTCCCGGACCTACGTCCACGCTCTGCACGGGCACGGCCTGACCGGATCAATGGGCCGCGTCGGCGCGTGCGCCGATAACGCCGCGATGGAGTCCTTCTTCGCCCTGCTCCAGCGCAACGTCCTCGATCGCCAGCGCTGGGCCACCCGCCACGACCTGCGCCTGGCGATCACCACCTGGATCGAGCGGACCTACCACCGGCGGCGCCGCCAACGGCGCCTCGGCAGACTCACACCCATCGAATACGAGACACTCAACCAGCTCGCACACGCGGCCTGACCCACCCACCCCGCGAGTCAACCGAAGCGGGGGCAGTCCCTACCGCACTTCACCAAGGGCCCGCGCCCAGCTGCACACACAGCACCACCCCACCCCGAAGTGCGGTAACTGTCGCCGGTCAGAGGCGGCCACAAGTACCGCACTTCGCCAAGGGCCCGCCCAGCGGGCCCGAGCGCCACACCCCTTCCGGAAGTGCGGTAATCCCCGCCGGTCAGGGGCGGTTGCAATTACCGCACTTCGCCACGGGCCGGCGCCTAGCGGCAGACCCAGCCCCACCCCACCCCCGGAAGTGCGGTAACCCCTACCGGTCAGGACCGGCCACAAGTACCGCACTTCGCGACGGGTTGGCTTGGGGCCGAACGACCAGGGTTAGGTGGTGGGGATTAGGAGGGCGGTGGCTATTGCTGCTGCGCCCTCGCCTCGGCCGGTGAGGCCTAGGCCGTCGGTGGTGGTGGCGGAGACGCTGACTGGGGCGCCGATGGCTGCGGACAGGGCTGCCTCGGCGTCCGAGCGGCGCGGGCCGATCTTGGGCGCCACGCCGATCACCTGCACGGCGACATTGCCGATCTCGAAGCCCGCCGCGCGCACGAGCCGGGCCGCCTCAGTGAGAAGTGTCACCCCGGACGCACCGGACCATTCGGGGCGGGACGTTCCGAAGTGGGCACCGAGGTCGCCGATCCCCGCGGCGGAGAACAGTGCGTCACAGGCGGCGTGCGCGGCCACGTCACCGTCGGAGTGCCCGGCGAGTCCCGGCGCGCCCTCGAAGAGGACACCGGCCACCCAGCACGGACGGTCACGGTCGTAGGCGTGGACGTCGGTGCCGACGCCGATCCGCGGGATCACGCGAGGCTCGCGAGGAGCGCCTCGGCGATCACGAGGTCGAAGGGGCGGGTGACCTTGAGCGCCTCGTCACGTCCGGGGACGAGGTGGACGGGGACGCCGATCCGCTCGGCCAGGCCGGCGTCGTCGGTGGCGTGCTCGGTGGCGACCCGGTGGGCTTCGAGCAGCGTGGGGATCGCGAATCCCTGGGGTGTCTGCACAGCTCGCAGCGTAGAGCGGTCCACGACGCCCTCGACGGCCCCGTCCGGCCCGACCCGGCGGATCGTGTCCACGAGCGGCAGCACCGGCACGACACACGGGTGCCCGGACCGGACCGCGGCCGCGACCTCGTCCACGAGCGACGGCGGGACCAGCGGCCGCGCGGCGTCGTGCACGAGGACGATCGGCAGCCCGGCGGGGACCGCGGCGAGCGCCAGCGCGACGGACTCCTGCCGGCTCGCCCCGCCCTCGACGACGATCAGCTCGGCGGCACCGGCGACCGGGGCGAGCATGGCGGCTACCTCGGCCAACGCCCCGGGGGGAGCGGCTACGACGACGGCGGCCACGCAGTGCGCCGCGGCGAGGCGGCGTACCGCGTGGACCAGCAGGGGTTCGCCGGCGAGAAAGCGGAGCGCCTTGGGGGCGCCCACACCAAGACGCTCGCCCCGGCCTGCAGCCGGGACGAGCACCGCGGTGTCAGAAGCGCCCGGCACGGTGGCCGGACCACCCACTCAGGAAGCCAGCACCTTGTCGAGCAGCAGCTCGGCCTCGTCCTTGGTCGCGCCTTCGGCGAGCGCGAGCTCGCCCACGAGGATGTCCCGCGCCTTGGAGAGCATGCGCTTCTCACCGGCGGAAAGACCGCGCTCGCGGTCGCGGCGCCAGAGGTCGCGGACTACCTCGGCGACCTTGTTCACATCACCGGAGGCCAGCTTCTCGAGGTTCGCCTTGTAGCGGCGGGACCAGTTCGTGGGCTCCTCCGTGTGGGGAGCGCGGAGAACCTGGAAGACCTTGTCCAGACCCTCCTCGCCCACCACCTCGCGGACACCGACGATCTCGGCGTTCTCGGCGGGGACACGGACAGTGAGATCGCCCTGGGCGACTTTCAGAACGAGGTACTGTTTCTCTTCACCTCTGATGACGCGGGTTTCGATGGCCTCGATCAGTGCGGCCCCATGGTGGGGATAAACAACAGTCTCGCCGACAGTGAAAGTCATGAGTCGGAAACCCCTTTCGCTATGTGAAGTCTAACACGGCCCACACATGTTCCGGCAGTCCCAGCGCGACTAAAACCGCAGGTCAAAGGCTCTTTCAGTAGCAACGTCGATTTGACACACCGGGGTTTTGCGTACTCACCGGCAGAGTGGGCTAGTCCAGCCGGTACCGGCAGAAACTCCCTCCGGGCCGGAGCGTGTCGAGACCGTCTCGGGTGGGTACGTCCGAACGTGTGGCGCCAACGGCCTCCGTGCGCCACAGTTGAGATCACAAGTCGTGGGAGGCGCCCGTGAGCCAGCGACGCGGTCCGGATGACGGCGCCCCGCCCCCCGGCGACGGCGATCCTGCCGGGCTGCCCCCGCCCTGGAGCGAGTTCGTGGTTCCCGACGATCCGCGGGAACTCGCCGCCGAAGCCGCGGAGGTCCGGGCCGAACTGGCCAGGGACGCCCGCCGCCGTCGTCGTCGCGCTCTGTTGCGGCCCGGGCTCTCGCTACCGTTCGTGGCGCTCCTGCTGCTGCTCGTCGCGGCCCTGTCGAGCCTCATCATCGTGATGACCCCGGCCACGCGGCGCCCGCCCGACGCCGCACCACAGGCCACCCCCACCGGCGAGCCCGGCACGGTCGGCGCGCTATTACCGGACCTGGCACTCAAGGACGGCGCGGGACGGCCGGTCGGGCTCCGGCAGACCCGCCCCGCGGCGCTCCTGCTCATGCCCGACGGGTGTGGGTGCGACCGGGCCGCCGCCGAGCTCGTGCTCGCCAGCCGCAGCAGCCTCGTGACGGTCGAACTCGTCGGCAGTCAGCACGCACCGGGTCTGCCGAACGGGTCCGCGGACGCCCGGGTGCTCACCCTCGCCGATCCGGAGAAAGGTCTTTCCGCGGCGCTCGCCGGGCCAGGGCCGGTGCAACCGGAGACGACGCCGACCGCCGTACTCGTCCGCGCCGACGGGGTGATCGCCGAGATCGTGCACAACCCCGAACACCCGCGCGACCTGGCCGACGCGCTCGCCCACCTCAGCGGCTGAGCGAGCGCGCCCGCAGCAGCGCCGCGTAGAGCGTCAGGCCAGGACCGAACGCCAGCGCGACCACGTACCCGCCGGGCGGCACCGGCCGGGCCCTGGTCAGCTCGTCGGCGACCATGAGCACCGTCGCGGACGAGCAGTTTCCGTGCTCGGCGAGCACCGACCGGGACGCGTCCAGGGCGTCGGGTGGCAGGCCGAGCTGGGCGGCGACGACATCGAGGATCCGCGGGCCGCCCGGGTGGACCGCCCAGCCGTGCACGTCGGGTACGTCCAGGCCGTGCTGGCCGAGCAGTTCGGCGATCATCGGCCCGACGTGCTCGGCGAGGACGTCCGGGACCCGTGGCGACAGTCCCATGCGGAAGCCGAGGTCGGTGACGTCCCAGGTCATGTGGTCCGCGGTGGCCGGATCCGTGCGCGCGGCCACGTCGACGAGCTCCAGGCCCGCCAGCCCCGGCCCCAGGGATCCCGCGGACGGCATCAGCACCACCGCGGCGGCCGCGTCGCTGAACAGGGCGTGGGCGACGAGCTGCTGCGGATCCGTGCTGGGCGGCTGCACGTGCAGGCTCGTCAGCTCCAGGCACAGCAGGACCGCCGGCCGCCGCCGCGCCACCACGAAGTCCGCGACCGCCCCGAGCGCCGGGATCGCCGCGTAGCAGCCCATGTGCCCGACGAAGAGCCGCTGGACAGCCGAGGACATGCCTAGGTCACTGGCGAGCCGGATGTCGAGCCCCGGGGTCGTGTAGCCCGTGCACGAGGCCACGGCGAACAGCCCCACGTCCGCGGGGGCGAGGCCGGCGTCGTCCAAGGCAGCCGCGACCGCGTCCTTGCCGAGCGGGAGCGCCTCGGTGACGTACCGCTGCATGCGCTTCTCGGTGCCCCAGCTCGACACGTCCTCGGCCAGCGGGTTCGCGGCCCCGTGCCGGGCGCGCACGCCGGAGGACTCGAAGATCCGCTTCGCGAGCCGGCTCCCACCGAAGTGGGCCTCGAAGTAGCCCGACCACAGGGCGGCCTGGGTCTCGGTCCCGGGGAACGCCGCCCCGTACCCCGTGATTACGGCGTTCACCACCTCGGCACCGCCGCGTCGTTCTCCGGGTCGCCGCCGAGGGCCGCGACGCCGAGCCAGTCGGCGCAGACGTCCGAGGTGGCGGGCTGGAGCGCGCCGCAGCGGGCGTCCCGGTAGAGGCGTTCGAGTGGGTGCCCGCGGCGGCTCGCGGACGTGCCCGCCCCCTCCAGCATCGAGGCGGCGACCTCCATCGCGGTGTCCCCGGCGAGCAGCTTGGCCCGCCAGACCCACCGGTTCGTCGCCGGATCGCCGGGAGCCGCGTCGACACGCCGCGCGGCCTCCAGCACCGCGAGGCGGGCGGCGGCCACGGCGGCGTCCGCGCGCCCGATCCGGGCCCGGACCGCGGGTAATCGCCCGAGGTCCCGCGCCTGGGCATGCGCCACGGCCGCGTCGATCGCCGCCTGCGCCACGCCCACGTACACGGCCGCGTAGCTGGCGACCAGCCACTGGGGCATGGCCTGGGCGAGCAGGACGGTCAGGCCCTCGATGCCGCCGAGCAGCGCGTCGGCCGGGACGGTCACGTCGAGGTGGACGTCCTGGCTGCCGGTCGCGCGCATGCCGAGGGAGTCCCAGGTCTGCTCGACGGTCACGCCCTCGCCCGCCGGGATCAGGAAGTGCGAGACCGCGCCGGAGTCCGCGGACTTGGCGGCGACCAGGTAGGCGTCCGCGTGGCCGGCGCCCGAGACGAACGCCTTGGATCCCTTGACGTGGAAGCCGTCCGCAGCGGCCGTGTAGCTGGTGGTGATCGCCGAGAGCCGGGATCCGGCGCCGCGCTCGCTCATCGCCACCGCGTACAGCTTGCCGGCCGCGGCGCCCGCGAGCACCGCGTCCCTGGCGGCGAAGTAGCTCTCGGGCACCCCGAGCGCGCGGGCGACGTCGTCCGGCGTGCCCGCGAGCACCCCGGTGACCCCGGCGTGCATGTTGAAGATCAGGGCTGTGGATCCGTTACCGGCCGCCAGTTCCATCGCGACCTCGGCGTACCCCGCGAAGCCCGCCCCCGCCCCACCGAGGCGCTGCGGGGCCATGAGCCCGAGCAGCCCGGCCGCGCGCAGGTCGGCGAAGTCGGCCGCGGGGAACACCCCGGCGCGGTCGTGCTCCTCCGCGCGCTCGGCGAGCCTCGGAGCGAGTTCCCGTGCGGCCCCTAACGCCGCTGGCTGGTCGGCCAGTGTGGACACCGTGCTGGTCATCGCGCCTCCGCCGTCGCTGCCGTCACCTGTCGAGCTTCACACCCCGGCCCTGGAACAGCACGGCGGTCGAGGACATCGGCACCATGCGCACCGTCGGTACCCGCCCGGTTGCCCAGGCGACCGCGTCCCGGAATGAGGGGCGTACCCCGCGCAGCTCCAGCGCAACCCCATGCCGAGCGCATTCGCGGACCAGCAGGTCACGATCCACGAACAGCGCCGGATCGTGGATGCCCTTCGGGGCGCCACCGGGGACGTGCTCGCCGATCGTCACGGTGAGCAGGGCGGCCACCCGGGTGTCGGCGATGGTGTCGAGCACCAGCAGGCCGCCGGGGCGCAGGATCCGGCAGGCCTCGGCGATGGCGGCGCGCAGATCCGGAACATGTTCGAGGATCTCACCCGCACTCACCACGTCGGCGATGCCGTCGCGGAACGGCAGCCGCTGGACGTCGGCGCGCACCGGCTCGACGCCGTGCAGCCTGGCCTGCGGCAACGCCGTCGCGGAAAGGTCGGCGCCGACGTGCCAGTAGCCCTTTCCGCGGACGTGCGGCGCGAGCAGCCCGGCCCCACAGCCCATGTCCACGAGGATCGCGTGCTCGCGGCTCGCGGGCGGGATCAGCCGGGCGCGCGCGGCCGCGATCCAGTGCAGCGCCTCGAACGCGCCACGGGGCCGCCACCACTCGCCGGCCATGTCGTCGTACTGCCCGGGATCGTTCCGAACCCTCATGCGCACCTGCCCAGGGTGTCACACTGCCCGCGTGGGCCAGCCGAGAATGCGACAGATCGTCGCGATTGGACCGCTCATCCGAGCGTGCCACCCCGAGCCGACTCTCGCCGTGACCGCCACGCTGACCGCGCTCGCCGTGGCCACCGGGCGGAGCCTGCCCGGGGTGCTCGCGGTGTTCGGGGCGATCCTCACCGGGCAGCTGTCGATCGGGTGGAGCAACGACTGGATCGACGCCGCCCGAGACGCCCGCACCGGACGCCGCGACAAGCCCGTCCCGGCCGGTGAGCTGAGCGTCCGCGCCGTGCGTACGGCGGCTCTCGTCGCCGTGGCCGCCTGCGTGCCGCTGTCGCTGCTGTCCGGCTGGTGGGCCGCGCTCGTGCACCTGATCGCCGTGGCCTGCGGCTGGGCCTACAACCTCGGGCTCAAGTCGACGGTCGTCTCGCCGCTGCCCTACGCGTTCGCGTTCGGGGCCGCGCCGGCGTTCGTGGTCCTCGGCCTGCCGGGCACTCCCCCGGTGTGGCTCGTCGCGGCCGGATCCCTGCTGGGCACCGGCGCGCACTTCGCCAACGTGATCCCCGACCTGGCCGACGACGAGGCCACCGGGATCCGCGGGCTCCCCCACCGGATCGGCGCCACGGGCAGCACGATCGCCGCCGGGATCCTGCTGGCCGGCGCCACCGCGGTGCTCGCGTTCGGCCCGCCCGGGGGTCCGGACGTCGCGGGAGTGGCCGGACTGGCGATCGCGCTGGTCGTACTCGGATCCGGGCTCCTGCGCGGCCGCCGGGCCGGATCCCGCGCGCCGTTTCGGTCCGTCCTCGTAGTCGCGGTCATCGACATCGCGTTGTTGCTGGTCACAGGCGTACGCATCTGAGCCCCGCCGGACCGCGAGGCGACTCGCCCACCCGGTCCCGAAGGTGGCCAGAGCCGGACACTACGCTGTACCGGTCCGCGCCAGGAGGAGGATCGTCGCCGTGAGCCGCTCGACCAGCCGGTCTGCCCGGCCACTCGCCCGTCCCGCATTGGTGCTCGCCGCTGTCGGCGCGGCCGCCGTCCTGCTGTCCGGGTGTGGCGCCGGCCAGATCACCCAGACGGCGACCAAGGAGTCGTCGATCCAGGGCGTCAACGCCGATGCCGGGTTGATCAAGATCCGCAACGCCGCGATCGCCTTTCCGGACAACGCCCAGGAGTGGTCCGCGGGCGGGTCCGCCCCGCTGACGGTGACCCTGGTCAACGTAGGTCTCAGCGACGACAAGCTCGTGAGTGTCACGGCGCCAAACTCGGCTGGCTTCGTGTCGCTGTCCGGCACGGC
>JAOPVE010000390.1 GCA_025963185.1 Actinomycetes bacterium
CCTGCGGGGGCCGGGTGGGCGCCGGAGAGCTGGAGCGCGGCCGCGCCACCCCCGCACCGCCAGCCGCCGTCCGGCCCGGCACCGTCCGGCGCGCCGCCGTACGGTCCGCCGCTGTCCGGCCCGGCACCGTACGGTCCGCCGCCGTACGGGCAGTACCCGTACCCCCAGCCGTATGGGCAGTACCCCTACCCGCCGCCGTTCGCCTACGCGGCCCCCGGCGGGCGGGTGCTCGCCGAGCCGTATCAGCGGCTCGCCGCGCGGCTGCTCGACTGGCTGGTGCTCGCCGTGCCGGGCGTCCTGTTCAACCTGCCCTGGATCCTCGTGCTGCTCTACGCCGTTCCCTGGGGCGACACCTCGAACCAGAACGTCGACAAGCTGCTGCCGTGGCTGGGGCTGGTGTTCGTGCTGGCGCTGATCGCGATCGCCGGGTCCGCGATCGTGAGCTTCCTGTACGAGGCCGTGCTGATGCCGCGCACCGGGCAGACGCTCGGCAAGCGCGCCCTGCGGATCCGCGTCGTGGGTCTTCCGGACGGTTCCCCGGTCACCACGGCGGCCGCCCGCAGACGCTGGCTGGCCAGCGAGGGGACCGTGCTGCTGACGCTCCTCCCCGTGGTCAATACGATCGTCGGTGTCTACGGCTTCGTGAACGTCCTGTGGCTGCTCTGGGACAAGCCGTACCGGCAATGCCTGCACGACAAGTTCGCGACGACGGCGGTGGTGAAGCTGACTGAGGCAGACGTACTCGCCCAGCAGGTACGGCGATGAGCGTGAGCCCGGGCTGGTACCCCGATCCGGCCGCGCCTCACACGCAGCGCTTCTGGGACGGCGAGCAGTGGGTCGGCGGTCCGGTGCCCGTGGGCGAGAGCCCGCCGGCCGAGCCGCCCCCTGCCCCGCCGGTGCTCGCGCAGGCCTGGCCCGAGGATCCGCCCCCGGCGACCGCCGAGAGCATCTGGAACCCGCCCGCGCACCCCGCGCCGGCGGAAGCGGGTCAGGCCCTCACCGGATCCGGGCAGGCGCTCGCGTCCCCGGGCCAGCGGCTGCTCGCCCGGATCATCGACATCGCGATCGTCGGCGTGCTCGTCGCCGTGGTGAACGCCTACTTCTTCCGCCAGTACTTCCAGGAGGTCGCGCCGCAGGTCGACGCGTTCATGCGGGCCGTGGCGAACAACCAGCCCGCGTCCGCGTCGGCGTTCGTGCTGAGCGACCGGGCCCGCCGGCTGGCGATCATCATGTCCGTCCTCGCGGTCGCCCTGTGGTTCGCCTACGAGGTGCCCTCGCACGCCAACCGCGGGCAGACGATCGGCAAGCGCATGGTCGGGATCCGGGTGGCGCGCCTCGACGGCCGGCGGGTCACGTTCTGGACCGCAACCAAGCGCTGGCTCGTCCTCGCGCTGCCGAGCGTGGTGCTCAGTAGCTGTATCGGACTGCCGTTCCAGCTCGTCGACGTGCTGTGGTGCGTCTGGGACCGTCCGCTGCGGCAGTGCCTGCACGACAAGTTCGCGTCGACCGCAGTGGTGGTGGCGACGGCATCCGTGCAGGATCCGGCGCTGGCCGGAGCCTCGCCCGGTGACGTCCCCGGACCCGGAAAGTGACCTCCCGGAGGTACCCGTGAGCCTGACCAGGCCGGATCTCGCCGCCCTGCCCGCATACAAGCCCGGCCGCAGCCCGGCGGATCTCGCCCGCGAGCTCGGCATGCCCGAGGCGATCAAGCTGGCGAGCAACGAGGTGCCGTTCGGGCTGCTCCCGGGCGTCGCCGAGGCGGTCGCGGCGGCCGCTCAGCAATCGCACCGGTACCCGGACATGGCGGCCGTCGCGCTGCGCGAGGAACTCGGGAAGCAGTACGGCGTGGATCCGGCCCGGATCGCCACCGGCTGCGGATCCGTCGCGCTCGCCGAGCACCTGGTGAAGGCCACCGCGCTGCCGGGCGACGAGGTCCTGTACTCGTGGCGGTCGTTCGAGGCGTATCCGATCATCACCGCGGGCGCGGGGGCGACGAGCGTCCAGGTGCCGAACACCCCCGAGGGCGGTCACGACCTCACGGCGATGGCCGCGGCGATCACCGAGTGCACCCGGCTGGTGCTCGTCTGCACGCCCAACAACCCGACGGGCACGGCCCTTTCCGCCGACGCGCTCCGGCACTTCCTCGACGCGGTCCCCACGAACGTGCTCGTGGTGATCGACGAGGCCTACCGGGAGTTCGTCACCGATCCGGAGGTGCCGGACGGGCTGGAGATCGCCGGGGACCGGCCCAATGTCGCGGTCCTGCGCACGCTGTCGAAGGCGTGGGGGCTCGCGGGGCTGCGGGTGGGGTGGCTGTCGGCGTCCGAGCCGGTCGCCGAGGCGGTCCGCAAAGTGGTCACGCCGTTCTCGGTCTCGATGGTCGCCCAGGCCGCGGCGATCGCCGCCCTGCAACAGCGCGCGGAGATGGAGCGCCGGGTCGCGATCATCGTCGCCGAGCGGGCCAGGGTCGCCGACGCCATGCACCGGCTCGTCCCGGGGATCCCCGAGACCCAGGCCAACTTCGTCTGGCTCCCGCTGGAGGACCGGTCCGCGGCGTTCGCGGCGGCCTGCGAGGCGCGCGGGGTGATCGTCCGGCCGTTCCAGGGCGACGGGGTCCGGGTCACGATCGGAACCCCCACCGAGAACGACGCCTTCCTCACCGCCGCCGCGGCCGCCCTCACCTGAGCAGCCTTTGGCCGCCGTCGCGCGGACCGTGGCGAAGTGCGGTAACTGCGGCCGGTCCAGGGCGGCCGGAAGTACCGCACTTCCGTTGGGCGGACGGGCTCAGTGGGCCGGTTTGACCAGGAAGTCGGGGGTCAGGACCCGGGAGAGCTGCTGGGCGGTGGCGTGCCAGTTCCAGCAGCTCGTGCCGAGGGCCGCGTAGACCGGTCCGGGTGTGGCACCGGGATTGGCCGTACTGCCGCCCGTGCCGGATCCGCCCGAGGTCATCCCGCACCCGCCGCCCTCGTGCCAGAGGACGTAGGCCCGGTCGGACCGCCCGAATCCCAGCGAGGACAGCGCGGCCGTGAGCCGGGAGAAGTCGCCGAGGTCCGCCTCGGGAACGATCACGTTGGCGACGGACGGAACGCACTTCGCGTCGTGCACGAAGCGGATGTGCCCGCCGCCACCGAGGGCGGCGTCCGTCCTGGCCAGGACGTCGGCGAGACGCGGGGCGAGCGCGCCGAAACGGTCCTCACCGGACTGGCCGCGGACGTAGATCGCCTCGACCCTGCGCCCGGACCGGCCGTCCCCGTCACACACCGGCGCGGAGGCCGGCACCGGATCGGCGGCCCGCGCCTCGGCCCCCGCGGACCTGGGCAGGCTGCCCGCCACGATCAGCGAGACCGCCCACGCGCCGAGCACGCCGATGACGGCCAGGGCGCCCCAGTGGATCCCTCGCCGCAACACACTGTCGGCCGTCACGTCAGCGAAGGTAACTGGTCGTGGACACTGCACCACAGCGGGTTACGCCTCTCTTAAGCCTCCGACCAGAGAGCTTTAACCCGACCGTCCACTTCAGCCCGATCCCAGCCCGCAAGTGCGGTAACCGGCGCCGGTCCCAGCCGGTCGCAGTTACCGCACTTCGCGACGCGAGGAGGCCGGTTGGGAGGGCAAAAGGGTGGGAACCGTGCCGGAGAGGCGGTACTGCCCAGTAGGGTCCGGGGCGGAGGTGACCCATGTCACAAGCGTTCCCACCGGGATTCCTGTTCGGAGTCGCCACGGCGGCTTACCAGATCGAAGGCGCCGTGGACGAGGACGGCCGCGGACCGTCCATCTGGGACACCTTCGCCCACACCCCGGGCCGGATCAAGAACGGCGACACCGGCGACGTCGCCTGCGACCACTACCACCGCTACGCCGAGGACGTGGAGCTGATCTCCGGCCTCGGCGCGGGCGCGTACCGGTTCTCGATCGGCTGGCCGCGCCTGCAGCCCGGCGGCCGCGGTCCGGTGAACCCCGGGGGCGCGGCGTTCTACGACCGGCTGGTCGACGCGCTGCTCGCCAAGGGGATCGCCCCGTACGTGACCCTCTACCACTGGGATCTGCCCCAGGAGCTCGAGGATGCCGGCGGCTGGATGAACCGGGACACGGCCGAGCGCTTCGCCGAGTACGCCGAGCTGGCGTACGGCGTGCTCGGCGACCGGGTGACGAGCTGGATCACGCTCAACGAGCCGTTCGTCACGACCTCGCACGGGTACGCGCTCGGTGCGCACGCGCCGGGCCGCACGCTCATGGAGGCCGCGTTCCCGGTCGCCCACCACCAGTTGCTCGGCCACGGGCTGGCTACTCGCGCCCTCACCGCCGCGGGCGCGACCAGCGTCGGGATCACCCAGAACATGGCCCCGTGCTGGCCCGCGGATCCGGACTCCGAGGCGGACCGCGCCGCCGCGATCCGCCTCGACGGGCTGCACAACCGCACGTACGCGGATCCGGTGCTGCTCGGCCGGTACCCCGACGACCTCGCCGGGCTGTATCCCGGGGCCGACCTGGACGTGATCCGGCCCGGCGACCTGGAGACGATCGCCGCGCCGATCGCGTTCCTCGGGGTCAACTACTACTTCCCGAACCGGGTCCGGGCCACCCCGGACCACCCGTTCGGCTTCGAGGAGATGCGCGTCCCGGGCGCCCCGCAGACGAGTTTCGGCTGGTCGGTGGTGCCCGAGGCGTTCACGGAGCTGCTGACGAGCCTGCGCGACCGCTACCCCGACCTGCCGCCGATCTACATCACCGAGAACGGCTGCGCGTACCCCGACGAGATCCACGACGAGCGCCGGATCGACTACCTGCGCAGTCACCTCGGCGCGGTCGCCGCGGCCGTCGAGCAGGGCGTGGACATCCGCGGGTACTTCTGCTGGTCCCTCATGGACAACTTCGAGTGGGCCGAGGGTTACGGCCAGCGGTTCGGGCTGGTCAACGTCGACTACGCGACGCAGGACCGCACCCCGCGCGATTCCTACCGGTGGTACCAGCAGCTCATCGCACAGTGACAGCGGCGGCCTTACCGGAGCCCGCCGCGCCGCTCGCGCCGCCGGCCGCCGCTCCGCTGGGGACCCCGGCCAGGGCGGGCGCGAAGTTCGCCACCGCGTACACGGCCGCGTCGAGCGCCATGTGGATCGGGCTCAACGTGCCGTCCCAGGTGCTGATCGCGCAGCAGGTGGCGCGGGTCGATCCGGCGGGCAAGGAGCGGGCGCTGGCGATCGTGCTGGTCACCGGGGCCGTCGTCGCGCTCGTCGCCAACCCGGTCGCCGGCGCGCTGTCGGACGCCACCACCTCCCGCTTCGGCCGCCGCCGTCCGTGGGCGCTGGCCGGTGGCGTGGGCGGGGCCGGATCCCTGCTGTTGCTGGGCGCCGGATCCAGTGTGGTCACCCTCACGATCGGCTGGGCGCTGGTCCAGCTCACCCTGAACGTGCTGCTCGCCGTGCTGCTCGCGATGGTCCCCGACCGGATCGCCGTCCAGCAGCGGGGGTTCGTCTCGGCGCTGGCCGGGATCGCGCAGGTGCTCGGCCCGGTGGCGGGGCTCGGCGTCGCGGTGGCGATCAACGGCGGGTTCGTCGTGAAGTACGGGGCGCTCGCGGGGATCCTCGTGCTGGCCGTTCTCCCACTGGCCTGGTTCGCCGATCCACCGGTCTCGGGGGTCCGCGAGAAGCAGCGGTGGCCGCGCAGCGCCGACTTCGGGTGGGCCTGGCTGACCCGGTTCCTCGTCATGCTCGGCTACGGGATCGGCACGACGTACCTGCTGTACTACCTGCAGGACGCGGTCCACTACCGGCCCGCCGACCAGGGCGTACTGGTGCTGACCTCCGTCGCCGGGGTGGCACTGCTGGCGACCGTGGTGGCCGGGGGAATCTGGTCCGATCGGGCCGGACGGCGGCGCGTGTTCGTCGCGGTGTCCTCGGCGATCATCGCCGCGGGACTGCTCGTACTCGGGCTGGCGCCGGTGTGGCCGGGGGCCATCGCGGCGGCGGTCCTGCTCGGCGGTGGCTTCGGCGTGTACCTGGCCGTGGACGTGGCCCTGGTGACCGAGGTGCTGCCGAGCGAGGGCGACCGCGGCCGGGACCTGGGCGTGGTCAACATCGCCAACGCGCTCCCGGCGACGCTCGCCCCCGCGCTGTGCAGCGTGCTGGTCAAAGTCGGCGGGTACCCGGTGATGTACGCGGCGGCGACCGCGACCACCCTGCTCGCCGCCGTGCTCGTCTACCGGATCAAGGGCGTGCGCTGAAGTCCCGACCGGACCGCGGACTCCACCAGAGGGGCTGTTCCGAGCGCGTCGAATCCGAGCAGGGCCGCCCCGACGACGGGCAGCTCGGTGACGAGCCGGATCACGGCGTGCGGCGCAAGGTTCGCCACGCGCTCGGCGATCCGGTCCTGGACCAGCGGGCCGGATCCGGTGAGGACCCCGCCGCCGAGAACGAGATCCGTGGGGGCTGACAGGAGCCCGAGCCGGCGCATCGCCACGGTCGCGAACAGGGTGACCTCGTCGGCGAGCCGGTCCACGACGGCAAGTGCGGGCGCGTCCCCGGCCCTCGCGGCGGCCACGAGCACCGGCGAGAGCTCGTTGAGCCGGTCCTGGGCGATCTCGCCGAGGTGGATCGCGGCACCCACATCGGTCGCCGTCGGGTAACCGAAGTGTTCGGCCACCAGGTGCCGCAGCAGCGTGGGGGATCCACGGCCGTCCTCGGCCCGGACGGCGAGCCACAGCGCCTCGGCGCCGAGTCCGGATCCGCCGCCCCAGTCACCCGAGAGCCGTCCGAGCGCGGGGAACCGGGCGATCTGCCCGCCGGCCGCGACTCCGACGCAGTTGATCCCGGCCCCGCAGACCACGGCGACAGCGTCCGCGGCGTCCGTACCGGCCCTGAGCAGCGCGAACGTGTCGTTCCGGACCGCCACCGAGGCCGAGGCGCCCAGCCCGGACACCAGCTCGGTGAGCTGGTCGACCTCGACGGGCAGGTCGGCTCCGGCGAGGCACGCCGAGGTGTGCGCGGCGACCGGCACCCTCGGATCGAGCCCGGCAGCCGCGGCCGCCTCGCCGACGAGCCGCGCGAGCAGCGTGCGCGCCTCGTCCAGCCCGATGTTCTGGTGGCACGACCCGGGACCCTGGACCACGGCGAGCACGGATCCGTCGGCGGCCATCAGCGCCACGTCGGTCTTGGAGTTGCCGCCGTCGATCGCGAGCACGGCGGCGGGCGCGACCGGGGCGTCCACACCGGACACCCGAGCCAGGGCGGTCACGCGAGCCACCGCAGGTGCTCCCGGTTCGCGTCCAGCAGCAGATCCGTGAGCTTGTCGGCGGTGGCGGTCTGGCCGATCAGCGGGTGGGCGAGCAGGGCGGCGAACACCCGGTCCCGGCCGCCGTGGAGTGCGGCGTCGAGGGCCAGTTCCTCGTAGGCGCTGACGTGCGAGACCAGCCCGGAGATCAGCGGGCCGAACGCCGGGACCGGAAGCGCCCGCGGACCGCCGGACCCGATCAGCGCGGGGACCTCGATCACGGCCTCGTCGGCGAGGAACGGGAGGGTGCCGTTGTTGCGCAGGTTCACGACCTGGGCGTCCCCGGTGTCGCCGGCCAGCGAGGCGAGCAGCTGCACCGCGGCCTCGGAGTAGAAGGCGCCGCCCCGCTTCTCCAACAGGGCGGGCTTGGTGTCCAGTGTGGAGTCGGCGTACAGGCGCAGCAGCTCGGACTCGATCGCGGCCACCTGCTCGGCACGCGAGGGCTCGGCGCACTGCTCGGCGAGGACCTCGTCGTGGCCGTAGTAGTAGCGCAGGTAGTACGAGGGCAGGAAGCCGAGCCGCCGCATGACGTCCGCGGGCATGCCGGTCGCCCCGGACAGCTCGTCGGCGTACTCGCCGGCCAGCAGCCCGGGCAGCCGCTCCTGCCCGTCGACGAGCACGGACCGGATCCACGTGAGGTGGTTGAGCCCCGCGTGCCCGAGTTGCACCCGGCGCGGATCCACCCCCGCGCGCGTGGCGATCCGGCGCTGGAACCCGATCGCCACGTTGCACAGCCCGATGGCCCGGTGGCCGGCGTCCAGCAGCGCTCGGGTGACGATCCCGACGGGGTTGGTGAAGTCGATGATCCAGGCGTCCGGCTTCGCGTGTTCGGCGATCACGGCGGCGATGTCGAGCACGACCGGGACCGTCCGCATCGCCTTCGCGAGGCCGCCCCAGCCCGTCGTCTCCTGGCCGATGCACCCGCACTGGATCGGGACGGTCTCGTCCACCTGCCGCGCGGCCTGCCCGCCGACACGCAGTTGCAGCAGGACCGCGTCCGCGCCCTCGACGGCATCCACCAGCGACGACGTGCCGCGGACCGTACCGGGGTGCCCGGCGCGGGCGAACATCCGGCGGGCCAGCCCCTCGACGAGCGCGAGCCGGTCCGCCGCCGGATCGGTCAGCACGACCTCCTCGATCGGCAGCGTGGACCGCAGCCGGGCGAACCCGTCGACGAGCTCCGGCGTGTACGTCGATCCTCCGCCGACGACGGCGAGCTTCATCCCTTGACTCCGGTCAGCGTGACGCCTTCGACGAAGGCCTTCTGGGCGAAGAAGAACACGATCATCACCGGCAGCATGACGAGCAGCGTCGCCGCCATCGTCACGTTCCACTCCACCTGGTACTGCCCCCGGAACGAGGCCAGGGCGAGCGAAAGTGGCCAGTTGTCCGGATTCTCACTCGTGTAGAGCAGCGGCCCGAAGTAGTCGTTCCAGGCGAAGAAGAACATGAACATCGCGGTCGCGGCTATCGCCGGGCGGGCCATCGGCAGGATCACCCGCCACAGCACCGCGAACTCGTTGCAGCCGTCGACCTTGGCCGCGTCCGAGTACTCCTTCGGGATCGTCAGCAGGAACTGGCGCAGCAGGAAGATCGAGAACGCGTCGGCGAGCAGGTTGGGCAGGATCAGCGGCCACAGCGTGCCGGTCAGCCCCCACCTGGTCCACAGCACGTAGAGCGGCACGATCGTGACCTGCGGCGGGAGCATCATCGTCACCAGCACGAGCACGAACACCTTGTTCCGCCCGCGCCAGCGCAGCCGCGAGAACGCGTACGCGGGGCCGATGCTGCTGACCAGCATGAACACGGTCGACAGCGACGCGTAGAGGATCGTGTTGCCCAGCGCGGGCAGCATCCTCGCCTCGGTGAAGACCTTCGCGAAGTTGCCCCACTGCCACTCGGTGGGCCAGTAGTTCGACGTCAGGGTCTGCTTGGCGGGCATGACGGCCGTCAGGAAGATGAACAGGATCGGCCCGAGGAACGCGATGGCCAGGGCGATCAGCACGCAGTTCCGGGCGATCCACAGCAGCCAGTCGCGGCGGCCGTTGCTGCCCTCGGCGGGTGTGGCCGCGACGGCCGGGCGGGTCTCGGTGAGGGTCGTCATTCGGTGTCATCTCCACCGATCAGGGCGGGAGCCCGCCACAGCAGCAGCGCGACCAGCAGGAACGCCACGACCAGCAGCACCATCGCCATCGCGGACGCGTACCCGAGGTAGTTCTGGCCGAAGCCGCGCGAGTACAGCCAGCCGGGATAGGTCAGCGTCGACTGGTCCGGGTAGCCGAGTTGCTGGGACGTGCCCTGCCCGCCGCTGGCGTTGCCTGAGGCGACCCCGGCGGCCACCGCGGCCTCCGTGAAGTACTGCAGGGTCCCGATCACGCCGGTGATGGCCGCGAAGCCCAGCACCGGGGAGATCGTCGGCAGGGTCACGAACCGGAACTTCTGGCCCGGCCCGGCGCCGTCCACGTCGGCCGCGTCGTAGAGATCCCTCGGCACGTCGAGCAGTGCCGCGAGCAGGATGATCATCACGTCCCCGGCGCCCCACAGTGCGAGCAGCGTGAGCGAGGGTTTCGACCAGTCCGGATCGGTGAACCAGCGCGGCCCGTCGATCCCCAGCAGACCCAGTGCGGCGTTGACCGGGCCGTTGCTCTTGAGCAGGAAGACGAACGCGATCGTGGCGGCGACCGGCGGGGCGAGGGCCGGCAGGTAGAACACCGCCCGCCAGAAGCCCTTCCCCCGCTTGAGCCGCGACAGGATCATCGCCAGCCCCAGCGCGAACAGCACCTTCGCCGGCACCATGAACAGCACCAGTATCCCGGTGTTCTCGGCGGCCGTGATGACGTCGGTGTCGACGCCCGAGAACATGAACGCGTAATTGCCGAAGCCGAACCAGACCGGATCCGAGAACAGGTCGTACTGGGTGAGCGAGTAGTACGCGGTGGCGACGAACGGGTAGGCGAAGAACACGCAGAACCCGATGAGCCACGGGGCGAGGAACGCGAGGACCGTGAGCCGCCGCCGGCGGTTCTTCGCCCGGAGTCCCGCGGACGCCACCACGGCCGTTGCCATCGCCGCTCAGCCCCCGGCCAACTGCAGATCCTTCTGGATCCGCGTGTCGACGTCCTTAAGGCCCTGCTTGAGGTCGGGCACCTTCCCGGCGAGCACCTGGTCGATGAACGTCTGGAAGGTCTGCTGCGGGGCGGGGCCGTTCGGCGTGGCCGGGATCGACGTGCTCTTCGGGTTCTGGAACACGTCGAGGAAGGGCGTGAAGTTCGGATCGTCCTTGAGCGAGGACTTGGCCAGCGCGGCCTTGGTGGTGGGGATGTTGCGCAGCCCGTCGGAGAGCTTGAGGATCGCGCCGGTGTCGGTGCTGAGGTACTTGATCAGCTGCCAGGCGGCCTCGGGACTCTTGGATCCGCGGCCGATGCCCATGATGTTGCCGGTCACGTAGCCGGATCCGTAGAGGTCTGGCTTGTCGTCCGCGACCGGGAGCGGCGCGGTGGCGTACTTGAGGTTGGGTACCTCGTTCTTGAGGAACGCCGTGCGGTACTCGCCGTCGACGTGCAGCGCGACCTTGCCGGCCTCGAAGGCGTTCTCGGCGCTGAACTCGTCGCCCGCGGTGTCCTTGAACTTCTTCCACTTGTCGGCGCCGAGCACGTCGATCTGCTGCTTGTGCCAGGTCAGCATGTCGGCCCACCCCGGATCGGATCCGATGAGCGACTTGCCGGACCCGTCGAACCACTTGGCGCCGAACGACGGTCCGAGGTGGCTCGCCACGTTCTCGTAGAACGGCATGAGCGGCACGTATCCGGCCTGCGTGATCGCACCCCTGGCGTCGACCTTGGTGAGCTTCTTCGACATGTCGGCGAGCTCGGTCATCGTCTTGGGCGGGGCGCTGTAGCCGGCTTTCGCGAGCAGGTCGGTGTTGTAGAACAGCCCGTACACGTCCGCGAGCATCGGCATCGAGCACTGCACGCCCTTGTAGGCGGTGTAGCTGCGCACGACCGGCGGGAACTGGTCCAGGTCGACCTTGTCGCGCTTGAGGTAGGAGGCGAGGTCCCGCCAGGCCTTCTTCGAGCAGAACGTGCCGACGATGTCGGTGGAGTACGACAGCCCGACGTCGACCGCCTGGCCGGACGAGATCGCCTTCTTCATCTTCTCGTCGTCCTGGCCGGATTTGATGACGACCGTGATCTTCGGGTTCTTCTTCTCGAAGTCCTTGACCACGGACGCGATGACAGCCGCCTCCCGGCCCGCGAAGAAGTGCCAGAACTCGATCGTGGTCGGCTTGTCGACACCACCCTTGGCGGCGGCGCCGCCGCCCGGAGTCCCCGCGGTACAGGCGGACGCGGCGGCCAGCGCTAACACAGCCGCCAGCGCGGCAGCAGGTCGGATCGGACGGTTCACTGCGGGCTCCTAGCGGCGCGTTGCGTGGTCGGGGCAGCGGTGATGGGGCGCTCGGCGAGGTCCTGCGCGCCGAAGACGGACTCCCTGGCAGTCTCCAGCGCGCGGTCGAGTGCGCCGAGCAGTACGGGATTGCCGTCCACCCGGGTCGCCGTCACCGCCGGCCGCAGCGGCAGCACCTGCCAGAGGTGGCGCTGCACCCGCGCCGCGAGCGCGTCGCCGCCCGCCCGGCAGGTGCTCCCGGTCAGCACCACGAGTTCCGGATCGAGGACGGCCGCGATCGGCGCGAGCCCCGTCGCCAGCCTCGCGGCCAGCGCGTCGAGGAACGCGCCGGTCCCCCGCTCGACCGCCTCGGCCGCGGTGCTGGCGTTGATCCCGTGGCTCGCGGCCAGTTCCAGCACGGCGTCGCCGCCAGCCAGGTCCTGGAAGTCGCGGACCGGTTCGCCGTGGACCGTCGCGCCCCGGCCCGGGATCGGCATGTACCCGATCTCGCCGGCCCCGCCGGTCGCGCCGCGGTGCAGGGATCCGCCCAGGTCGATCGCGAGGCCGATCCCGTCGGCCACCCAGAGCAGCGCGAAGCTCGACGGGTTGCCGAGGCCGCCGCGGTGGCGCTCGGCGATCCCGGCGAGGTTGACGTCGTTCTCGGCCTCGACGCTGATCCCCAGCGCGGCCCGGATCCGCCCGAGCAGGCCGGGCCGGGCCCACGCGGTGAGCTCGTCGTCGGGGTGGCGGAGGGTGTCGGTGTTCTGGTCGTACGATCCGGGCAGGCCGATGACCAGGGCGGCGAGATCGGACACTGCCAGCCCGGCCTCCGCGGTGGCCTCGGCGAGCGCCGCGGTCACATACGGCAGCGGATCGGTGTCCGCGCCGGTCCGGTACTCCAGTTCGGCGATGACCTGGGCGGTGATGTCGGAGACCGCGACGGCGATCCGCCCTGGCACGACGTCCATGCTGGCCACGTGCGCGGCGGACGGGTTCACGGCGTAGAGCGCGGCGTTCGGTCCCCGTCCCCCCGCGGATGTCCCCACCTGCACCACGAGCCCGGCCTCTTCGAGCCGCCCGAGCAACTGGGACGCGGTCGGCTTGGACAGGCCGGTCAGCATCCCGAGCTGGACCCGCGAGAGCGGCCCCTGTTCGAGCAGCAGGCCGAGGGCCGTGCGATCGTTGATCGCGCGCAGGAGCCGCGGAGTACCGGGCGTTCGGCTCATCGCTGGTTCGCACCCCAACCGAGTCCAGTAAATAATGTCAGTTAATAGTTAGGAAACTTTCCTAACTGAGAGACCCGTACGGTAAGCCGCGGTTCAGAAAGGTGTCAAGAGGCGGCTGTCAGGCCTTCGCGGGGACGACGCGGCCGGTGACCTCGCCGAAGCCGATCCGCGAGCCGCCCTCGCCCGGGGCCGTCGCCGAGATCGCCACCTCGTCGCCATCCTCCAGGAACGTGCGCTGCCCGTCGCCCACCCTGACCGGCTCGGCGCCGCCCCAGGTGAGCTCCAGGAACGATCCGCGCTGGCGCTTGTCCGGACCGGACACCGTGCCCGACGCGTACAGATCCCCCGTACGGATCGACGCGCCGTTCACCGTCAGGTGCGCCAACTGCTGCGCCGGCGACCAGTACATTCCCGCGAACGGCGGGCTCGACACGAGCTGGGAATTCCAGCGGACCTCCAGCGCCAGGTCCAGCCCCCACGGATCGCTCTCGCGCAGGTACGGCAGCACCTCGGGATCCTGGGGCGGGCCGGGCACCCTGGCCGCTTCCAGCGCCGCCAGCGGGACGATCCACGGCGAGACGCTGGTCGCGAACGACTTGCCGAGGAACGGGCCCAGCGGCACGTACTCCCAGGACTGGATGTCCCGCGCCGACCAGTCGTTCACCAGGACCGCGCCGAACACGTGGCTGGCGAAGTCGCCCACCGGCACCGGCGATCCCTGCTCGGACGGCACCCCGACCACAAAGCCGACCTCGGCCTCAATGTCCAGCCGGCGGCTCGGACCGAACTCACCGGCCCTGAGCTGGCCCGACGGGCGAACGATGTCCGTACCGGAGACCACCACGGTGCCCGCCCGGCCGTGGTAGCCGACCGGCAGGTGCTTCCAGTTCGGCAGCAGCGGATCCCCGTTCGGCCGGAAGATGCGCCCGACGTTCGTCGCGTGGTGCTCGGAGGAGTAGAAGTCGACGTAGTCGCCGATCCGCATCGGCAGTTGTGGCGCGCAGCGCTCGATGGGGATCAGCAGCGGCTCGACGCGGGCCCGGTCGGACTCGTCGGTGAGCAGGCTGGTCACGCGCTCGCGCACCGCGGCCCACACGTCCGGCCCGGCGGCGAGGAAGGGGTTCAGCGTCGGCCCGGCGAACAGCGGCTCGTCGGTGAGCCCCGCCAGCGGCAGCACCTGGTCCCCGACGCGCACGGCCGGCCGCGGCGGCCCGGCGTCCACGGACACCACCCCATACGGCAGGTTCCGGACGCCGAACGGCGAGCCCTCCGGCACGTCTACCCAGGTCACGGGCCTACTCCTCAGTGATGGTGCGGCTCGGGCGGCAACGCGTCGGCGAGCGACGGATCGATCAGCCCCAGCCCCGCCAGGTCGCGGATCGGGTCGGCCACGCTGCACGAGCCGAACCCGGTGAACGCGGCCCGGACCGCCGAGGCCGCCCCGTCGTCGATACCCCAGCAGACGGCGGCCAGGTCCTGCGGGTCCCTCGCCGTGACGGCCGCGAGCACGTCGGCGCCCGTGATCGCCGCATGCGTCGCGACCAGCACGTTCAGAAAGCCGTGATGATGAAAACCCGTCAGCGGATCGGTGTGCGTGACCGCCCTGTGCAGTCCGGCCGTGCACTTGAACGGCACACCCGCGCGCACGCACGCCGCCACGAAGTCGCCGACCTGACGCGGCGCCGGGAACGCGCCGGACTCCAGGCCGCCCGTGCGCAGCTTCGCCCCGACCCGCTCGTCGGCGCAGGCGGACACCGCGTCGCGCCAGCCGGTACGCAGCGGGATCTCGATGAAGACCTCGGCCCCGGAAACGGCGTGCGCCGCCGCGCTGACCTGAGCAGCTAATCCCGTGTCCGGATCGAGCGGGATCTCGACACACTCCACGGACACACCGGAGGCGATCGCGTGCCGTCCTGCGTGCCGGTGATGGCCCTCGAACGAGCGGAGCTGCCCGATTGCCCCGGCGGCCGCGTCGGCCCCGCCGTCGGCGATCGCCGAGATCTCCATGGCCTCGCCGTCGAGCTGGCCCGGCAACTCGTGCAGGTCGCTCGCCTTCACGATGAACCGGCCGATGACCTGCGCATACGGCGCCCGCTGGTGTCCCACATGGGCGTCGACCGCGCGATCGAAGGGGGCGTTGCCGGGCGGGAACAGCGCGGCATCGTCCACGAGACGGCGGAACAGCACCGGCACGGTTGACATGCCGTAAACGCTAGCCGACGCTCTAGAGAGAGGACAGCGATGTCCGTTTATCGGACGAAATTGGCTGGAGGTCGCGATGCCGTACTACCGCCGCGTCGGCGAGATCCCGCCCAAGCGCCACACCCAGTTCCGTAAACCCGGCGGCGAGCTGTACGCCGAGGAGCTCATGGGCGTCGAGGGCTTCTCGTCGGACTCCGCCCTGCTCTACCACGAGCACCTGCCCACGGCGATCGTCGACAGCCGGATCCACGACGCTCCCGCGTGGAGCCGCTCGGCGAACCACCCGCTCAAACCACGCCACCTCGTCACCCACAAGCTCGACGCCACCGGTGACGCCGTGACCGGGCGCCAGCACCTGCTCGCCAACGCCGACTGCCGGATCTCCTACGCCGTCGCCGACCAGCCCTCCCCGCTCTACCGCAACGCGATCGGCGACGAGTGCGTCTACGTCGAGTCCGGCACCGCGCGGTTCGAGAGCGTCTTCGGGGCCTTCGACATCGACCGCGGCGACTACGTGGTGATCCCCACCTCGACCACGTACCGGATCATCCCCCTGAGCGCCGAGCCACTGCGGACCCTCGTCGTCGAGGCCACCGGCCACATCGGCCCGCCCCGCCGCTACCTCACCGCCAAGGGCCAGTTCACAGAAGCCTCCCCCTACTGCGAGCGCGACCTGCGCGGGCCGACCGAGCCGATGCTCGAAACCGGATCCGACGTCGACGTGCTCGTGCAGCACCGCGGACCGGTCAACGGCACCGCCTGGACCCGCCTCACCTACGCCGAGCACCCCTTCGACGTCGTCGGCTGGGACGGCTGCCTCTACCCGTACGCGTTCAACATCGCCGACTTCGAGCCCATCACCGGGCGCCTGCACCAGCCCCCGCCGGTCCACCAGACGTTCGAGGGGCCGAACTTCGTGATCTGCTCGTTCGTCCCGCGCAAGGTCGACTATCACCCGCTGTCGATCCCGGTCCCGTACAACCACGCCAACGTCGACAGCGACGAGGTCCTCTTCTACTGCGGCGGGAACTACGAGGCGCGGCGCGGGTCCGGCATCGGCCAGGGATCCATCTCCCTGCACCCGTCCGGCTTCACTCACGGTCCGCAGCCCGGGGCCCCGGAGCGCGCGATCGGAGTGGACTTCTTCGACGAGCTCGCCGTCATGGTCGACACCTTCCGCCCCCTGGATCTCTGCGAACCCGCCCTGGCCTGCGAGGACACCGGCTACGCCTGGACCTGGTCCGGCCGCGCCCCCCACTGATCCCCCCACCGAGCCTCCCGCGCCGAGCCCCCCGCGCCGAGCCCCCGCGCCGAGCCTCCCGCGCCTGCCTCCTCGCCGAGCCCTCGCGCGGCCCTTTGGAACGGGACTGTTCGGGTATTCGCGGCGATACCGCCCGGCCTTACCGACAACAACCCCGACAGTTCGCCGCCGAATCGTCCACGTGACGGGCCCGCCTTGCGGTGCCTGCTACCTTGTGTCGCATGGTAGCTGGCGACGCACGTACGAGCGCACTCCGCAAGGGTGCCCTTGAGTTCTGCGTGCTCGCCCTGCTGCGCGACGGCGACCGGTACGGCGTCGAGCTGGTCCGCGAACTCGGGCAGGTCGACGGCCTCGAAATCTCGGAGGGCACGCTGTACCCGCTGCTGTCCCGCCTGCGCCGCGACGGGCTCGTCGAGACCGTCTGGCGCGAGTCGCCGAGCGGTCCGCCGCGTCGTTACTACGCGCTGTCCCGCCAGGGCGCCGACGCGCTCGGCGCTTTCACCGTCGAATGGGCCCGCTTCCGCGACGCGGTCGACGGGCTCCTGGGCACCCGAGGATCCCCATGAGCACATCAACCACCACCGGCGACCGGATCGTCACCGCCTACCTCGCCGACCTCCGGGCCGCCGCCGCCCACCTCCCACCCGCCACCGCGGACGAACTGGTCGCCGACATCACCGAGCACATCGCCGCGGCCCGGGCCGACTTACCGGACGAGACCGAGAGCGACGTCCGGGCGATCCTGTACCGGCTGGGCAGCCCGGCGGAGATCGCTTCGGCGGCCGGCCCATCCGCCCACCCCTCGCCAGGGGGCGTCGAGTACGGCACGATCGTCGCGCTCACCGTCGGCACGGCGACGTTCGCCGGGCCGATCCTCGGACTGGTTCTCATGCACGTCTCGCGGTTCTGGACTCCCCGCGAACGCCGCGCCGCCTGGGCGCTGTTCTTCGCTGTCCCGCTCGCCGGGCTGGTGTGTGCCTTCGGTTTCGCTTACCTGGGTGGCGCACCGTGGCAAGGGATTGCGCTCGGTCTCGCGATGGTCGTCGCCGGACCCATCACGGCCGGCATCTTCCTCGCGACCGGCCTGCGACGGGCGCGGTGACCTGCGGAATCCTCGTCCCCGGACGCGACTACGGCACCGACGGCACCCTGTTCGACCTCGCGGCCTTCTGCTTCGCCGCCCGCGGCTGGGCCACCGAGCACGTCACCTGGACCGTCCCCGACGGCCTTCCCGACGCCAGCCACGAGCCGTTCGTGCGGGCCCACACCGAGGCAGCGCTCGCCCGCGCAGAAACCCATTCCCGCGGATCGCCGTTCGTCGTCGCGAAGTCCCTCGGTTCGTACTCGGCCGCGCTGATCGCCGAGCGCTCGCTGCCGGCGATCTGGCTGACCCCGGTGCTCACCGAGCCCTCGATCGTCGCCGCGATCGCCGCGAGCCCGGCTCCGGCGCTGCTCATCGGGGGCACCAGGGATCGCGTCTGGTCCGACGACCTCGCCACCTCGACCGGCAAGCAGGTGCTGTCGATCCCCGGCGCGGACCACGGCCTCGAACCCGACGGCCCAATCGCCGCCTACACCTCGATCCTCACCGAGGTAGCCCAGGCAATCGACACCTTCCTCACCACCGCGCTAACCCCCACCGCACTCCCCCAGCCGACCTCAACCGCCATCCACTTCCGAACTGCGGTAACCCCTACCGGTCAGGACCGGCCACAAGTACCGCACTTCGCCCAGGGCCCGCCCAGCGGGCCCGAGCGCCACATCCCTTCCGGAAGTGCGGTAATCACCGCCGGTCAGGGGCGGTTGCAATTACCGCACTTCTCCACGGGCCGGCGCCTAGCGGCAGACCCAGCCCCACCCCACCACCGGAAGTGCGGTAACCCCTACCGGTCAGGACCGGCCACAAGTACCGCACTTCGCGACGGGTTGGCT
>JAOPVE010000407.1 GCA_025963185.1 Actinomycetes bacterium
TGCGCCGCCTGCCGCCGGGAGTACGACGACCCGGCCGACCGCCGGTTCCATGCCCAGCCGATCGCCTGCCCCGACTGCGGACCGACCCTCGAGCTGGTCGCCCCGGCCCTGCACGAGACCGCCGACGCGGCCGTACGAGGAGCGCGTGACCTGCTCGCCGACGGCGTGATCCTGGCCGTCAAGGGACTCGGCGGCTACCACCTGGCCTGCGACGCCCGCAACGCCGGGGCCGTGGGTGAGCTGCGCCGCCGCAAGCAGCGCGGGGGCAAGCCGTTCGCGCTCATGGCCGCGAGCGCCGAGGTGGCCCGCGAACTCGTGACGCTGACCGGTGGCGAGGAAACGCTGCTCACCGGATCCCGGCGCCCGATCGTGCTCGCGCCCCGGCGGCCCAGCAGCGGTGTCGCTCACGAGGTGGCCCCGGGCAACCCCGACCTCGGAGTCATGCTCCCGTACACCCCGCTGCACGTGCTGCTGTTCGGCCTCGACGGCGATCCGGACGGGCCGGACGTGCTGGTGATGACCTCCGGCAACATCTCGGGCGAGCCCATCGTGACGGACGACACCGAGGCGCTGGACCGGCTGGCCGGGCTCGCCGACGCGTGGCTGGCGCACGACCGCGAGATCGGGATCCCGTGCGACGACTCGGTGAGCAGGCACGCGGGCGGGTCCGAGCTGCCGATCCGGCGCTCCCGCGGGTACGCGCCGACACCGATCGCGCTGCCGTTCGAGATCGGTCCCACCCTCGCGGCCGGGGCGGACCTCAAGAGCACCTGCGCCCTGGCGTCCGGCCGGTACGCGTGGGTCAGCCAGCACATCGGCGACCTGGACGATCTGTCGACCCTGACCGCGCTGACCCGCACCGAGGCGCACCTGGAGGCGCTGACCGGGGTCCGGCCCGAGCTGGTGATCGCCGACGCCCACCCGGGCTACCGGTCCACCGGGTGGGCCCGGGAGCAGGCGGGCACGCGGCCGCTGCGGCTGGTCCAGCACCACCACGCGCACGTCGCCTCGGTGATGGCCGAGCACGGCCTCGGTCCGGACGAGCAGGTCATCGGGATCGCGTTCGACGGCACCGGCTACGGCACCGACGGCGCGGTCTGGGGCGGCGAGGTGCTCGTCGCCTCGTACAAGTCGTTCCGGCGGGCCGGGCACCTGAAGTACGCGCCGCTGGCCGGGGGCGACGCGAGCGTCCTGCGGCCCTACCGGATGGCCCTGGCACACCTGCGCGAGGCCGGGCTGGCCTGGCAGGACGACCTGCCGCCGGTGCTCGCCTGCCCGCCCGTCGAGCGCGAGGTGCTCGCCCACCAGCTCGGCACCGGGTTCGGCACCGTGCCCACCTCCAGCATGGGACGGCTCTTCGACGCCGTCGCCTCCCTGGCCGGGGTCCGGCACGCCGTGGACTACGAGGCCGAGGCCGCGATCGAGCTGGAGGGCCTGGCCCGGTCGGTGTCGGCGGACGGTGCCTACGAGTTCGCTCTGACAGCGGGCGGCGGGCCGCTCGTCGCCGATCCGGGTCCGGTGATCCGGTCCGTGGCCGCGGACGTGCGGTCCGGGGTGCCCGCGGCCCAGATCGCGGCCCGGTTCCACGCGGCCGTGACGGACCTGATCACCGCACTCGCCGAGCGCTGCCGCGACGAGACCGGCCTGGACGTCGTCGCGCTCGGCGGCGGGGTCTTCCAGAACGCGCTGCTGATCGCCGCGGCTCAGCGCGAACTCGGCGAGCGCGGCTTCACCGTGCTGCGCCCGCGGCTGCTGCCGCCGAGCGACGCCGGCATCGCCCTGGGCCAGCTCGTCGCCGGTGCGGCGGGCTGACGTGAGAAGGAGAAGAGGAGAGCGCGCATGTGCCTAGCCGTTCCGGGACGCATCCTGAGCATCGCCGAGGCCGACGGGACCGTCATGGCCGACGTCGACTTCGGCGGCGTCCATAAGGGCGTGTGCCTCCAATATGTACCCGACGCCGCGATCGGCGACTACGTTGTCGTGCACGTCGGGTTCGCCATCCAGCGCCTGGACGAGAAGTCGGCGCAGGACACCCTCGCGAACTTCGAGCGCCTCGGGATCCTCGAGGAGGAGTTCGGCGACGGTTTCAGCCGCGCAGCGAAGCAGGCAGGGGCAGAATCATGAAGTATCTGGACGAGTTCAGCGACCCCGACCTGGCCGGCCACCTGGTCGAGGCGATCCATGCGGCCACGACGCGCCCGTGGGCGATGATGGAGGTCTGCGGCGGGCAGACGCACTCGATCATCCGGCACGGCATCGACCAGTTGCTGCCCGAGGGCGTGGAGATGATCCACGGCCCGGGCTGCCCGGTCTGCGTGACGCCGCTGGAGATCATCGACAAGGCCCTGGCGATCGCCGCCGAGCCGGGCGTGATCTTCTGCTCCTTCGGCGACATGCTCCGGGTGCCCGGCAGCAGCCAGGATCTGTTCGTCATCAAGAGCGCCGGCGCGGACGTGCGGGTGGTCTACTCCCCGCTCGACGCGCTCGCGATCGCCCGCGAGAACCCCGACAAGCAGGTCGTCTTCTTCGGGATCGGCTTCGAGACCACCGCCCCGGCCAACGCCATGACGGTCTACCAGGCCAAACGGCTCGGCGTGCCGAACTTCTCGCTGCTGGTCTCGCACGTGCTCGTCCCCCCGGCGATGGCCGCGATCATGGAGTCGCCGCGCTGCCGGGTCCAGGCGTTCCTCGCCGCCGGGCACGTGTGCAGCGTCATGGGCACCGCGGAGTACCCGCCGCTCGCCGAGAAGTACCAAGTGCCGATCGTCGTGACCGGATTCGAGCCGCTGGACATCCTCGAAGGCATCCGGCAGACGATCATCCAGCTCGAATCCGGGCAGCACGAGCTCGCCAACGCCTACCCGCGGGCCGTCCGCGCCGAGGGCAACCCGGCCGCGATCGCGATGCTCCAGGACGTCTTCGAGGTCACCGACCGCACCTGGCGGGGCATCGGGATGATCCCGAAGAGCGGCTGGCGGCTGTCCGAGCGGTACGCGGCCTTCGACGCCGAGCGCCGGTTCGACGTGGCCGGGATCCGCACCGAGGAGTCGGCGATCTGCCGGTCCGGCGAGGTCCTGCAGGGCCTGATCAAGCCCAACGAGTGCGCGGCCTTCGGCAAGCAGTGCACGCCGCGTAACCCGCTCGGGGCGACCATGGTGTCCTCCGAGGGCGCCTGCGCGGCCTACCACGCCTACCGGCGGCTGGACCTGGTGTCGTCGTGAGCGAGCGGAGCGAGCGAACCAACAAGCACAGTGCGACCGGGTCAGGCCGGCTAGAGCGAAGCGAGGGCCGCGGATGACCGCCGAGCTGGACTTCGAGGCGTGGACCTGCCCGGTCCCGCTGCGGGACACGCCGTTCGTGGTGATGGGGCACGGCGGCGGCGGGGCGATGTCCGGGGAACTGGTCGAGCACCTGTTCCTGCCGGCGTTCGGCGACGCGGCTGCCCCGGGCCTGGCCGACTCCGCGGTGATCACCGCGGGCGGCGCGCGGCTGGCGTTCTCCACCGACTCCTATGTGGTCAAGCCGATGTTCTTCCCCGGCGGATCCATCGGCGACCTCGCGGTCAACGGCACCGTCAACGACCTGGCCATGTCGGGCGCGACCCCGCTGTACCTGTCGACGGCGTTCATCCTGCAGGAGGGCACGGCGCTGGCCGACATCCGCCGGATCGCGCGGGCGATGGGCACCGCCGCCTCGGCCGCCGGGGTCCAGCTCGTCACCGGCGACACCAAGGTCGTCGACAGCGCCAGCGGCGACGGCGTCTACGTGAACACCGCCGGGGTGGGGATCGTCCCGGACGGGGTCGTCATCGGCCCCACCCGGGCGGCCCCGGGCGACGCCATCCTGATCAGCGGCGACATCGGCGTGCACGGGGTGGCCGTGATGAGCTGCCGCGAGGGGCTGGAGTTCGGCACCACGATCGCCAGCGACACCGCGGCCCTGCACGGGCTCGTCGCGGACATGATCGCCACCGACGCCGACATCCACGTGCTGCGCGATCCGACCCGGGGCGGGGTCGCCGCCTCGCTCAACGAGATCGCGCGCGCCGCCATGGTCGGGGTCGAGCTGGTCGAGCGGGCGCTGCCGATCCCGGCCGAGGTGCGGGACGCGTGCAGCCTGCTCGGCCTCGATCCGCTGCAGGTCGCGAACGAGGGCAAGCTGATCGCGTTCGTGCCCGAGGACACCGCCGACCAGGTACTGGAAGCCATGCGCGCCCACCCGCACGGGGCCGGATCGAAGCGGATCGGCCGCTGCGTCCCCGAGCACCCCGGCACGGTCGTCGCGCGGACGGCCCTGGGCGGGACCCGCGTGGTGAGCATGCCGATCGGCGAGCAGCTGCCCCGGATCTGCTGACGTGAGCACTGGCCCGCTGACGTGAGCACTGGCCCGCCGTGAGCGCCGCGGGAGCGCTGCTGTTCGCGCGGTACGCCTACCCGCCGAACGCGCTGGGCTACTGCGGCCCCGAGGGCGCCGACGCGCTGCTCGTGCCGGGCGCGGCCGCGGACATCGCCGCGCGCGCCCGGCAGTTCGAGGGCGCGTGGAGCTACCTGGAGTTCCTCGCCGAGGCGGCCGGGATCGCCGATCCGCTGGACGAGGCCGTGGTCGAGGCGTACTGGATCGGCAGCGACCTGCTCGCCGCGTCCGATCCGCGCGCCCTGACCGATCGGCTGCTCGACCGGTTCCGCGGCCAGTCCGGCGGGACGTGGCGGGAGGCGGGCGACCGCGCGATCCCGCACCACGCCTTCCAGGTGTTCGAGGTCTACCCGTGGGCCACTCTGCTGGAGGCGGGCGGGCACCCGGTGGCGCTGTCGGTGCTCGATCAGTGCCGGATCCGCACGGGCACGGTCCTGTCGGCCGGCGGCGAGACCGCGCAGGTCCGGTCCCGGCCGCTGACCTGGGACGGCACCGTGGCCAGCCCCGGAGATCCGCGGGTGGAGACCGCCCGCTGGTCCGCCGGTGGCCGGTCGCTGCTGTCCGGCCTCGCCCCGGGCGACCGGGTCGCCCTGCACTGGGACTGGATCTGCGACGTGATCACCGCCGAGCAGGCCACCCAGATCGAGGCGACCGAGGCCCAGGTCATCAGTGGAAGATGTTCACCGCCCGTGCGATGACCAGCGCGGCCGTCGCGAGCGACACCGCGGCCTGCAGCAGCATCGCCATCTTGGCCCAGCGTGAGAGCGGCATCGTGTCGGTCGGGCTGAACGCCGTGGCGTTGGTGAACGAGACGTAGAAGTAGTCGGCGAACCGGGGCTCCCAGTCCTTCGGCCCGATCTCGGTGGCCGTCATCTGCGGGAACAGGAAGTCCGGGTCCGGATCGAGGCCGTTCGCGCGCGAGGCCGGGCCGCCCCGGTCCAGTTCCCAGTACCAGACCGCGAACACCAGGACGTTCGTCAGCCAGATGTTGCCGCCGGTGATGAGCAGCGACCGGGCGTCGAACCCGGAGATCCCGTCCGTCAGCGCCGCGACGAGCGCGATCACCGACCAGGCGTTCGCCAGGCTCACCACGGCCGCGAGCAGCAGCCCGAGCAGGCGCAGCGGCACCGAGTCGCGCTCGACCTTGCGCGGGTTGGCGACGAGCAGCACCGCGAGGATCGCCACCTCGACCCCCGGCAGCACCCACCGCCCCGTCATCGACAGCCGCTCGGGCAGCACGAGCTGCAAGAAGATCATGACGAGGATCGCCAGGCTGGCCGGCCAGCGCTCCTCCCCGCTGGTGCGCCGCCGCCAGGCCGGGTGCTCGCTGCCAGCCTCGGTGCCGGTCTCGGTGCCGGTCTCGGCGCCCAGGGGGTCTGTCTGTTCCGCCACCGGTCCATCGTGGCCGATCCGCGCCGGTTTTCCGGCGGAATCGCCGCTCACGCGCGGGCCGCGTGGTCGCGCGGGGCTCCGGCGGGCGGGGCGTGCGCGGTGTCGTGGCGGGCCAGCTCGATCGCGCAGCCCACGGTGAGGACGAAGCCGGCCGCCGCCGCCCACCCGTAGCCCGGCCGTGCCGAGTCACCGAGCCACAGCAGGCCGGCCGCCGCGGGGGCCACCGTTTCGGCGGCGAACAGCACCGCGCTCAGCGTCGTGACCGATCCGCGCTGGAGGGCCGTCGCGAACAGCAGGGTGCCGAGGATCCCGTAGGCGGCGAGCGCGTACGCCGGGGGCTCGGTGACGATCCGCCACCACGGGCTCGGGAGGTCCAGGATCCTTGCCGAGATCCCGACTCCGCCGAACGCCAGGCCCGCGGCCGCCGCCAGTCCCGCGGCGCCCCACGGCCCGGCCACCCGTGCGGATCCGAGCCCGAGGGCCAGCACGGCCAGCGCGCCGGCGAGCACGATCCACTGGCCGGCCAGTGGGACCTTCGCGGCGCTCTCGGGCCGGGCGCTGAGCGCGAGCAGCACGAGCCCGGCCCCCAGCCCGGTCAGGGCGGCGAGCTGGACCGGCCGCAGCCGGGCACCGAGGAACCGCGCTGCGAGCACCGCGGTCACGCCCACACTCGCGGCCACGGCGGACTGGACCAGGAACAGCGGGAGCGTGCGCAGGGCCACGATCGAGGCCGCGAACCCGAGGAGGTCCAGCGCCAGCCCGGCCAGGTACGGGAGCTGCCCGGCGAGGCGGATCAGCAGCCGCGGATCGAGGTCGGCCTGCCCGGCGATCCGGCGGCTGCCCACGGACTGGAGCACCGACCCGGATCCGTAACACACGGCCGCCGCGAGCGCCCCGAGCAGCCCGATCACCATCCCGCGAACTCTACGGGGGGCACCCCAACCACCGAACTGCGGTAAGAGTGCCCGCCAATAGGCCGGGCGGAGCGAGGCGAGTGCCCGGGCCGCGTGGGGACGGCGCCGGTTCTCTGGCGCGCCGGTGTTGCACGTCGGGCTTTCGGATATACGCAGCCCGCTGATCGCGAGCCAGTGGTTCTGGTGCCGCCAGAGCCCGCATGGCCCTGTTGGCGGGCGCTCTCACTCCGGCCGGTCCGGACCGGCCGGGGTTACCGCAGTTCGCGGGATGTGGTCCGCGGCGGGCCGGGGCGTGCCAGTATGTCGCCCGGCCAGGCCACGCCGTCGCCCGGCTCGCCCCCTCGCCCACCTCGCCCACCTCGCCCCGGAAGGCACCCCCGCTATGCGCACCCGGATCCTCACGATCGCGGCACTGTCGCTCCTCGCCCCGCTCACACCCGCCCTCACCGGGCCGGCCGCCGCCGTCCCCGCCGGAGCGGCGAGTGCGCCCCGGTACACGATCACCGACTTAGGCACCCTCGGCGGGGACCGCAGCGCCGCGACCGCGATCAGCAACTCGGGCCAGGTCGTGGGCTACAGCGTCACCCCGCAGGGCGCCGAGCACGCGTTCCGCTGGTCCGCCGGATCCATGACCGACCTCGGCACCCTCCCCGGCGGCGGGTACAGCCACGCGAACGCGGTCAACGACGCCGGGCAGGTCGCCGGGCTCTCGGATCGCAGCAGCGGCGGCTACGGCTACCCGGTGCGGTGGAGCGCGTCGGGCGCGATCCAGGACCTGGGCGGCCCGATCACCAACCAGCTGGGGTCGGGCAACGCGATCGATCCGGCGGGGCGGGTCGCCGGCGGCCAGCGCCCGGCCAGCTCCGAGGGCGAGCCCGTGGCGATGCTCTACGACACCGCCGGACGGCCCCATCTGCTGGCCAAGGGGAGCCTGGGCGCGGCCGCGGGGATCAACGCGCGCGGCCAGATCGTCGGATCCCCCGCCTACATCTGGCAGAACGGCGCAGTGACCTCGCTGCCCGGCCTCGCGGGCGGATCGGCCTCGGCGCGCGCGATCAGCGTCTCCGGCCTCGTCGCCGGATCCGCAAGCACGGTGGACGGATCCCTGCACGCGGCCCTGTGGCGGGGTAGGGCGATCACCGACCTCGGCACGATCGACGGGATCCGGTACAACCAGGCGAACGCCGTGAACGCCGCCGGCCAGGTCGTGGGCACCGCGGATCCGCTGTGCAGCCCGTGCGTGGCCCCGCGCGCGTGGCTCTGGCGGGCCGGATCGGCCACCGCGCTGGACTCGCTGATCCCGGCCGGATCCGGCTGGACCCTCCAGCAGGCCAACGGGATCAGCGACCGCGGCGAGATCGCCGGCGCCGGGCTGCACAACGGGAAACTGCACGCGTTCGTGCTGGTCCCGGTGTTCCACGCGACCGCCGACTAGGGCACCCTCGCCGTGGCCGCCGCCCCGGCCGCCGCCGCCCCGTGGGCCGGGGGACGGTCCGGGTGAGCGTCACCGACGCGCGCCTCACGATCGCCAACGCCCCCGGATCGTCCAGCAACAGCTCTGCTACCTCGACGTGACGGCCGCCTGAGCCGTCAGCCCGGTGCCCGGGTGGGCCACGGCGAGCCGCGGGTGATCCACCGGTACGCGCCGCTGATCAGGGCCGTGTTGACGAGCGCGCAGACCGCGCTGCCTCCGAAGTAGACGGCGGCGTTCGTCCAGCTCGGGCCGTCGCCGGTCATCAGGAACGCGAGCGCCCACGAGCACGGGCTGGTCAGCAGGAGCAGGGAGATCCCGGCGAACGATCCGCCGGGACCCTCGGTCGTCGCGAGCGCCCACACCAGGTAGCCGGTGGCGGCGGCGACCGCGGCGAGGTAGATCCGGGCGGCCCAGTTGCCGAACAGGAAACGCCAGAGGCTCTGGCTGTCAGTGGTCATGCGGGTGATCGTGGCGGAGCCGGCCGCCGCCGGCATGAGCACCAGTACTCGGTCAGGCCCGCTTTGCCCTGCCGCTGTAGGCGAACGAGACGCTGGCCGCCGCACACCCCGGATCGTCGGCGGCCAGCAACTGCGGCCACCCCGCCGCGTCGACATGCCGGCTCGCGAGCGTGATCGTCTCGTTCGGCTGGATCGTCAGCGCCGCCCCCGCGTACTGGGTGACCCGGATCGCCTTCGCCGCGTCGCACCGGCCCCTCGCCGTGCTGGCCGCCGCCGTGCCGTTCTTGGGGGTCACGTGCAGGGCACTCACGGCGATCGCGTACGGGTAGGGGTTGCTGATCGCCAGGTCCAGACGCGCGGTGCCGCCAGGGCGCAACTGCTGCGTCAGGTGGCCGGTGATGGCGAAGCCCTTGACCGTCTTGGCGACGTGCCACCGGTAGGACGCTGCCGCGCCTACCCGCCCGTCCGCGCCCAGCGGCTGCACGACCACGAGGTGGGTGCCCGCCCCGAGGTTGCGGAACGTCACCGGGTTCGCGCAGCGGTGCGGGGACCTGCCGTCGAGCGCGCACTGGTAGGCCGCCGCGGGCTTGTGGTCCCGGAAGCTGAACGTGGCCCAGCCGACCGTCGTCGTCAGCGGGGGGCGGGTGCCGATCGCCGGGGCGGGCAGGGCCGCGGCCGGTGTGGCTGGGCCGGTCGACAGCGTGACCGCGATCGCGCCGCCCGCGACGGCCGCGACGGCCGCCGCGCCGAGCGCGAGGGTCCTGCGGGAGATGCGGGTCATGGCGGTGCCTCCTGGCGGGTCGGTGCCGGTCCGCGGTGGCGTGCACCGGCTGTTTCAGGATCCGCGAGAGCGCGGCGCACCCACATCGGATCCGCGGCCCGTCCCCGCTCGGTGGGCCGGCCGGCGTGCCGGCCGATCACCCGACACGCCAGTGCCTTGCCGCTGCCCGGCGGGGCCGGAACACTGGCGCGATGAGGTTCGCCGGGAAGCTGTCACCGGAGGACTTCTGGCGCCGCCGCGCCGCCGGCGACGAGCGGGTCCGGGTGGCCGCGCACCTGCTGCCGCTCTACGGGATCGCCGGGTGGGACGGCCCGCTCATGACCGGCGGCTGGCAGTGGAGCGACGGCGAGCTCGAGTCCGCTGGGCTGAGCCACGGCACGCCAAACGAGTCATCGCTGCAGGTCGTGACGACCTCCGGGGACCCGGCCAGGATCGCCCACACGCTCCGGATGACCGGCGAGCTGGTACTGGAGGGGCGCAACCTCGATCCCCCGGCGCTTCGGCTCGAACGGGTCACGGACGTCGAGCCGTACCTCGCCGGGCGGAGCGCCTATATCCGGAGGCTCCGCGGCGAGGACTGAGTGTGATCTGCTGACGCGCATTGTCCGGCCGGAAAGCGGGGGTATCGACACATGGCCGGTGGGCGGTCGCTCGGGCGGCAGTTCGGGTGGCTGTGGGCGGCCTACGCCGTCAGCACGGCCGGCACCTGGGTGGCGTTCGACGCGTTCCCGCTGATCGCGATCCTGGTGCTCCACGCCGGTCCGGCCGCGGTGTCCCTCCTGGCCGCCGCGGGGCTCGCGGTGGGGGCGGCGGTCGCGGTGCCGCTCGGCCCGTGGGTGGAGTTCCGGCGCAAGCGGCCGGTGATGATCGCGATGGACCTGGTCCGGTTCGGCGCGGTCCTGAGTGTCCCGGCCGCGTTCGCGCTCGGCCGGCTCACGTTCGCTCAGCTCGTCGTGGTGTCGGTCGCCGTCGCCGCGGCCGGCATCACCTTCACCGCGGCCAGCGGCGCGTTCCTCAAATCGCTCGTGCCCCCGGCGGGACTGCTCGTCGCGAACGGCCGGTTCGAGTCCACGACATGGACCGCCACGGCCCTCGGGCCTCCGCTCGGCGGAGCCGCGATCGGGCTGCTCGGCCCGGTGGTGACCGTGGTGGCCGACGCGCTCAGCTACCTGCTGTCGGCGGCCGGGATCCTCGCGATCGGCGGGACGGAGCCGCGGCCCGCACGTGCTGACGCACCCCGGGGACGGCTCGGCGGGCTGCTCGGCGGGTGGCGGCACATCCTCGCCGACCCGGCGCTGCGGCCGCTGTTCGCGAACACGGTGCTGGTGAACGGCCTGATCCTGGCGACCTCGCCACTGATCGCGGTCCTCATGCTGGGCCGCCTGGGGTTCGCGCCCTGGCAGTACGGGCTCGCGTTCGCCGCGCCCTGTGCCGGGGGGCTCGCCGGGGCGCGGCTGGCGCGCCCGCTGGTCACCCGGTTCGGCGAGCGCCGGGTCATGCTCACCGCCGGGGCGCTGCGGGCATGCTGGCCGGCCGGGCTGGCGTTCGTCCGCCCGGGCACCGGCGGGCTGGTACTCGTGATCGCCGTCCAGTTCGGGCTGGTCACGTGCATGGGTGTGTTCAACCCGGTGTTCGCCACCTACCGGCTGCGCCAGATCCCGGTGGACTGGATCGCCCGCACGCTGTCCGCGTGGTCGGTCACCAGTAAGGCCACGGTGGCCGCGCTGACCGCGCTGTGGGGTCTGCTGGCGAGCATCACCAGCCTGCGGATCGCGATCGCGGCCGCCGGTGTGCTCCTGCTGGCGACACCGCTCCTGCTCCCCTGGCACCTGCTCCCCTGGCAGCCGGTCTCCCCGCGCGCGGGCCGGGACGCCGTCACGGGGCGTCCCGGCCGGGCGATCAGGTCGCGGGCGGCGGTCAGTTCCAGACGTCGGTGATCGCCGTTGTGCCGCACGAACTGCCGGTGCAGGCGAGCCCGCCGAGCGACTCCAGGGTGCGCAGCACGCGGTAGTGGGTGACGGTCTCGGAGTAGGCGCCGGTGGCCACGTGCGCGCCGGAGAACACGGTGGGGATCCGGTTGCCGGACACGCCGTTGTCCTCGTCGAAGGTCAGGACCAGCAGGCTGTTGTGGGTCTTCGCCCAGGTCACGTAGCTGTCGAGGTTGTTCTTGAGCCACGTGTCGCCGGTCTTGACGCTGCAGTCGTGCATGTCGTTGCACAGGTTCGGGACGACGAAGGAGACGGCGGGCAGGGTCGTGTAGTCGGTGGGGAACTGCGAGAACCGCAGGTTCGCCGAGGCGGCCACGTTCGTGAAGTTCACCCACGGGTTGTGCTTGCGGGCGTAGCTGCCCGAGGTGCAGCCGGTGTACCCGTCCGAGGGCATGCTCTCGGAGTAGCCCGCGAAGGTGCGGCCCGAGGCGGTGACCTGGTGGCCCAGGTTCTCCCCGGAGTAGGTGTGCGGGCACGAGTCGTCGGTGAGGCCCTGGGTGGATCCGGAGAACAGCGCGAGGTAGTTCGGCTCGCTCGGGTGGGTCACCGCGACCGACTGGGTGAAGTTCGCGCCCCCGTTCGCCAGCGACGTGATGTACGGGGCGCTGGCGTTGCCGATGATCTGGGTGTTGGCGTGGTTCTCCTCGACCACCACGACGATGTGGTCGTAGCTGGGAAGTGCCGCGGCGGACGCCGCGTGGGCGGGAACGGTCAGGAGACTCACGCCAGCGAGTGCTGCGAGAGCGGCGAGCGTACGGATGCGCATGGGCCGGTTCCTTCCGGGCGGGACTTGCGGACGGCTTGCGGACGCCGATCACCTTCGCGACCGCCGATCACCATCCTCTTGCCTGCAGGCGCCCGCTGGCAGCCGGTCAGGTGAACATTCCGGACACCCACTCGCGGATCCGGTGCGGCGGCGCCCGTTGCCTTCCCGGCCGCTCGGGGTTCAGGAAACGCAGCGGCGTTCGTCATCTTTGACCGGATAGATGGGACCTGTCCCATTTCGGGGCGCTCTCCGGAGAAAGGCAGTTTCCATGTACCGAGGCATGTTAGGGCTGGTGGTCGCCGCTGCGGCCGCCGCCGCGATCACCGTTCCCGCCGGATCCGCGTTCGCCGCACCGGCAGGCGGGCTTCCTGGCGGTGACGGGCAGGTCCAGGTGCTCGCCGCGGCCGGATCCGACACGACGCAGGACGTCATGGGCGCGATCCTCGGCGCCTACCGGACCGACGCGGCCGCCAACCCGGACGGCGACGTGACCGTCAACATCCCCGTCCGGCCCGCCGGGCTCACCGTGCCGGGCGACGCCACCTGCGCCGCGCGCAGTTACGTCCCCGCCGGGCAGGAGAACCCGCCGTCCAGCTACCCCGCGCCGTCGGGGTCGGGCCAGGGCAAGACCGCGCTCGCGGATCCGGCGAACCGCGCGACCGCGTGCATCGACATCGCCCGCTCCTCGTCGGGCCGGGGCGCGAGTGACCCCGCGGAGTTTGAGTACTACGGCTTCGCCAAGGACGCCGTGAGTGTCGCGGCCTACCCCGGCGCGGCCCCGGACGGCCTCACGCTGGCCCAGCTCCGGGGGATCTACGCCTGCTCGCTCACCAACTGGTCGCAGGTCGGCGGCCAGGACGCGCCGATCGTCCGCTACCTGCCGCCCGCCGGATCCGGAACCCGGTCGTTCTTCACCGGCACGGTCCTCGGTGCGGAGCCCTCGGCGTCCTGCGGCGAGGTCCGGATCGCGGCCGAGAACGACGGATCCGCGGTGCCCGCCGCCGACCGCGCGACGGCGATCCTGCCGTACTCGGCCGCGCAGTGGATCGCCCAGGCCAACGGCGTGGTCGCCGACCTGCGCGACGGGATCCGGATCGGCGCGATCGACGGCGCCAGCCCGGTCACCGGACCGGACGCCGACGGCCACTACGCGCCCAACGCCGCGGTGATCGCCACGTTCCCCGGCTCCCGGACCGTCTACAACGTGCTGGACACCCGCCTGCCCAGCTACGGCCAGGCGCTGCGGGTCGTCGGATCCGGCGCCGCCGGCCCCGGGTTCCTGTGCTCGGGCAGCGCCGCGGTCACCGCGCTGCTCACCCGGTACGGCTTCACCCCGCTCCCGGCGGGCGCGGACGGCAGCACCTGCGTGCGGAGCTGACCGACGGCGAGCGATACCGATAGGGGCGGCCCGCCGGGGGCGGGCCGCCCTGTCGCGCGGCTCAGACCCCCGCGGCCGAGATGATGAGGTCGGTGAGGAACCCGGCGGCCATGCCCGCGACGAGGCCCCAGCCGAGCAGGTCCCGGCGGCCCTTGAGGCCGATCCCGGCGAGCTGCAGGACCACGTAGAGGATCGACCCGGCGGCGAGGGTGAGGAACGCGACGCTGACCGCCTGGTTCGTCACCGAGTGCCCGATCACCGTGCCGAGGAACGTCGGGCCGCCGCCGATCACGCCGAGGCCCAGGAGCAGGCCCCAGCTCGGCCTCTCGGCCTCGCCCGCCAGCGGCGCCGTGATCCCGAAGCCCTCGGTGGCGTTGTGCAGCGAGAACCCGATCACCAGCAGGGTTGCCATGGCGATGTCCCCGGCCGCGGCGGCGCCGCCGATCGCCAGTCCCTCGGCGAAGTTGTGCAGGCCGATCCCGATGGCGATGAGCAGCGCGAGCCGGCGGGCGGGGGTCAGCCGCAGCGCGGTCCGCTCGGCCGCGAGCTCGCCGCTGGCCATCGCGCCCGGCCCGAACTTCGGCTCCGGTGCGGCGGCGCGGCGGCGCATCCACGACTCGTAATAGACCAGGCCCATGAGGCCGACGGTGAGGCCGCCGAGGAACAGCAGCCCGTAGCCGAACACCGGCCCCGCGCCACCCTTGCCGCCGTGCAGGTCGACGACCGCGGCGTCCAGCGGCTCGAACGCCGCCGACAGGACGTCCCACAGCAGGAACACCAGCACGCCCGCCGCCGCCGCGTTGAGCAGCTGGCGCAACGCGGGCGCGGGACGCCGGAGCCGCCCGACCGGCAGGCCGAGCAGTATCGTCGCCCCGGCGATGAGTCCGAGTACGAAAACCTGGACAGTGCTCACAAGCTCCTCCTTCAGCTTAGCCTTACCTAACACCAGGTCGGCGGCCGGATCAACTGCGGGGTACTGGATGCGGCCGGACGGCGGAGAAGTGAGGAGACGCCCGTGGGATCAGCCACCCTCGTGCTCGGCCCCCGGCTGGGGATCGCGCTGGCCGTCCTGACCCTCGTCGCCGCGGGCACCGCCGCCGCGACCGGGCTCGGCTACTCGCGCCAGATCGTGGTCGCGTCGGTGCGGGCGATCCTCCAGCTCGCGGCGGTGTCGCTCGTCATCGCCGCGGTCGTCGCCTCACTGCCCCTCGCGGCCACGTTCGTGCTGGTGATGCTGGCAATCGCCGCGCTGACCTCCGGGCGGCGCATCACCGGGCGACGCGGCTGGTGGGCCGCCGCGCCGATCGCCGCGGGAGCGGTCCCGATCATCGCCGGGCTGATCGCCGGGGGGCTCGTACCGCCGCGCGGGATCGCGATCGTGCCGATGGCCGGGATCCTGATCGGCGGCGCGATGACCGCCACCTCGCTGGCCGGGCGGCGGGCGACCGACGAACTGGCGCAGCGCTGGGGCGAGTACGAGGCCGCCCTCGCCCTGGGATTCCTGCCCCGGGATGCGGCGATGCTGGTGATCCAGCCCGCGGCGGCCCAGGCGCTGATCCCGGCGCTCGACCAGACCCGGACCGTCGGGCTGGTGACCCTGCCCGGCGCCTACGTCGGGGTCCTGCTCGGCGGGGCCAGCCCGCTCGCCGCCGGGGCGACCCAGGTCCTCGTGCTCGTCGGCCTGCTCGCCGCCGAGGCGATCGCGGTCGCGGCGACCGCCGAACTCGTGGCCCGCGGCCTCCTGCGCCGGGCACCCGCCCGCCCCCGCCGCCCCAACCCCCTGCGCACCCTGACCCGCCGTCTACCGAAGCGTGTGCCGCTAGACCGGCCCTGACCGGCGCAACGGCACACACGTGCGCGGCAGGGTTGGTCAGCCGGGAGGGTTGGTCAGGCGGCGGGGGTGGGCTCGGGGGTGCGGGCCGGCTGCGGGATGCGGGTCCGGCGGCGCAGGCGCAGGCCCACGACCACGGCGGCCATCAGGACGGCGAGCACCACGTTGGTGACGACGACTGCCCGCACGGTCAGGCCGGACGAGGCGGCGGGCTTGCCGATCCAGCGCAGTGAGCCGGTCACCGTGATCGGGGTGGTACCGGCGAGCAGGTGGACCGTCCAGTCGCCGATCAGGTGGGCGTGCACCGGGTCGGCGGCCACGGCGGGAGGCTGCGCGCCGCCCATCCAGTGGATCCGGTGGTCGTGCCAGCGGACCGTGTGCTGCGCCGAGATCCGCTTCCAGGCCGGCGCCACCGAGGACTGGCCGGGCGTCGCCGGATCCCCGAACAGGCTCTTGTTGATCAGCGCTGACTGGGAGAGCTGGTTCTCGTCGGTGCCCGCCGCGGTGATCCGCAGGTAGGGCTCGCGCAGGTAGCCGAGGATCAGCACTGGCTCGGCGGCCGAGGAGGCGACCTCGATCCATTCCCCCCGCGGATCGACGCGCGCCCGCACCCCGGCGGCCGCGGGCTGGGTGCTGGTCAGCGTGGTCTGGTAGTAGGCCGCGTCGGGGATCGGCTGGCCGCCGGCCAGGTGCGCCGACGCCGGATCGGCGGCGGCGAGCGCGCCCGCCGGGGCGGCGAGAACCGCGAGCAGCACGGCGATCCGCAGAGTCCGCATGACAATCCCCTCGCCGGGCTTCACTGGCAGCGCGCGCCGTACCAGCCGGCTGCGCGCCAGGACAGGAGCGGCGAACGGCGGCGCGGATACCCCCGGACCGCCCCGCGGCCACATTCCGGCCCGAACGGCTGATCCGGGAGCACCCGGTGCGGGTGGGCGGCGCTCCGGCGGGCGGACCGGGCGGACCGGGAGAACGGCCGGCCGCCGTAGTCACGCCCGGATGACGCCCCGATGACAGCGCCGTCATGGATCTCGGCGTTGCACCCCAGACACCGCACTCTCAGTCACCGAGAGGCCGGCCCCGACCGGACCGGACCGGAAGACCCGAGAGGGGAACCGCATGTTACGTCGCCTGCCCCGGCGATGGTGGACCGTCGCGGCCACCGGGCTGCTGCCGATCGCCAGCTCACTGCTGGTAATCGCCGCACCCGCTGCCGCCGCACCTTCCACCGGCAGCGTCACGCTGCGGGTGGAGAGTGCGCGGACTGTCGGTGCACCACCGGAGATCCAGAAGGGCGACCAGGTCACGAGCTACAAGTGGCTGGTCACCGCCGACGACGTCGGCAACCCGCACGACGCGCTGCAGAACTGCCTGCCCTCCCGGGCTGGCGTGAGCAGCGCCCACAACTTCGCCGACACGTGCCAGTGGCCGTCGATCCGGTACACCCCAGGCGCCGTGCCGATCGTCGCGCAGGGTGACCAGTCGGACCTGGGCGCCGGCAAGGCACTGGGCGGGCTGCCCGCCGGGAAGTACCTCATCTCGGTGACCGCGGACGGGTACAAGATCGACGGCGCGCACTTCGCCGTGACCGGCGGCCAGACCAGCCCCGTGACCGTGAGTATGCAGCCCTACCCGCTCCCGCTCGGATCGGTCCGGATCCGCGTCTTCAACGACTCGATCCCGGTCGACGGGACCTACGAGGTGGGCGCCGAGCGCGGCCTGGCCGGGTTCACCGCGCACCTGGCGGACGTCCTCGGCGAGGTCTCGGTCGACTACTACGGCAACCGGCTGTGCACCCAGTACGTGCACACCCCGCCGGACGCGACCCACCCCGCCGGCCAGATCGTGTTCGACAACGGCAAGCCGCGGATCGCGCCGAACTCGATCGGCAAGTGCCTCAGCGACGCCAGCGGCGACATCGTGATCCCCAACCTCGGCCCGGACCGCTACGCGGCGCAGGTTGTCCCGCCCACCGGCACCTCGTGGTACCAGACGACGACGCTCGAAGGCGCCCACGACTGGGACATCTGGGTCCAGGAGGGCGACACCGGCTACGACACCGAGCAGACCGTCGGCGGCGAGAAGGTGCCGTACGTGGACTTCGGGTTCGTCGCTCCCCGCGCGCTACCGGCGAGCAGGGCGACCGGCGAGATCACGGGCACCGCCGTCGGCGGGCTCGCCTACATCGGCGGCCAGGGCGGCACCGTCGTCCCCGAGACCGGGATGGCCGGCGCGAAGGTCAGCGGCCCGATCCGCGCGCCGCTGATCGCCCTGTCCGATCTCGGCGGCAACGACCAGATGGTCTACCTGGGCCGGTGGGGCGCCGACGGCAAGTTCGACGTCAAGAACGTGCCCGACGGCGACTACCAGCTCACCATCTGGGACTACGAGCAGGAGTACATCCTGTGGAGCTTCAACGTCACCGTGAGCGGCGGCAAGAAGGTCGACGTCGGGACGAAGATGCTGGTCGGCTGGTTCAGCTCGTTCACCGGATCGGTGTTCCTCGACGCCAACGGCAACGGCAAGCGCGATCCCGGTGAGACCGGCGTGCCCAGGTTCACGATCGGCCTCAAGGAGCGCGACAACTCCCTGATGGACCAGGCCACCAACACCGTCAGCACCGACGACCAGGGCAACTACACCCTCAAGGAGGGATACCCGCTGACCAAGTGGCTCGTGCTGGAGGCCTTCAACACCCGGTTCCGGAACACTGGCGTCACCTACCAGGCCGACAACCAGCCGCAGCCGACGACGCTGCTCGGTGGCGCGGTGGACATGAACGTCCTGCCGGTGATCGGCCTCGGCGGCCGCCTCGACTGGGGCGTCCAGCCCTACGCGGCCGGCGAGAACGGCGGCATCGCGGGCACCATCACCTACGACACGACCCGCAACGAACTCGACGCGTCCAACTCGGTGACCGAGGCCTACCAGCCGGGGATCCCGAACGTGCCGGTGCACCTGTACGCGGTGGTGCGCGACGCCAGTGGCGATCCGGTGAAGAACGCCGACGGATCGCTGCAACGCGGTCCGGAACTCAACGACGCCTACACGTCCGAGACGTGGCAGGCCGGGCGGGGCTGCACCGCGCGGATGTGGAACGGCCAGCCGCTCACCACCCAGCAGGCCCTGCCGGATCCCGGCGCCGCGGCGAACGAGCTGTGCCTCGAGGCGCCGATGATGGGCACCCAGTTCGCGCCCAGCGACACCACGGCGGGCAGCTTCGGCCAGACCGTCAACGGCAACTACGCGTTCAGCGACTCGAAGCTGAACCTGTACCCGCCGGGCGATCCGCGGAACCCGGGCCCGGACCACGGCCTGGCGCTCTACGCCCCGCTCCCGGACGGGCAGACCCAGCCGCTGGCGCCGGATGACTACATCGTCAGCGCCGAGATCCCGCGGACCGCGGACGGCAAGCCGATGTACCAGGTCACCAAGGAGGAGGACGTCAACGTCTTCGACGGCGACGGCTTCCTGCCGCAGGAGAACTTCCCGCCGTCCCCCGCGCAGGCCGCGGACCAGCCTGGACCCGCGGACACCACTCCAGCGCCGGCGGTCAACCCCTCCGGCGGGCCGGGCATCACGTCCGGGTGCGCCGGCGCGGACCACACCGTGCACGTCACCGACGCGGGATTCCTCGCCGGTGGCGGCAGCCCCTACGAGGGCCAGCAGAAGCCGCTGTGTGACAGCAAGCTGGTGGAGGTGCGGGCCGGGCAGACCGCGGCGCCGAACTTCACCCTGTTCACCCCGGTGCCGCTGCCGACCCACTTCTGGGGCCTGACGATCAACGACCTGGGCATCTCGCACGACCCGCGCAGCGCCAGCTACGGCGAGGCCGAGCCACTGCCGAACGTTCCGGTCGGGCTGTACGACTACGCCGGGCGCCTGGTGGACACCGTCGACACGGACTTCAACGGCTTCTACGAGGCCATCGAGCCGTCGACGGGCACGTTCAACTGCCCGGTCCCGGCCGGACCATGCCCGGGCATGTACCGCTTCGTGGGCAACGACCCGGGACAGCCGGGCCATCTCAACGCCAACTACAACCAGCGGTACCGGACCATCGCCACGAACTTCCAGGCCTGGCCCGGACTGTTCACGGTCACCGACACCGCCCCGACCCAGGTGGCGATGACGGCCCTGGCCCCCGGATCCACCCAGGTCGGCGCGGTGGACTGCACCCCGCCGGCGGCGACGCCCCAGCTGTTCTCGGTGTCCAAGCCGTACCTGCGCAGCACGGAGACCAGCCGGAGCATCACGATCCGGGGCACCGCGTTCGGCACGGCCAAGGGCACGGTCAGGATGGCGACCGCGACCGGCGGATCCGTTCCGGCGACCGTGACGAGCTGGTCCGGCACCGAGATCCACGTGACGCTGGGGACCCCGTCCTCGCCGTCCACGGGCACACTGTCGGTCACCACGGCGGCCGGGACGTCCACGATCAACGGGCTGGCGTTCCAGTTCGCGGGCACCTCGGCGATCGGATCGTCGGGCAACCCGCGGATCCGCCAGGTCAACCCGCCCGCCTCCGCCGTGAGCCCGGGCGAGAAGACCTACACCACCGTGCAGGCGGCGCTGGAGGACGCGGCGAGCGCGGCCCGCGGATCCGAGTACGACGTCGTGGTGGTGTGGCCGAACGCGCCCGGCACGGACAACCCGTCCGGGGCGTACTTCGAGAACGTCGTGCTGCACTCGGCGGTCCGGCTGCAGGGGGTGGGTCCCGGCGGGACGTACGCCGACGGCAGCCACGTCCCGGGATCCGTGCTCGACGGCCGCAACTTCGCGATCGACAACCCCAGCGGCATCGCCTGGATGAGCCTGGTCGCGTCGATCCCGTACGCGGGGCCCGCCGAGGTTCCCGACGGCGCGGTGGTCACCGTGCTGGCCCGGCGCGGCCAGTTCGACAACCGCGGCGCCCCGGCGGTGAACGGCTTCACGATCACCGGCGGCAACCAGTCGGACTTCCCGGGCAACGTCAACGAGATCACCGGCGGGATCAAGACCCCGTACGGCGCCGACGGGGCCGTGGTCACCCAGGGCGGCGGTGTGTACCTGCACGCCGAGGCCAGGGACGCCAAGGTCACCGACAACGTGATCGCGGGCAACAGCGGCTCGTACGGCGGCGCGATCCGCGTCGGCACCCCGTACGCCACCACGAACAACATGGCCGTGACGATCGCCCGCAACCAGATCCGCGACAACGGCGGCACCAACCTCGCCGGCGCCGTCGCGCTCTTCTCCGGGAGCAACAACTACTCGGTCGACCACAACGCGGTCTGCGGGAACTTCTCCGCCGAGTACGGGGGCGGGATCTCGCACTTCGGGCTCTCCCCCGGCGGCGCGATCACCGCGAACGCGGTCTACCTCAACGAGTCCTACGACGAGGGCGGCGGCATCATGGTGGCTGGCGAGCTCCCGGCGGACCCCGCGAAAGCCTCCCCCGGATCCGGTGCGGTCACGATCGACGGCAACACGGTCCAGGCCAACCTCGCCAGCGACGACGGGGGCGGGATCCGGTTCCTGCAGGCCGGGAACTTCCCGATCAGCGTCACCAACAACGTGGTCGCCGGGAACATCTCGGCCCACGAGGGCGGCGGCCTGGCCCTGGACGACGCGACCGACGTGCGGCTCGTCGACAACACGGTGATGGACAACATCACCACGGCGACCGCGGTCACCAGCGACGGCAAGCCGGCCCCGGCCGGACTGTCGACGGCGGCCAACAGCGACCAGCTCCAGGCCACCCTGCCGTCCGGATCGGCGGCGTTCAGCAACCCGAAGATGTTCGGAAACATCTTCTGGGACAACCGCGCCGGATCCTGGAACGGTGTCTCCGTCACCGGGATCGGGGCGGCCGGGGCACCGGCGGGCGAGGCGATCCGGTACTGGGATCTGGGCTCGCTCGACGCGGGCGTGGTCCTGACTCCGACGAACTCGGTGCTGCAAACCACGACCGGCACGGCGCTGTCCAGCACGAACAAGGTGGGCAGCAACCCGAACGTGGTCTCGCCGTTCCTGACCAGCGTCTCGATCGATCCGTCGCGGACCTACCCGGCGTTCCGGCAGGCCGTGATCGTGATCCAGCACACCGCGGGCGCCGCGCTCGGGGACTACCACCTGACCGCGGCCGGACCGGCGCTCAACGCCGGCGCCACCAGCAGGACGTTCGGGACCACGACGGTCAAGGCGCCCGCGCTGGACATCGACGGCGACGTGCGCAGCACGAAGACGCCGGACATCGGCGCCGACGAGCGCTGACTCAGCTCCGGGGCGGCGGCCTGCCATACCGCCGCCCCGGATCCCGGCCCCGTCCTCAGCACTCGCCCCCAGCACCCATTTCCCGCAAGGAGACCACCGTGTCCGACCATTCACTGCGCCGCGCCGTCGGCCGGCGCGCGTTCCTCGCCGGGGCGGCCGGAGCCGCCGGCTGGGCTGCCCTGTCCGCCAGCCGTGGGCCAGGCTCGCCGCGCCTGGCCAGGGCGGCCGTGACCACCGCCGTCCCGAACCCGACCACCAGCGTGCACCTGGCCGGCACCGACGGATGGGTGTCGATGCCGCAGGGCGCCCCGGCGATCCCGCCGTTCTGGCCCGACCCGCTGGCCCCGGCGAACGCCAACCTCTACGCGTTCGGGTTCCGGGACGTCACCGGGATGACCGCGGCGCAGATCACCGCCCAGCGCGGGAAGGCCCAGATCTCGGCGCCGATGCTCTCCTTCGACCAGGAGACCGACATCAAGATCACCCTGACCAACCTCGGGCTCTCCCAGCGGCCGGATCTCGTCGACGGCCACACAGTCCACTGGCACGGGTTCCGCAACGCGATCCCGCTGTTCGACGGGGTTCCGGAGCTGTCCATCGCGGTGCCGATCGGGCGGGACTTCACGTACTTCTACCGCCCGCACGACCCCGGCACGTACATGTACCACTGCCACTTCGAGGACGTCGAGCACGTCCAGATGGGCATGACGGGGCTGGTGTTCGTCCGGCCGGTGCAGAACAAGGGCACCAGGGACCTGCCCGCGGGCAAGTACGCCTACAACTGCGGCGACGGATCGACGCGGTACGACCGCGAGTTCGGCTTCATGTTCACCGAGGTCTGGGCCGAGGCGCACTACCGCGACGCGCACATCCAGACGACGGACTGGACCGACTACAACCCGACGTTCTTCGCGATGAACGGCCGGGCCTACCCGGACACGCTCGCGCCGAACGGCGATCCGCTGAAGGTGCCCGCCGATCCGCGGCTGCAGTACCAGCCGATCTCCTCGCTGGTGACCTGCAACTCCGGCGACCGGGTGCTGCTGCGGCTGGCGAACCTGGGCTACCAGAACCACGCGATCACGGTCGACGGCATCGACCTCACCGTGATCGGCAAGGACGCCAGCCTGCTCCGGGGGCGCGACGGGACCGCCCAGTACACCGTCACCAACACCGTCGAGATCGGGCCGGGCGAGAGCCGGGACGTGCTGTTCACAGCCCCGAACCCCGGCACCTACCTGCTCTACGACCGGGACTACCGCGCGCTGACCAACGCCGGCGGCGGGCTCGGCGGGCAGATGACCGAGATCCGGGTCTCGCCCAAGGGGACGGTCCCCGCACAGACCAAGGCCAACGCATGAGGAGGCCGAGCATGAGGAGGCTGAGCGTGAGGAGCCAAGGGATGATCAGCCACGGCCGGTTACGGCGCGCACTGCCGGCGGTGCTGGGACTGGCGACGGCCGCCGTGCTGGTGGTGCCCGGACCCGGCAGCTCCGCCGCGACGGCCAGCGAGGGGCTGGACTGCCAGAGTTCGCCGGACAACGCCTTCGCCCTCACCGCGAACGCCGGGTACGTCACCACCCCCGACGGCAACTCGATCTACATGTGGAGCTACGCCAGCGACGGCGGATCGTTCCAGCTTCCCGGCCCGTCCCTGTGCGTCGACTCGGGCGCGAAGGTCACGGTAACCCTGCGCAACACGCTGCCCGAGGCGACCTCGATCATGTTCCCCGGCCAGAAGCAGGTACTCGCGGACGGCCAGCCGGCCCAGCCGGTCACCGACTCCGCCGGGACCCTGACCTCGATGACCAGCACGGCGGGCGCCACCGGCGGATCCGTCACCTACACCTTCACCGCCGGCAGCCCGGGCACCTACCTCTACCAGTCCGGCACCGACGTGCAGAAGCAGCAGCAGATGGGGCTGTTCGGCGCGCTCGTCGTGCGCCCGGCGGGCCACCCCGACCAGGAGAACGACCGGCCGGACTCCCGCTTCAGCGCCAGCCACGAGTACCTGTACATGCTCAGCGAGGTCGACCCGGACGCGCACCTGGCCGTCGAGCGCAAGCGGCCGTTCGACTGGAGCACGTACAAGGCGCGGTACTTCATGATCAACGGCCGGAGCATGCCGGACACGATCTCGCCGAACCACGCCGCGTGGCTGCCGAGCCAGCCGTACGGATCGCTGATCCACATCCGGCCGTTCGATCCGGCGTCGAACCCGCAGCCCGCGCTGATCCGGTACCTCAACGCCGGGACCGTGAGCTACCCGTTCCACCCGCACGGCAGCGACGAGCAGCTCATCTCCCGCGACGGCCACCCGGCCCAGGGACCGAACGGCCAGGACCTGTCGTTCTCGAACTTCCTCGTCGACGTCCCGCCCGGCCAGACCGCCGACACGCTGATGACCTGGCGCGACGCGGAGAACTGGAACGCCAAGACCAACCCGATCCCGGTCCAGCTCCCGCAGCTGCAGGACCAGATCGTCGGTCCCGGCACCGAGACGTGGTTCAGCGAGAGCCCCTACCTCGGATCCACCGGCGCGGACCTGCCGGCGGGTGTCGTCCAGAACAACCAGTGCGGCGAGTACTACCACGTGGCCCACAGCCACGCCCTCCAGCAGTCCACCAACTACGGCGCGAGTTTCGGCGGGATGATGACCCTCATCCGCATCGATCCGCCCGCCGGCTGCCCCGCGCAGTGACCGGAAGGGATCCCGGGACGATGACCTCACCTCACGTGCTGCGCGGGGCGGCGTTCACCGCCGCCGCCACGCTCGCGCTCGCCTTACCCACCGCGGCTCAGGCCGCCACCCCCGCCGCCGCCCAGGTGCACCTCACGGTGCCCGCCGCGGTCCGGGCGGCGGTTCCGGCCGCCACGCCCGCGCCGCCACAGGGGGCGTTACCGCAGACCGGCTGCACGATCACCGGCACCGCCGCGTCGTGCGACCTGTGGGCCAAGCCGGGCACCCTCGTGCTGCCCGGCCGGCCCGCCGGAGTCCCGATCTGGGGCTTCGCGTCCACCCAGGCGGCCGCCGCCGGTGCCACCGGGCCGGTGCTCGTCGTCGACCAGGGCGACAGCGTGAGCGTGACGGTCCACAACGGACTGGCCCGGCCGCTCTCGCTCGCCGTTCCCGCGGTCACCGGCCTCGTGCCGGACCAGACCGGCGCGGCCCCCGGCGCGGCGAAGACCTACACCTTCACCGCGAGCAGGCCGGGTACCTACCTCTACGAGGCCGGGCACACCGCCGGCGGCGCCCGGCAGGCCACGATGGGACTGGTGGGCGCGCTGGTGGTCCGCGCGACGGCGAGTGGGGCCCAGCCCACCGCGTACGGCACCGCAGCCTCGGCCTACGACGACGAGGCGGTGCTCGTGCTCACCGAGGTGGATCCGGCGTTCAGCACGAGCGCGGATCCGCTGACGTTCGACATGCGCTCGTTCCACCCCACGTACCGGCTGATCAACGGCAAGGCGTTCCCCGAGACGGATCCGGTGGCCACTGACGTTGGCCGCAAGGTCCTGCTCCGGTACGTGAACGCGGGACTCGACGCGCACCCGATGACCACGCTGGGAACCGACCAGTGGGTGGCCGGCGAGGACGCGCGCGCCACCTCCTACCCCGAGGGCGCGGTCACCGTGCCACTGGCACCCGGCAAGACGATCGACGCGATCGCCAGCCTGCCCACCGGCCAGGACGGGCGCCGGTTCCTCGTCTACGAGTCCGGCGGATCGCTCAGCAACGCCGGCCAGACGGACGGCGCCGTGCAGACCGGGATCAGCCC
>JAOPVE010000475.1 GCA_025963185.1 Actinomycetes bacterium
TGTTCGGCAGCAATCCGCACCCCATGTACGTGCTGGACACCGGCACACTGGCGCTGCTGGAAGTCAACGACGCCAGCGCCAGCTACTACGGGTACTCGCGGGAGGAGCTGCTACGGCTCGACGCCAACGCCCTGAGCCTGCCCGAGGACGCCGCCGCCGTGGCCGAGGCGGTCGCGGCGGCGACCGGGACCGAGCAGTGGGCGTCGGTCCGCCAGGTCAAGCGCGACGGGACCGTCGTGACCGTCAACGTCACCTCGCACCCGCTGTCCTTCCGCGGACGGCCCGCCCGCTGCGCGGTCATCGAGGACATCACCGAGAAGGAGCAACTGGAGCGGCGGCTGCGGCAGTCCCAGCGGCTGGAGAGCCTGGGTCAGCTGGCCGGCGGCGTGGCCCACGACTTCAACAACCTGCTCGGCGTGATGATCGGGTACGCCACGATGTGCGCGCAGGACATCGAGGTGATCGCGATGACCGATCCGACCTGGCAGCGGCTGCACGCCGACCTCGGCCAGATCCTCCAGGCCGGCGACCGGGCCGCGAACGTCACCCGCCAGCTGCTGGCCTTCGCCCGGCACGACGTGCCGCAGACGCAGGTGATCGACCTCAACGACATCGTGACCGGCGTCGAGCAGTTGCTGCGGCGGTCCATCGGCGAGGACATCGACCTGCGGACCAGTCTCGCCGCCGGCCTCTGGCCGATCGAGGCCGACCCCGGCCAGCTCGAACAGGTGCTGCTCAACCTCGCCGTCAACGCCCGTGACGCGATGCCCTCGGGTGGGACCCTGACAATCGACACCGAGCGGATCACCGTCGACGAGCACTACGCGGCCCACAACCCCGGGATGTCCATCGGGCCGCACGTCCGGCTGCGGGTGAGCGACACGGGGTCCGGGATGAGCCAGGAGACGATCGACCGCGCGTTCGAGCCGTTCTTCACCACCAAGCCCAAGGGCCAGGGCACCGGACTGGGACTGGCCACCATCTACGGGATCGTCACCCAGGCCAGCGGCCACGTCCAGATCTACTCCGAGCCCGGCGTGGGGACCACCTTCACGGCGTTGTTCCCGGCCACCCGCGAGCTGCCCGGGAACGGTTCCGCGGCACCCGATCTGGACTACTCGGACTACCGCGCGCAGAACGGCGAGACCATCCTGCTCGCCGAGGACGAGGACAGCCTGCGGCTGCTCACCGAGCGGATCCTCGTCCGGCACGGCTACGCGGTGGTCTCCGCGTGCGACGGGGCCGAGGCGCTCACGATCGCCAGCGCAGGAGACAGCCGCGTCGACCTGCTGCTGACCGACGTGATCATGCCGCACATGAGCGGCCACGAGCTGGCGACGCGACTCCACGAGACCCGTCCGGAGCTGCCGGTGATCTACATGTCGGGTTACGCCGAGCCGCTGCTCGCCGCGCGCAGCACGCTGCCCTCCGGCGTCACGCTGCTGAGCAAGCCGGCCACCGAACAGCAGATCCTCGCGGCGATCCGCCGGGCGATCGGCTCGGCGCCGGCGGCGGGGAGGCAGGCGGCGGCCTCGGGATCCCCGTGACCTGCGGGATGGTTAGAAAGGCCCGGATCGTGGCACCGGTGAAGTCATGGAGTCCCCACCCCAGCACGCCCTGCTGCCATGACCACGTCCCCGGCTCAGGCGCCGCCATCCGATCAGGCTGAGGATCAGCGCGAAGGACTCGACCTCAGCCCGGCCAAGATCATCGCCAGCGCGCTCGCGGCCATCTCGACGGCCGTCGCCTCGTCCTATCTCGGGACGGCGGGCACGTGGATCGGCGCCGGCGTGGGAAGCGTCGTCGCCACGGTGAGCACGGCCCTCTACCACCACTCGCTCAAGCGGACCGGCGCGAAGCTCAAGACCACCGTCGTCCCGCTCACGGCGGGGCTCGCCCACCGCGAGGGGTCCACACCCGACCGCCACTCCCCCGGCGAACCCGCCGAGGACGCAGCGCGTCCTCACATTCCAGCGCAAGCCGAGGTTCCAGCCCCCGCCGGCGTCCGCGGCCCGGCGCGGGAGCGCGACGACTCCGGCCCGACTGCCGGTCAGGCAGGCGGCGGGCTAGGTCAGCTGCTGCGCTCGCTCCGGTGGGGGCGGCTCGCGGCCGTGGCTGGCCTCGTCTTCGCCCTGTCCATCGGCACGATCCTGACGTACGAGCTCGTGACCAACCGGCCGGTCTCGGCTCAGCTCCGGGGCCAGAACGTGAAAGGCACATCGCTGACTCCCCAGCACAAGAAGACCAGCCCGGAGACGGTGCCCGCTCCCTCGCAGCCGGGCGCGCCCGCCAGCGCTCCGTCCGCGAAGGCGTCGCCGCCGGCGGAACAGCCCAGCACGGACGCGAGCGTGGCCCCGGCACCGTCGGCCAACTAGCGGCTGGCCGAACGGCCGGCCGTGGCACCGCACGGGACAGCGCCGAGCCCCGGGGCGATCACTCGGCCCGGGGCTCGGCGTTCCTCACGTGCGGCGGTTACGTGCTCCAGACCGCCACGTAGCCCACCATCATCGGTGCGCAGCACCAGGTGGCCGCGGTCGGGCCGCCGCCGAAGGCGCCCGGGAACGATCCGCCCATCGCCACGTTCAGGATGATGAAGAATCCGTGGTGGACGGCGTTGTTCCAGGTGGTGGCGTCTACCTGGTTGGCGTAGACGTTGTGGATGTTCACGCCGTCCAGTTACCACGCGAGCCGCTCGGGACTGACGGACCGGTCGTAGAGCATCGTGTACTTGTGGTACCCGGTCTGGCAGCCGCCGCAGCCCTTCTCGCCGCTGCCGAGGCCGGAGAACTCGTTGCACGGGCCACCCGGCGCGACTCCACAGTGCAGTGTCGCGAACTCCGAGCTGCGGCCGTTGATGTCCTCCATGACGTCGATCTCGCCGACGCCGGGCCAGTTGGTCGCGGCGGCGGGACGAGCGGCGGCACCGAGCATCCAGAACGCGGGCCAGTAGCCGGCGGCACCCGCGCCGCTGACGTTCGGCTGCTGGATCGACGCCTCGACCACCATCTTGCCCCCGGCCGGGGCGGCGAAGCTGGTCGAGCGTGTCTCGATCCGGGCGGAGGTCCAGTTGCCCGCACCGTCGCGGATCGGCTTGATGGCGAGCTGGCCCGCACCGTTGAGGTGGGCGTTGGCGGTGCTGCTGGTCATGTTCTCGACCTCGCCGGTGCCCCAGTTGGCGGCGCCGCCGGGGTAGCCGTGCCCGGTCGCGAACTGCCACTTGGACGTGTCGACGCCGGCGCCGGAGGCACCGTTGAAGTCGTCACTGAAGACGACGTGGTAGCCCGCGGGGGGCGCCGGGACGGCAGCCGTTGCCGTACCGGGGGCGCTGGTGAGCGCGACGGTCGTGGTCAGCACCGCGACAGCGCCGAGGACCGCGATCCGTGTACTGCGTCGTTGTCGGGTGAATAGGTGGATGAGGGGGATAGGCATAAGGCGGCCTCCAAGGCAGGCGCGAACAGCGGTTCATTCGCAGCTAGGTGGGGTGTGGGGCCGTGCGGAATGAGAGCGCTCTCACGGAAATTAACGGCTGGTTCACAATTGTGTCAATGGCTGCGATAGGCGGTCGCCCAGGCGCCTGCCCGCGGGCTCCCGACCAGCGGCGAAGCCACCACTCGGCGAAGGGCGGAACTTGTGGCCGGTCGGGACCGGCCGCGAGTTCCGCACTTCGCCAGAAAACGGGTCACGGGCGCT
>JAOPVE010000485.1 GCA_025963185.1 Actinomycetes bacterium
CTCTACCCCGACGTCGTGGAGTCCGGCGGGGGCACCGGCACCGCGAACATCAAGAGCCACCACAACGTCGGGGGCTTGCCAGAGGATCTGCAGTTCTCGCTGGTCGAGCCGCTGCGCACGCTGTTCAAGGACGAGGTCCGCAAGGTCGGTCTCGAACTGGGGCTGCCCGAGGCGATCGTCTGGCGACAGCCGTTTCCGGGGCCCGGCCTGGGGATCCGGATCGTCGGCGAGGTCACCGCATCGAACCTGGAGATCCTGCGCGCGGCCGACGCGATCGCGCGCGAGGAACTCACCGCGGCCGGGCTCGACCGCGAAATCTGGCAGTGCCCGGTGGTGCTGCTCGCGGACGTCCGCTCGGTGGGCGTCCAGGGCGACGGCCGCACCTACGGGCACCCGATCGTGCTCCGGCCGGTTTCCAGCGAGGACGCCATGACGGCCGACTGGACCCGCCTGCCCTACGACGTGCTCGCGAAGATCAGCACCCGGATCACCAACGAGGTGCGCGAAGTCAACCGGGTCGTCCTCGACGTCACGAGCAAGCCGCCGGGCACGATCGAATGGGAATGATCGTCCGAATCTGAATTAAGCCGTTCTTTTATTCCTATTCGCAGTTCACTGTCGGTTTTGCGCTGTTTAAGAATGCCTCCGGGTGGTATCTCCGTAGTAGGAGATGCGTTACGCACCGTGAATTCCCCCGGCATATTTAGCACGCCGACCGGGACGAACCCGAATATTTTGGGGCAGGAGGGTGCACGCAATGGTGGCGATGTGCGATCGTTATCGAGTCGGGGCTCACGCCGGGTGGCGTGGCATATGAACCCGACGAGGAGGAGCTGGGTGCGAGCACGATCTTGGCGGTGGCGGTCTGCGGACAGCCCCCGCCCGGCTGGTCGCCGGCTGACCCGGGGACTCCGAAGGGGCGGAACCATCGCCCGCCGAGTCCTCATCGGCCGCCGCGTCGTCACCACGACCGCGGAGACCACCCTATCGACGACGCCGGCCGACTACGGCCTGGCAGTCCGCGCGGAATCGCTTCCCGGCGACGCCGTCGCGGAGGTTCACAGACCCCGGGGCGGCGCCGGCCGCCGGCCGCGCGCTGCGGGCACCGCACTGCGGCCCGCCGCCGCTCCTGTACCCGCAGCCCCGGTCGCGGACGAGATCGTCACGGTCGAGTCCCCGCCGCTGCTCACCGGTGAGCGCACGCCCGCGCGCATGCGCCGCTTCCTCGTCGTGCAGTCCTGCACGACGAGCAGCGTCCTGCTCGGCATGACGGCGATCTTCCTCGCCCTCAACGGCAGCCCGCGGCTCGCCGCCGCGGCGCTCGCGGCCTGCGTGGTGTTCGACGGCATCGACGGCGCCCTCGCCCGCAAGTTCCGGGTGTCCACGCCGTTCGGCGGCCAGATGGACTCCCTCGCCGACATGTGCTCGTTCGGCATCGCCACGCCCGTCGTCGCGTACTCGTGGCTGCACGGAAGCGCGCCGGTGCCGCTCGTCGCGCTGGCATGCGCGCTGGTGGCGGTGTGTGCGGCGATCCGGCTGGCGCGGTTCAACGTCTCGCCCAAGAACGGCTTCTACTTCGAGGGCGTCCCGACCACCATGGCCGCGGCGATCATCGTCGCGACCGTGCTGATCCAGCCGTCGCTCCAGCCGGCCGTCCTGGTGACCGCCGTGGCGCTGCTCGGCCTGCTCATGGTGAGCACGTTCCCGTACATGAAGATCGGATCCGTCCGCCGCGTCCCCCCGATCGTCTGGGCCGCGCTCGGGCTGGTCATCTGGGCCGACTGGGTCACGGCGTTCGGCCTGATCATCGGCTTCTACCTGCTCAGCGGCCCGCTCCTCTGGGCCAAGCACCGCTTCGGCGTCACGGCCTAACCAACCACCGCCACCGCAGGCCCCCACCCCATCGGGCGGGGGCCTGCGCCACACTCCCACCCCCACTGCCGTACTGGCACCCCTCCGCACCGCCCCGCCGAAGTGCGGTAACTGGTGCCGGTCCGGGCCGGTCGTAGTTACCGCACTTGCGAGTCGGGGGTGTGGCTGCGGCGGCGCGGACTGGGGCGGGTGGCCGGGTTTGCCGGGAGTTCGCCGGGAAGTGCGGTAAGGGGTGCCGGTCCGGGGCGGTCGGAGTTACCGCACTTCCAGGGAGTGATTAGAGGTAGCGGGCGATGATTGTTTGCGCGCCGGTGACGCGGTCGCCGGGGGCCACCGCGGGTTCGACGGCGGCGGCGGGGAGGTAGACGTCGGTGCGGGATCCGAAGCGGATCAGGCCGTAGCGCTCGCCGCGGGCGAGGACGGATCCGATGCGGGCGCGGTTGACGATCCGGCGGGCGATCAAGCCCGTGCGCTGGGCGACCACGACCCGGCCCCGCGCAGTCTCCAGCACTGTGTACTGGGCGACGTTGTGCTCGGCGGCCTCGCTCTGGGCCATCGCGTACCCGCCGTCCTCGCGGATGATGTCGACGACCCGCCCAGCCACGGGCGACCGGTTGACGTGCACGTCGAGGACCGACAGGAAGACCACGATCCGCAGCCACTCGCCGGGACCGAAGCGCTTGTCCTCGACGCGGTCCACGCGCAGGACCACTCCGTCGGACGCGGCCACGACGCCACCCGGATCGCCGAGCGGCGGCACCCGGCGCGGATCCCGGAAGAACGCCGCGACGGGAAGCGCCAGGACAGCGGGGACGAGCCACGCCTTGGACCGTGGCCGCACCGCCTTCACCAAAGCGGCGGCCCCACCGAGGATCGCGGCCGCGGCGACGCCGTTCGAATCGATCCCCATGGTGGGTGTGACGGTGACGCTGCTCGGGCTGTGGACCGGCAGGAGGCGCTCGGCGAGCGACGTGCCGGCGGTCTCGAAGCGCAGGTGGTGGACCCGCAGCGGCGGCCGGCTGCGGACCACGAGCTCGGAGCGGACGGCGTGCGCCGACACCAGGTGCGCCAGCGCCTGCGGATCGCCGTTCAGCGTGAACGGGGTGGCCACGCTGAGCACTCCGTCGGCGGCGAGGACGGCCCGGTAGGCACCCAGGACGTCCTCGATCAGCGCGGCGTCGCGGGCGAGTGGCTCGGCGGCGACGGCGACGTCCACGGACGATCCCTTGACGTCGGCGAGACTCGTGACGACGGAGACCCGGCCGGCGGCGTCGTCCCAGTCGGCCCCGAGCTCCGTGCTGAGGCGCTCGGCGAAGTCGGGCGCCTCGGCGGCGAGCACGAGCTGGTCGTCGGGCGCGAGCAGGTCGAGGACCCGGCGGGCCGCCGCGACGGTCGCGCCACCGACGAGGACCGTTTTCGGCCCCGGGTGCCTGGCGACCTCGGCGGTGAGGGCCCTGAGTGCGGTCGCGGAGATCGTGCCAGCCATCTGCCTGCCTGTCCGGAGAAGGGGGGATTCCCGCCAGCATAGGCGGCGGAGCGCGTTCCGTCCGCGCAGCCGGGTGCGGTGGCGGCCGTTCGCTACCGTCGGCCGCCGTACCAGGAACAACACGAGGGATTGCAGTGAACCTGACGAG
>JAOPVE010000062.1 GCA_025963185.1 Actinomycetes bacterium
TTCCCCCTAGCAAACTGCGTGCCATTGCGCCGGTCAGGTGTCTGTTTGCGCACGCTCGCGCGAACACTCACGAGCGGGTGGGCCGCCGGAATGGGTCAGGGGTGGCGCGGCCCCTCTCTGCGGCGGCCCGCCGTGCCCTTTCGAAGTGCGGTGACTATGGCCGGTCGGGGGCGGTTGTAGTTACCGCACTTCCGAGGGGGGAGGGGGACGGGGTGTGGGGTGGGGTTAGGCCGTGGTGGGGGTGGGGATCGACGGGGCGGGAGCGGGGTGGGCCGCGCGGGGCCAGGTGCGGGCGAGGAGGGCGATCGCGGCGGTCCCGGCGAGTCCGGAGAACGCGGTGACCGTGGTCGCGCCGAAGTGCTCGGCGAGGACTCCCGCGGCGGTCATGGCCAGACCCTGGATCGCGCACAGTCCGCCCATGGCCACCCCGAACGCCCGGGCCCGGTACTCGTTGGGCACCGCGCGGCCGAACATCGGGTTCAGCGGGACGCAGTAGGCGTTCCCGAACCCGGCGACGGCGAGCAACAGCAGGACGATCGAGAGCGGCGGGGTGAACGCGATCGGCACGAGCGCCGCGCAGGACAGCAGGGCCAGCGGGAGGATCAGCGACTGGCGGCGGGCGGGCCCGGCGAACCGGGTCAGGGCGACGGCTCCGAGCGCTCCGCCGAGGGGTGCGGCGGCGAGCAGGAGACCGCCGGTGAGGGATCCGCCGTGGTACTGGCCGGCGAGGGTGACGAGCAGTCCCTCGGGCGCGAACACGAACGCGCAGCCGATCCACAGCAGCAGGACGTAGGCGCGCAGGGTCCGGTCGCCGAAGACGATCCGCACACCGGCGAGTACCGAGCCGAATCCCGAGGATCCGGAGCCAGCAGTGCCAGAGCCCGAAGAGGCAGCGACAGCAGCGGGCCGCCGCCGGACCCCGACGGCGATGAACACCGCGGACAGGGCGAAGGTCAGCGCGTCGGCGAGCAGGGCCTCGCGGGCACTCATGACGGTCAGCAGCGCACCGCCGATCGCGAATCCGGCGATCTGCGTGACGGACTGGATCAGGTTGTCGAGCCCGTTGGCCACGGTGTAGCGGTCGTCGTCGAGGATCTCGGGGACCAGCGCGGCGCGCGCGGCGAGGAACGGCGCGTGGAACAGGTGGGCGCCGAACGCGATCGCGACGAGGGCACCGGCGGGCAGGTGACCGATCCCGGGCAGGTTCCCGGCCGCGAGCAGGAGGAACAGCGCGCCGCGGACGAGGTCGCAGGCGATCAGGACGGTCCGGCGGGGGAGCCGGTCGGCGAAGACCGACAGCAGCGGACCGCCGGCGATCCAGGCCACGTACGAGCTGGCGAAGGAGAGCGCGGCGAGCGCGGGGGATCCGGAGGCGCCCAGGACAAGGAACGCGAGGGCGATCGCGGCGATCTGGTCCCCGGCCTGCGAGAGGGTGTTGGCGGCGAACAGGTACCGGTACTCGCGGACGGCGAAAACGTCGCGGTAGGTGGCGTTCTGCTCACTCAAAGTAATCTCCCTCTCGTTCGGCGCCCAGAAGAGCCGCGAGAGGGAGCAGAAATACGCCCAAGACAGCACGACGGGCGGTGACATTGAGTCACCGCCCGTCGGTGGGGCCCAGCGAGGAAAAGCAGGAGTGGGCGATCAGTCGAACGGGTTGTGCTCGCTCAGCCAGTCGGAGGCCGAGTCGTAGGCGCCCTCGACCGCGTGCTCGACGGAGTGCGCCGCACCCTCGACCGCGTGCTCGACGGTGTGCGCCGCGCCGGTCGCCATGTGGCCGATGCCGTCGAGGATCTCGCCGTCGTCGAACGACTGCGCCGCCTTGTAGGACTCTTCTCCGCCGACGAGGCCGTAGAGGCCGTCCGCGATGCCACCGCTGATCGCGCCGCCGGACAGTTCGTCGATCCCGTGGCCGATGGCCGCGCCGGCCGCACCCGCGACTCCGACCGCCAGGCCGACCGGACCGGCGACCTCGGCGGCCTCGCCGATCAGCTCTCCGGCGCCGGCCGCGAACTCCGCTGCCTGCTGCTCCGCGTCATCCGACATGTTTCCCCCTCGGGAGGTGATGCGGGCCGCCTGCCGGCCGCGCGACTCACCTGCCTGATGGCGCCCGATCGCCAGGAGATACTGGCCGGTCACCGGGCGTGCCCGTACGGGCAACCACCAGGCAACCAGCAGGTAAGCGGCAGCCAACCGGCTCAGGCGACCGGCTCAGGGAAGGGGGCTCACACGGGGAACAGCGACACCGCCCGCATCTTGTTCACGAAGTCGAGCGCGGCGACCTTGTAGGCCTCTGAGAGCGTCGGATAGTTGAACACCGTGTCGACCAGGTGGTCGACGGTCCCGCCGCAGGTCATGACCGCCTGGCCGACGTGGATCAGCTCGGTGGCCTGGGCGCCGAAGATGTGCACCCCCAGGACGTGCCGCGTCTCGGTGGACACCAGCAGCTTGAGCAGCCCGTGCGAGTCACCCGCGATCTGGCCCCGCGCGAGCTCGCGGTACTTCGAGATACCGACCTCGTAGGGGATCGAGGCGTTGGTCAGGTCGTCCTCGGTCTGCCCGCAGTAGCTGATCTCCGGGATCGTGTAGATGCCGATCGGCTGCAGCGCGAGCAGCGAGTGCACCGGCTCGCCGAACGCGTGGTAGCTCGCCAGCCGCCCCTGCTCCATTGAGGTGGAGGCGAGCGCGGGGAAGCCGATCACGTCGCCGACCGCGTAGATGTGCTCGACCGAGGTGCGCAGGAATTCGTCGACGGCGATCCGCCCGCGCTTGTCTGCGGTGAGCCCGGCGGCGTCGAGGTCGAGCCCGTCGGTCGAGCCCTGGCGCCCGGCGGAGTAGAGGACGGTCTCGGCCGGGATCCGCTTACCGCTCTGCAGGGTCGTGATCGTGCCCGTGGGCGAGACGTCCACCCGGGACACGGTCTCGCCGAGGCGGAACGTCACGCCCAGATCCCGCAGGTAGAACTTCAGCGCCTCGACGACCTCGGCGTCGCAGAATTCGAGGAACCGCTGCCGGGTCTCCACGACCGTCACCCGGGTGCCGAGCGCGGCGAACATCGAGGCGTACTCGATGCCGATCACCCCGGCGCCGACGACGATCATCGTGCGCGGGATCTCTTCGAGGTTGAGCAGGCTGTCCGAGTCGAGCACCCGGCGGCCGTCGAAGGCGACCTGGTCGGGCCTGGCCGGACGGGTGCCCACGGCGATCACGATCTTCTCGGCGCTGATCTTGCGCCCCTCGTCGCCGTCCACGGCGCGCACGATGACGGTGTGCGGATCCGAGAAGCGGGCCGAACCGGGGATCATCGTCACCCGGTTGCGGGCGAGCTGGCTGCCGATCACCTCGACCTCGCGCCCGATCACGTGCTGGGTGCGCGCGAGCAGGTCCTGGACTGTGATGTCCTCCTTGAGCCGGTAGTTCTGCCCGTAGAGGTCGCGCATGTTGAGGCCGGTGAGGTAGACCACGGCCTCCCGGAGCGTCTTCGACGGGATCGTGCCCGTGTTGATGCAGACTCCGCCGATCATGTCCCGACGGTCCACCACGGCGACGCGTTTCCCCAGCTTGGCGGCCGCGATGGCAGCTTTCTGGCCGCCCGGCCCCGAGCCGATCACCAGCAGGTCGTAGTCGTGCTCCATCGAGCGTCCTCCCCAGGCGGACCTTGCACAGGTCGCCTCATTCTGTGCTTCATCCGCCGCGAGTGCACGCGTTCGGCGGCACGGACTTCCCCGGCCCGGCGGGTGCGGCGGCCCGCGGTGGGGGACTATGAGAGGCGTGGCGCTCCCCGACCTCCGGCTGCGGGTCGCCTCGCCCGGCCTGCTCGCGCTGCCCTGGCAGACGCCGCTGCGCGACTGGGACGCGACCGAGGTGCCGATGCGCGACGTCCCCGTCGGCCCGAGCCGGCACCTGGTGCGGTTTGTCGAGACCGACGGCTCGCTCTGGGCACTCAAAGAACTGCCCCAGCGGATCGCCGAGAAGGAGTACGCCGTCCTGCGCGACCTGGAGCAGCGGTCGCTGCCCGCCGTCCGGCCCGCGGGGCGGGTGATCCAGCCGGACGAGGGCAACGCGATCCTCGTCACGCACTTCCTGAAGGACTCGTGGCAGTACCGGCGGCTGTTCATGCGCCTCCCGGCCGAGCAGCCCAAACACCGGGCCCGTTTACTCGACGCGATGGCCAGCCTGCTGGTCGACCTGCACCGGCACGGCGTGTTCTGGGGTGACTGCTCGCTGGCCAACACCTTGTTCTCGCGCGACGGGCAGCTGCTCCAGGCCTGGCTGGTGGACGCCGAGACCAGCGAGATCCACCCGGCCCTCTCAGACGGCCAGCGCCTGCACGACCTCGACATCCTGGTCGAGAACGTGGCCGGGGGCATGCTGGACCTCGCCGTGCGGCTCGACCGTCCGCCCGAGGTCTACGACGACCTGCTCGACGAGGCGGCCAGCGTCGGCACCCGGTACCAGGCGCTGTGGGACGTCCTGCACGCCCAGCCGATCATCTCCTTCGACGAGCGGTTCCAGATCGAGGGACAGATCCGCAAGCTGCACGAGCTCGGGTTCGCCGTGGACGAGGTCGCGCTCGTACCCGCCGGGCACGGCGACGCGCTGCGGCTCAAGGTCGCCGTCGCGGATCGGCACTACCACGCGTCCCAGCTGCGCGACCTGACCGGCCTGGTGGCTGGCGAGGGGCAGGCCACGATCCTGCTCGGGGATCTCCGCGCCTACCAGGGACAACTTCAGCAGGAGTCCCGCGCGCCCGTGCCCGACTCGGTGGCCGCTCGCCGCTGGGCGACCGAGATCCTCACCCCGGGGATGGATCGGGCGCATATCGCGGCTGCCGGGGTGGGCAGCCCGATCCAGGCGTACTGCGATCTGCTGGAGGTCCGCTGGCTGCTCAGCGAGCGGGCCGGCCGGGACGTCGGCGACGAGGTCGCGCTGGAGGCGCTGGCCCGCCGCGCGGTGCCCTCGGAGGCGGCGGCCGCGATGGCGATCGCCGACGCCCACACCGGTCAGCTCCCCGCGATCAGCGCCGCGGAACTAGCGATGGACCACGAAGACGCCCACCCGTTCCTCCCCACCGACGACTGACCGGACTACGTGGCGAGCCAGGCGGCCGTGTCGGGGGGCAGTTCGGTGCCGGGGATCGGGCCGCTGGACAGCAGGATCTCGCCCGAGATCGGCACCGGATCGGCACTGAGGTTGACCACGCACGTGAAGTCCGCGGATCGGCGGAAGGTCAGCACCCCCGGCGGCGAGTCGAGCCAGGTCAGCGTGCCGTCGCCGAGGGCGGGGGACTCCCGCCGCAGCGCGAGGGCAGCGCGGTAGAGGGCCAGCATCGAGTCCGGATCGGCGGCCTCGCGCTCGGCCGTGAGGTCCTTCCAGTGGGCGGGCTGGGGCAGCCACGGCTCGCCGCTGCCGGGCCCGAACCCGAACGGCGGCGCGTCCCCGGACCACGGGATCGGCACGCGGCACCCGTCGCGCCCGATCTCCGCGCCCGCGGTGCGGCGGAACGTCGGATCCTGGCGCAGCGCGTCGGGCAGGTCGAGCACCTCTTCCAGCCCCAGCTCCTCGCCCTGGTAGACGTACGCGCCGCCGGGCAGGGCGAACACCATGAGGGCGGCCGCACGGGCCCGGTGGATCCCGGCCTCGCCGCCGCCGTACCGGGTGACGTGCCTGGTCACATCGTGGTTGGACAGCACCCAGGTCGGCGCGGCGCCGACGGGGGTGAGCGCGCCGATGCTGGCGTCGATCGCGTCGCGCATCGCGGCGGCGTCCCACGGCGCGAGCAGCAGGTTGAAGTTGAACGCGGTCTGCAACTCGTCGGGCCGCAGGTAGCGGGCGAGCTGCTCGGTGGTGTGTACCCAGACCTCGCCGACGAACGCGCGCTCGCCGGGGTAGCTGTCCGCGATCCGCCGCCAGCGCCGGTAGACCTCGTGGACCTCGTCCTGGTCCCAGTGCGGGTGGCCCACTCCGGCCGGTCCGGCGGCCACGTAGTCGCTGCTGATGTCGGGCAAGGCGGGATCTTTGGCGAGGCCGTGGGCGACGTCGATCCGGAAGCCGTCGGCGCCGCGGTCCAGCCAGAACCGCAGGATCGAGTCGAACTCCGCGCGCACCTCCTCGCTGGTCCAGTCGAGGTCGGGCTGGGCGGAGTCGAACAGGTTCAGGTACCACTGCCCGTCCGGGACCCTGGTCCAGGCTGGCCCGCCAAAGACGCTGAGCCAGTTGTTGGGGGGCTCGCTGCCGTCCGGTCCGCGGCCCTCGCGGAACAGGTAGCGGGACCGCTCGCGGCTGCCCCGCGGGCTCGCCAGCGCGGCCTGGAACCACGGGTGCTGGCTGGACGTGTGGTTCGGGACGAGGTCGACGATCACGCGCAGCCCGGCGGCGTGCGCGTCCGCGACGAGGCCGTCGAAGTCCGCGAGGGTGCCGAACCGCGGATCGACGTCCCGGTAGTCGGACACGTCGTAGCCGGCGTCGGCCTGCGGGGACGGATAGAACGGGTTGAGCCAGATCGCGTCCGCGCCGAGTGCGGCGATGTATGGCAGCCGGGACCGCACGCCGGGGAGATCACCGACCCCGTCGCCGTCCGAGTCGGCGAAGCTCCGGACATAGACCTGATAAATCACCGCACCGCGCCACCACGAGCTCATCGGCTCATTCTGGCCCGGTCCCGTACGAATCGGCGCGCCGGCGCAGTGCCGAACACCCTCCGTGTCGATCCGCTGCCAGTGTTCATGTCGCTGCAGCGGTATCTCGGGCGTGGACTGGCAGGTGGGTCCGTGACGGGCTGAACGGGGTCGAGGATTCTGTCCAAACCGCCGATAGTGGACTCAGCGGGGGGTGTTCTAGCACCCTTGGCTGAGTCCACTTGCGGCGGAAGGTCGGAGAGATCGTGCGTTTCGTGTTCCGGCCCCCCGCCGGACCCGCCGCCAGCCTGCTCGATCTGCCCTGGCCGGTGCCGCTCGCACAGTGGTCCGACGACCGGCTCGCGCACCCGTATCGCGCGCCGGGCCGCCGGACCGTCCGGTTCATCTCCGACGGCGGCCGCCTCTACGCGCTCAAGGAACTGCCCGAGCCGGACGCCCGCGCCGAGTACCTGGCGCTGTCCCGGCTCGGGGCCGCGCGGCTGCCCGCGGTCCTGGCCGAGGGCGTCGCGGTCCAGCGCGAGCCGGGGCTCGACGCGATCCTGGTGACCCGGTACCAGCCCGGCGGGGTCCCGCTGCGCGCCCTGCTCTCACTCGGCGGACCGGGTCAGCCCGGCCGGTTCGGCGCCCGGCCGATCCCCCCAGGCGAGCTGCTGGACTCCCTCGCCGCACTACTCGCCCGCCTGCACGCGGCCGGGATCGACTGGCCGGCCTGCGGACTGTCGTCCGCGCTGGCCCAGCGCACCCCGCGCGGCCTGGTGTCCTGTGTGCTCACGGCTGGGCGGGGACTGTCCCGGCACTGTGGAGGGCTGGACGCCGAGAAGCGCCGGACGGCCGTCCGGCGCGCGACGAACGTGGCCGGAGTGGAGCTACTGGACCTCGAACACCGCGGCGAACTGCGGGCCGGGATCGATCCGGTGGCCCTGGCCTCGGAGTTCCCCCGCCGCTACGAGCGCGCCGCCGAGTCGCGCCCGCTCGTGAAGACGCGCTAGAACAGCTCGGCGGGCGGCACGGGACGGCCCAGGTAGAAGCCCTGAGCGCGGTCGCAGCCCAGCTCCGTGAGGATCCGCAGCTGGTCTTCGGTTTCGACGCCCTCGGCGACGACCTTGAGCCGCAGCGCGTGCGCCAGCGCGGCGATCGAGGTCACGATCACCTCGGCGTCGGTCGACTCGCTCAGGCCGGCCACGAAGGACTGGTCGATCTTGAGCGCGTCGATCGGGAGCCGCCGCAGGTGCGCCAGCGAGGAGTACCCGGTGCCGAAGTCGTCGATCGCGAGCAGCACGCCCAGGTCGCGCAGCGCGTTCATCCGGCGGGTCGCCGCGGCCGCGTCGCGCATCAGTGTGGTCTCGGTGATCTCCATGCACAGCGCGGACGGCGGCAGCCCGGACTCGTCCAGCACCCGCTTGACGTTCGCCACGAGCGCCGGATCGTCGAGCTGGCGCGCCGACAGGTTGACGTTGATGTGCAGGTCCATGCCCCGCTCGGCGCGCAGAACGCTCATCTCGGCGGCGGCCTGCTGGAGCGCGAACCGGCCCAGGTCCTCGATCAGGTCGCTCTCCTCGGCGACCGGGATGAACTCGCCGGGCGAGATCGCGCCGAGCACCGGGTGGGTCCAGCGCAGCAGGGCCTCGACACCGACGGGCTGGCCGGTCGGCAGGTCCACGATCGGCTGGTAGGCCATCCACAGCTGGCGGTGGCCGGAGTCGTTGCGCAGGTCCTCCTCGAGCTGCATCCGGCGCATGGCCCGCTCCCGCAGCCCCGAGTCGAAGAACTCGCAGCGTCCCCGGCCGCGCTGCTTGGCCTGGTACATCGCCACGTCGGCGTCCCGGAGCAGGTCCTCGGCGCCGCGCCCGTCGCCGGGTCCGGCGAGGACGATCCCCACGCTCGCGTTGATCCGCAGCCGGCGCCCGCCGAGCGAGACCGGCCTGGCCAGGCTCTCCCGCAGCCGCTCGGCGACCTGGAGGGCCTCGGACGGGCTCCGGACGCCCTCGGCGACCACGATGAACTCGTCCCCGCCGAGCCGGGCGACCAGGCTCCCGGAGCGGACCCCGTTGCCGAGCCGCCTGCTGACGATGCGCAGCACGTCGTCGCCCGCGCTGTGGCCCAGCGAGTCGTTGATGAACTTGAAGTTGTCCAGGTCGATGAACAGCACCGCGGACGCCGTCTCGGCCGAGCGCGAGAGCGACTCGTTGAGCCGGGACACGACGACGGCCCGGTTCGCCAGGCCGGTGAGGTGGTCATGGGTGGCCTCGTAGACCAGCCGCTCGCCGATCTCGCGGCGCTCGGTGATGTCGGTGAACGAGATCACGACCGGGTAGGGCGGCTCGCCTCCGGTGCTCAGCGGGCGGGCGTTCATCGAGAGCCAGGCGCGGCCGTGGCGGCCGTCGACCCCGGTGATCCGGGCGTGCTCGGGCCTGCCGGTGTGCTGGGTGATGTACCCGGGCTGCTGGTCCTCGCGCAGGGGCGTGCCGTCCTCGTCGCAGAGCTCGCTGAGCGGCCCGGCGTGGCCGATCGAGTCGCTGGCGCGCACGTTGAGGATCCGCTCGGCGGCCGGGTTGACCGAGATGATCCGGCCCCGCTCGTCGCGCACCATCACGCCCTCGTCGAGGGAGGCGACGACCGTGGCGAAGTACTGCTCGGCGCGGTGGCGGGCGGTCTCGTCGGCGCAGACCAGCACGAACCCGCCGTCGGATCCGCCGAGAGCCGCCACCGACACCCGGATGTTCAGCTCCGTCCCGTCGGACCGCCGGTGGATCGCCTCGGTGATCCCGCCGGCCCTGACCACGAGCGCCGGATCGAGGTCCGCGCCCACCAGCGAGGCCACCGGACGCCCGATCGCCTCACCCGCCGCGTATCCGTAGACGGCCTCGGCGGCCGGGTTCCAGCTGGTGACGGTCCCGTCGGCGCTGGTGGCGATCAGGGCGTCGCTGACCTGGGCAACGAGCAGCGCCTGGTACTTCAGCGCGGCCTCCGCGGCCCGCCGTGCGGTGATGTCCCGCATGATGACCTGGAACGCGGGGCGGCCCTCCCAGGTGGTCCGCACGGAGGTCGCCTCGGTGAGCACCGTGCCGCCGTCGGGCCGCATGAGGATCGCCTCGGCCGCGGCCGAGACCTGCCCGGACTGGCTGAGCTGCGCGATCCGCTCCAGCATCTTCGGCACCGAGTCGCGGTGGATGAAGTCGGTGATGTGCGCGCCGATCAGCTCGCCGGGCTGGAGCCCGAGCAGGTCCGCGCCGGCCTCGTTCGAGTAGACGAGGACGCCGTTCTCGTGCACGACCACCGCGTCCGGGCTGAGGTCCACGAGCAGCCGGTACCGCTCGCTGATGTCGGTCATCGCCTGGCGGGTGTGCAGCTGGTCGGTGTCGTCCACGACGATCCCGACGAGCCCGGCCGGATCGGCGGGTGCGTCCTCAGGGGCGAAGCTGCGGGCCCGGATCCGCATCCAGCGCTCGTCCGCCACCAGCTGCTCGACCTCGAAGTCCTGCCACACGGGCGCGGTGCGGGCGGCGAGCCGGATCGGCTCCACCAGCGCCCGCAGTGCCGCCGTGACGTGCTGCGGAGTGGTCCCGCCGAGCCCGAGAAGCGTGTCGAGCCCCGGATCCGCGGTGAGCGCCCCGGTCGCGAACTCCAGCCGCCAGGTCACCATCGGACGGCCGGGAAGGGCCAGGTCGGAGACGACGGCCCGGCCAGGATCCACTGTCTGTGCGCGCATCTCCCCGCCCCCGCTCGCCGTCCGTCCCTCCGGGCCTGTGGTTGGCCGATCGGCATAATCAGAAGCGACCTGAGGATCCCCGTTCGGGCTGCTCAGGCATGGTTTGTCCGGTTCTGCGGCCGCCGGAGGGGCGCGATGCGTGTCGTTGACCCGGCGGGAGCCGAGCGGGCGCTCGCCGCGGGGCGCCTCCGTTGCCCACCGTGCGGGGGACGTTTGCGGCCGTGGGGCAGCGCGCGGATCCGCGACATCAGGGTCGCGGGGGCGCGGCCAGTGTCGGTCCGGCCACGTCGGGGGCGGTGCGTGGCCTGCGGGATGACCCACGTGCTCGTCCCCGTCTGGATGCTCGCCCGGCGGGCCGACGCCGCCCCCGTGGTGTGGTGGGCGCTCGCCGCGCACGCCCGTGGCCTGGGCTATCGGCGGATCGCCCAGCGGCTGCGGCGGCCCCAGACCACGGTCCGGGGGTGGCTGCGGGCGTTCCGGTCGTCGGCGCCCGCGCTGCTCTCGGCGTTCGGCCTTGGTGCGGTGCGGCCGGCCGGCGGGCGGGTACCGGCGGCGGTGGCCGTGGTCCGTGCGGTCGAGCGGGCGGCCCGCTCGGTCCCCGCCTGGCGGGTATCGGTGCTGGTCAGCGGCTCGCTTCTGGTCCGCAACACGAACCAGCCCCACGTGTCTGGATCGTCCCAGTTAGCTCCCTGATGCCCGTCCCGATGGACCTGCGGAGCGCCGCCACCGCGGTGATCTCGAACGGGACGAGAGACCAGGGGACGGCTATGAGCGCGCAGCGGATCGGGATTTCGGGCATCGGGGCCGTCACGGGCTACGGCTGGGGCCGCGAGGCACTGTGGGACGGACTGGTCAGCGGCAAGTCCGCCTGCGTCCCCCGCTTCGAGTACGGCCCGGACCTCGGCGACATCTCCTACCTGGCCCTCGTCGAGGACGACGGCGACCCCGCCGACGGCCAGAGCCGGTTCGCCAGGGCCATGCGCGCGTCCGCCCGCGAGGCGATCGCCGACGCCCGCACCCGCGGCTGGCAGGCCGGGCGGCGGGTCGGGCTCGTCCACGCCGTCGTGCTCGGCGAGGTCGACCTCTGGCGCGACTGGTATCTCAAGCACGGCCAGCGCCGCTCGGTCCGCGAGTACCTCGCCCAGATGCCGTCGACGCCCATGTCGATGTTCATGCAGGAGTACGGCTTCACCGGCCCGGCGATGAACGTGTCGGCGATGTGCGCGTCCGGCAACGCGGGGCTGCTCACCGCGAAGTCCTGGCTCGACGCCGGGATCGTCGACGACGTCGTCTTCGTCGCCACCGACATCTCCCTCACCCCCGAGGACGTCCTGCACTTCGTCAAGCTCGGCGTGGCCGTGACCGACAGCGAGCCACTGGAGGCCTCCCGCCCGTTCCAGGAGGGCAGCCGGGGCTTCGTCATGGGCGAGGCGTCCGTGGCGTTCGTCCTGTCCAACCAGTCGGACCGTCCGTACGCCCACGTCCTCGGCGGGGCCATGACCCACGACGGCCACCACGTCACGTCGATCAACCCCGAGCTGACCCAGGTCCGCCGGGTCATCTCCGAGGCGATCGCCGACGCCGGGGTCCCGGCCGGGGACATCGGCTACCTCAACGCCCACGGCCCGGGCACCAAGCAGTGCGACGCCGCCGAGACCCGCATGCTGGAGGAGTTCCTGCCGCCCAGTGCCTCGGTGTTCTCGGTCAAGCCCCTCACGGGGCACTGCCAGGGCGCGGCCTCGGCGGTCGAACTCGCCGTCAGCGCCCTCGGCTACGACCGGGGCGCGATCCCCGCGCCGCCGCAGGTGGCGAAGGCCCACCCGCAGCTTCTGGACGGCCTCACGCCGGTCCGCCAGGTCCTCACCCTGAAGACCTCGATCGGCATGGGCGGCCACAACTCAGCAGTAATCCTCGCCCCCGCCTGACCCGCCTCCCCACCCCCGCGGAGTGCGGTAACTCCGACCGGCCCTGACCGGGGGCAGTTACCGCACTTCGCCCCCTGTGGCCCGCCGCCCCGCTTCGCCGAGGTGTGCCGGGGCGCGAGCCAGCGCGCACCACCGAACCTCGGTCCCCGCGAAGTGCGGTAACTGGGACCGGTCCTGACCGGGGGCAGTTACCGCGCTTCGCATTGCGGTGCCGGCTCGGACGGTGGTCCGCGGGAAGCAAATCGGGAGTGAGCCGGGTGGCCGGGTCGTTGCGCGCCGGGGGGTGGTGCGGGTGGGGGGCGGGGGTGGTGCGGGGCGGGCGCGAATTGGCCGGCGGAGATCCTCACGTCGGGGTCCGCGCGCCCGATGATTCCGGCACACCGGCAGGGATCCCCTCCCCGGCCGGTGGCCCCACCCCACAGTCACAACCCGGCCGCCACGAGCGCGGCCGTGGGCTCTGACAGGAGCAGCTATGCCGCCTGCCGCCGTCCTCACCGGGCCAAGCGCCGCGCCCGCACGTCCGGTGCCGCGCCGCAGGGGTCTCGCACGGCTGCTGCCGGTCGTCCGCAGGGTGCGAAGCGTTGCGGGCATGACGGTCGTCGTGGCGGTCACCGGCGGGGGGTTCGCCCTCGCGACGGTGAGCACGTCCGGGACCGGTGCGATCGCGATCCCGTCGCTGCACAACACCTCGGTGGCGAAGGCGACGCAGGCGCTCGCGAATCTCATCTCGCCGGTCCCCGAGCAGCACGTGAGGGCCGCGCGGGTGAGTCCTGAGCAGCTTGAGGACGCTTTCGCTGTGCACACCTTCCGCGGCGGGCACTGCCGGATCAGCGCGACTGTGGGCTCGATCACACTCACGCCGGGCCAGCTCGCCCAGCTGACGGACCGGGCCACGGCGGATCCGGCGTTCGCCGCCCGCGTGATCGCGCGCCAGCAGGCGATGTGCAGCGCCGAGCTCGTCCGGGCTCGTCCCGTATCGGCTGTTCGAGCGGGATGAAACCTTCCGTTACAGTAAGTAACATCACCCGAAGGGGTGGAACCCTTACTCCCTGCAGTTTTATCTGGTGGGCCTCTCGGAGGCCTTCCCTTAACAGTGACTCAAGGTAACATTGCGCCAGTCTCAAGTACCCGTGAGGCGCGCCCCCGAGCTCTGTTCGCGGAAGGTGGTGAGAGCAGGCGGCCGGTGCTTTTCCTTGCAGCCCAGCCCTCGCCGTTTTGAGGGTGCGTGCGGGCACTCGCGGTGAGGAGGGGCGTTGCGAGCCAGGTCTGCGCACTATATGACCCATGCACCGCTCTCTGTCGTCGTCCAGTCGCCGCGGCGGCCGGTCTGCGACATGCTCGCGTCGTTCGTCGCCGCTCAGGGGGAGTTCACCCTGGTCGGCCGGACCGGGCAGTGGCCAGACCTGATCGCCCTGTGCAAGCTGCGGCGTCCTGACGCCGTGGTCGCCGACGTCGGCGGTCGCATCGGGGACACGATCGGCTGGCTGAAGCTCTTACGGGCCCGCTGTCCGGGGGTCCACGTACTCATGGTCTACGACCACCTGTCCGAACAGGAGGTGGCCGAGGCGCGGGAGGCCGGAGTCGGCACGCTGGTCCCGTATACCCACGGGCTCGACGGGGTCGCGGTCGCGTTACGCCGGATCGGCGCGGGCCACCAGCCGGCCGGCAACCGGCTCAGCGGCCGCGAGCTGGAGATCCTCGCGCTGATGAGCTCCGGCCACAGCGTCCCCGAGATGGCGGCCCTGCTCGACCTGAGCCCGCACACGGTGGAGAACTACAAGCGCCACCTGTACAGCAAGCTCGACGTCGGATCGCAGACCCAGGCCGTCTCGCGGGCGGTGTCCCTGGGGCTGATCGACCGTCCGGCCCCGCGCCGCAAGCCGGCGGCCGCGGCGAGACCGAACGGCAAGACCACCCTCGTACTCGTCGGCGGCCAGCAGGGCCCAGCGGCGGATCGGGTCATGCAGTGCCTGCTCAGCCAGCAGCGGGGCTTCGCGGTCGAGCGCGCGGTGGGGACGATCAGCGCCAAGGACCGGATCCGCTGGCGGGGCCACCGGGTGCTGACGATCCTGGTGGATCCGAAGCCGGACGACTGGGGGCTCATGCAGGTCGTCGAGGCGCCGGTCGTGGTCGTGTCCGGCGGTCAGCTCGACCACACGGCGATCACCGCGTTCACGGGCCGGGGCGCCGGGGGCGTCGTCCCGGTGGTGCGCGTCGAGGACCACCTCAGCCACGTGCTGGCGCTGGTGGCCGACGGCTACACGGCGATCCAGGTGGCTCCCTCGCAGGCGCCGACCCGTCCGCCGGGAAGGCGCGCCGACCGGCGGACGACCGATCCGCCGAAGCTTTCCGCGCGTGAGCAGGACATCCTGCGTTCGGTGGCCCGCGGGCACACCGTCCGGCAGACCGCGCTCACGCTCGGCATCGCGACGAAGACCGTCGAGAACCTGCAGGCTCACCTGTTCAGCAAGCTGGGTGTGCACAGCAGGGTCGCGGCGCTCAACGTCGCCCAGGTCCTCGGGCTGGTGCAGTTGCCAGCCGGGGAGGCGCCGGTGAGCGGGCCGCAGCCGGCCCGCCAGCCGCAGGGCGTGGCGCACGAGCCGGACCACGCCAGGGCCCCGGCCGACGCCGACCGCTGAACCCGCCGTACGCCCGCCCGCCGAGGTCACTGGCCCCGGCGGGCGGACGCATGCCCGCCGCATCCGAGGTACTGGGGGATCTCTGCGCTGTCCGGGGCTCAGCGCCGTTCGTACGGTGATCACGTCACGCGGTTCCGGCGGGGTGGGACTGCGCGGGCGGGCCGGAAACGGTCCGCGGTGCCGCCGCACCAGGGCATTCGCCGTCGAGGCGGGTTCCCGTGCGGGGCGGTCCGGCCGCCGGGTGGACGAATGAGCTGGCCCTCGTGGCCGCCGCGTCCGGCCCGGGCGGGCGGCCGGCCGCTACGGCGATCCGCGGGCCCCGGCAGTGCCGCGCAGGATGCGGAGCCGCCGGCGGCCC
>JAOPVE010000081.1 GCA_025963185.1 Actinomycetes bacterium
GACCGATCGCTGGCGGTCAGGTACGCCGGCTGTCCCGCGACTCCGGTGAACTGGTACCTGCCATCGGCACCGGTACAGCTCGCGCCTGGCGTAGCCGGGTGGATTCTCCCCTGGAACTCGACGCAGATGCCCTTGAGTGGTTTCTTGGTGACGTTGTCGGTCACGGTTCCCGTGACGATCCCGCTCGGCTTGGGCAGCAACTGCTCGTTCTGGGTGTTCGGCCCGGTGGCCACCGTGATTGCGACCGCCTGCTCCTGGTCATAGGTGCCGTGCAGGTACTGGTCCGGCCTGCCGTCGGTCGAGATGCTGACCTGGTAGCGGCCCGGCACCAGCCCCGTCATCGTGTAGGTGCCGTCGGTGCCTACCGTGGCGCTCCCGAACGTCGCGAGCGAGTTGCTGAACAGCGGCGCCGCACCGACGTAACCAGACGTCGCCGGGGCGCCCGTCTCGTCGGTGATCGTGCCGGTGAGCTGGCCGGCGGGCGTCAGAGCCTCGTTCAGGGTGCCGGGCACGGTCACGTCGTCGGCGTCGAAGGGGCTGTGCTGGTCGTGGCTGTACTCGTCCACGTAGCCATCGCGGCTCAGCTCCACCTTGTACGCCTTGCCTGCCGGGATGCCGGTCGCCGAGTACCGGCCGTCCGCGTCCGTGTTGACGCTGGTCACGACCTGGGTGGTCTGGCCGCCATGGTCCGTCACGATCTTCAGGACGCTCACCTGCACGTCCGCGACCGGCGCCCCGGTGGTGGCGTCGGTGACGACTCCGCCGAGGACGCCGCCGGCGGCGCTGGCCGGATCGGCGGTCATGGCGGCCGCGGCGAGCACGCACGCGGTGACGGCGGCTAACCGCCGGCTGGACAGCGCCCAGCGCAGGGCACGATGCATCGAGGTTCCTCCCGTGAACGAGCCGCGGCCACCCATCGCCTCGTGGCCGGGCTGGCCGCTGGCAGGCGAGAAGGTATCGGACCCCCGCCAGTCCGCAGCGCAGGTGTCCTGACCAGGGCTCCATCTCAGGGCCGGCCGCTGTGGGACGCGTCGAGGGCTCGCAGGCATCCGCCGGGTGAATCCCTGCGTACACGCGCATCCGAGTTCACGGATCTCGGTGACGCACGGGGAGAACCTTGGTAGACATGACCGACTTCGGCGGCGAAATGCAACCGTTACAACGCGCGACGACGGCACCGTGGAGGTTCCACCATGCGGCTGGCACGTCTCTTCAGAACCCACCGCTCGTTCGCCGCGTCCTCGGCGTGCCTGCTCGCCGCGCTGTTCTCGACCGTCGTGATCACGCCGGCCGAGGCAGCGCCGGTCACGGATCCGACGACCCTGGTCCGTCCGTTCGTCGGTACGCAGAACTCCGGCAACACCTTCCCCGGTGTCAGCGCGCCGTTCGGCATGGTCCAGCTCAGCCCCGACACCGGTGGCCAGGGCGGGTACGACTACCTCCAGAACACGATCTACGGCTTCAGCCAGACGCATCTGTCGGGCGTGGGCTGCGGGGTCGCGGGCGAGGTGCCGATCATGGGCACCACCGGCACGATGAGTTCCACCGACGCCAACGTGTACCGCTCGGCTTACTCGCACTCCGACGAGCAGGCCAGCCCGGGCTACTACCGGGTCGGGCTCGCGAAGTACGGCATCAACGCCGAGCTGACCGCGACCGAGCGGACGGGCTGGCAGCGCTACACCTACCCGTCCTCGACCACGGCCAACGTGCTGTTCAACACGGGGCGGGCCAACCAGACGGTGTTCGACTCCGAGGTGCACGTCGTCGGCGACCGGACCGTCGAGGGCCGCGTCAGGGCAGGCAACTTCTGCGCGGGCCTGGACCAGCACACCGTCTACTTCACGGCCAGCTTCGACCGGCCGTTCGCGAGCTTCGGATCCTGGCGCGGCGCCGTGGCGACCGGCGGGGTCCGCGACGCCTCGGGGACCGGCAACAACGGCGCGTGGGTCCGGTTCGACACGACCTCGGATCGCGACGTGGTGTTCAAGGTCGGCCTGTCTTACACCGGCCTGGCCGGGGCCAGGGCGAACCTGGCGGCGGAGACCGGCACGTCCTACGACTTCAACGCCACCCGCACCAAGCTGCACGACAGCTGGCAGCGCAAGCTCGGGGAGATCGCGGTCGACGGCGGCACCGCGGATCGCCAGAGCGTCTTCTACACGGCGCTCTACCACTCGCTGCTGCACCCGAACCTGGCCGGCGACACCGGCGGCCAGTACGTGGGCTTCGACAAGGCGATCCACACCGCGGCCGACTACACGCCCCGCCAGAACCTCTCCCTGTGGGACACCTACCGGCCACAGAACCAGCTGCTCGAACTACTCGAACCGCAAGTCGCGAGGGACGTAGCGCTGTCGGTCGTGGCGATCGGCCGGGACGGCGGCTGGCTGCCCCGCTGGGCGCTGGCGAACAGCGAGACGAACATCATGACCGGCGATCCGGTGACGCCGTTCCTGGTCGAGGCGTGGTCGAAGGGGCTGCTCGCCGGGCACGAGCAGGAGGCCTACACGCTGCTGAGACGCAACGCCACGAGCGTGCCGGCCGCCTCGTCGCAGTACAACGGGCGGTCCGGGCAGACGTTCTACGCCCAGCGCGGGTACATCCCCGCGGGCCTCAAGCTCGGCACGGACTGCCTGCACAAGGGCGGCGACAACGACTGCGTCCACCCGGCGTCGGCCACGATGGAGTACTCGGCCGCCGATGCCGCCCTCGCGCTGATGGCCCAGGGCCTGGGCCAGACGGCGGACGCGACCCTGTTCGCCCAGCGCGGCCAGTGGTACCGCAACCTGTGGGACAGCTCGATCGCCCAGTTCCGGCCGCGCACCTCCACGGGCGCCTTCGTCACGCCGTACAACCCGATCGACGCGGGCAAGCTCTTCCACGAGGGCGGCGCGTACCAGTACCAGTGGCTGGTTCCGCAGGATCCGGCGGGGCTGACCAGCCTCATGGGCGGGCGGGCGGCCACCGAGCAGCGCCTGGACTCGTTCTTCGCCTACCCGAAGCTGCTCACGGATCCGTCCGGCACGGCGCGCAACGACTGGATCGCCAGCCCGTACGACTACTACAGCAAGGCCACCTACAACCCGAACAACGAGCCCGACCTGCTCTCGCCGTACGCCTACCACTGGGCCGGCCACCCGGCGAAGGCCACCACGGTCGTGCGCGCCGCCTGGACCCTGTTCACCACCGCACCCACCGGGATGACCGGCAACGACGACCTGGGCACCATGTCGGCCTGGTACGTCTTCACGTCACTCGGCATGTACCCGACGATGAGCGGCGCCAATTTCCTCGCGCTGTCCAGCCCGCAGTTCCCGTCGACGACGGTCCAGATCGGACAGTACCCCGGTCGCCAGGGGGGCACGCTCACGATCACCGCGCCCGGGGTCAGTGACACCGTCCGGCACATCCAGACCGTGCGGATCAACGGAACAGCCACCACCCACAGCTGGCTCCCCTGGTCCTCGATCGCCAACGGCGGCACCATCGCGGACACCGTCGGCTCGTCGACCTCCGCGGCCTGGGGCACCGCCACCACCGACGAGCCCCCCTCGATCAACCACCCCTGACCCCTCTGCGAAGTGTGTGCCGCTGGACCGGCCCTGACCGGCCTGGCGGCACACACTTCGGCGGTTCCGGGGGCAGCGCACGGGTGCCCGATTGGGGGGGAGTTGTTTCCCCAAGAGGCTGCATCAGCGCACTGTGGGCTCGGCCGCCCCACCGGTGGGCCATGCTTCGCCGTCGAGCCGCCCCGACGCCGGTGGCGGCGCCCCCACGTCGAGTGCGAATGCCTGAGAGGTCAGCACCATGTTCCGCAACACCTTGCGCAGCCCGTGGCGGATCGCCGTCGCCTCCGTCCCGGTCCTGGCCGTCGTCTCCGTGGCCGCCGTCGCTGTGTCCGGTGTCGGCAGCGCCAGTGCCGCGGCCAAGTCCGGCACCGTGACCGTCCAGGGCTCGCAGATCGTCTTCACCGCGGGCGACGGCACGGTCAACCACCTCGCGGTCCGCAGTTCGGGACCCAACGGGATCGAGCTGGAGGACACCGGCGCGGATCTCGTTCTCTCCGAGCCGTTCGGCTCGTGCACCCAGGACCAGATCCGCATCGTGTACTGCCCGGTCAACAGCTCCTCCAGCGTCCGGGCCAACCTGGGCGACGGCAACGACAGCTACAACAGCCTGTTCACGCCGATCCGCGCCGAGGTGTACGGCAGCGACGGCGACGACACGTTCTACGGATCCCCGGCGAGTGACTTCTTCCGCGGCGGACCGGGCGACGACATCGCGTACGGATCCGCCGGCGACGACTGGCTCGACGGCGAGAGCGGCACCGACACGCTCTACGGGAACGACGGCAGCGACACGATCTGGGGCGGCGGCGGCAACGACACCACCGACGGCGGGCCGGGCAACGACCAGCTCCACGGCGGACTCGGCGACGACGTCATCAACGGCGGCTCCGGCAACGACGTCCTCGTCGGCGAGTACGCCGGGGCCGACACGGTGAGTGGCGGCGACGGCGACGACACCGTCACGGGCGGCTGGGACGCGGGCACCGTGATCCACGGCGACGCCGGCAACGACCGCTTCAAGCCGGGGGCCTACGGCGACTACTACGGCGGATCCGGAATCGACACCGCCGACTACAGCGGCTGGGGCAAGGTCTGGATCGCGCTGGACAACAGCGGCAACGACGGCCCGTTCCCGTGCGGCGACGTGATCGGCTGTCCGGTGACGATCAAGCACAACATGCACGACGACGTCGAGAACGTGGTCGGATCCCCCGGCGACGACGTCGTGATCGGCAGCGAGACCGCGAACGACATCGACGCCGGGACCGGCACCGACCGGATCGACGGCCGCGGCGGCAACGACTATCTCGACGCCGGCCAGGGCACCGGCCAGAAGGTCACGGGCGGCACCGGCACGGACACCTGCGTCGGCTACAGCACCACGTTCGTGACCTGCGAGAACCTCTGATCCACCGAGCCGGCGCCGCCCCGGATCCCGCAGTCCGGCGCGGCGCCACCCCCTTCCGTGCCCCGACGGGTGTATCTGGGAGCGCCCGGCCGTCCTCAGTGTCGCGACGCCGCGACAACGGAGGACGACATGACAGACGACTCGGGCAGCCACACCGAGAGCCCCGGCGACCAGATCCTCTCGGACCTGTGGAACGCCGGATCCCACCTCGCGCACGCTGCGGGCGAGGCCGCGGAGAGCGTGGCGCACGTCGGAGCCGCCGGCTTCGGCCTGGTCACCGGGGACACCGAGGGCGCCGCGCACCAGTGGCGCGAGGCCGGCGACGACTTGTCCAACGCGGGCTCGTTCCTCGGCTGGGCCGGCTCCGAGACCCACCACGCCTGGGACGTCACGGCCGACGAGGCCCACTCCGCCTGGGCGAACCTGGACCACTGAGGCACTTCCCGAGCCGGCTCGCCACCGGCCCGGGCATTCCCTATCCCGGGTGCGGTCCGCTCGCGCGGCTTATTCTGCGCAGTGCGGCCGATTCACCAACAGCGCGCGTGCGCGCCAGAGAAGGGAGCCGATCATGCAGCAGCGCCGGCTAGGACGACTCGGACACCTCAGCTCGGTCCTGATCTACGGGGCGGCCGCGCTTGGCGAGGTCGACCAGGACACCGCGGACGCCTCGATCCAGCTCGCGCTGGACGCCGGGATCAACCACTTCGACACCGCGGCCTCCTACGGCGAGGCCGAACTGCGGCTCGGACCGTGGATGCCCGCGATCCGCGACCGGATCTTCCTCGCGACCAAGACCGGCCTGCGCCGCTCGGACGACGCGTGGGCCCAGATCAACCACAGCCTGGAACGGCTCCAGACCGATCGCGTCGACCTGATCCAGCTGCACTCCGTCGGGGACCTGCACGAACTGGACCTGGTGACCGGGCCCGGTGGCGCGCTGGAGGCCGCGGTCCGCGCCCGTGACGAGGGCCTGGCCGGCGCCGTGGGCATCACCGGCCACGGGCACGAGGCGCCGGCCACCCACCGGGAAGCGCTGCGCCGGTTCCCGTTCGACACCGTGCTCACGCCGCTCAACTACGTGCTCGCGCAGGACCCGGCCTACCGCGGCGACTACGAGGCGCTGGCCGCCGACGTGGCCGCCCAGGACGCCGGGCTGATGACGATCAAGACCGTGTCCCGCCGGAACTGGCCCGAGCCCGCGGGACACCAGTTCAGCACCTGGTACGAGCCGTTCGACGACCAGCAGCGGATCACGGCGGCGGTCACCTGGGTCCTCTCGCACCCGGAGGTCACCGGGATCGCCACCGCGGGTGACGTCCGGCTCCTCCCGCTGATCATCGAGGCCGAGAAGCGCGCCGGGGCGATGAGCGTGGCGGATGCGGAGCAGGTCCTCGCCGGCGCCCCGGCCTACAGCTCGCCGTTCATCGCGATGCCGTTGTGAAACCTCCGAAGTGCGGTAACCGCGACCGGTCCGGACCGGACACTCTTACCGCACTTCGCCGGGGACCGGTTGCGGTGATCCGGCCAGCGCCGCGTTCACCGCGCCGATCAGCTCGTCCGGGCGGACCGGCTTGGACAGGTACTGGACCACGCCGGGGATGTCGGGGTAGCCGGTCAGCTCCAGCGATCCACTGATCATCACGATGGGAATGGCGGCCGTCGACGGATCGCCCCGCAGCTCGCAACACAGCTCCTCGCCGGTCATGCGCGGCATGAGGTGATCGGTGAGGACCAGCTCGGGACGGTCCGGGCCACCGGCGCGCACGGCGTGCAGCGCGTCGAGGCCGTTGCCGAACTCGGTGATCTGGTGCTCGCCGGCCCGCCGCAGGATCAGGACGTTGACCATCCGGACGTCCGGGTCGTCCTCTACAACAGCGATTCGCGCCATATCGGAATATTACGCCCCGATAGTCCGGTATTCACGCGTCCGGGCCGGTGTAGCCGAGGGTTATCCGCAGTCCGCGGGGAAGCTGGTCCGCCGAGACGCCCAGTTCGCCGAACCGGTCACAGATCTCGTCGTCGGCCAGGCCGGCCGCCTTCGCCGCGGCGGTGAGGCGCACCAGATCCGTCTCGCAGGCCTGCATCGCCGCCAGCGCGGCGAGGTAGCGCTGCGCGGCGGCCTGAAGTTCGAGGAGTTCCCCCGGATCGGAGACCGCGGCAACGCCCGGAGCCGCCTCGCCGCGCTCGTCGCTATTCATAACCCGGACCTTCCCATCCCCGCCGCCGCTAACCGCGACCCGGTGCCGACCGCGCTCGCCCCCGTCACTGTGGCGTACGTGCAGCCACGCCGGAGGGATTATCGGCTGTACCCCCCACATGCCGCCGCGTACTTCCGCCGCCGGAGCCGAAAGCGAACGATTGTCATGCGCCGTCCCTTTCCCGCGCCGCCTCCGCGTGTGACCCTGTGGCGGGGAGGCCGGTATGGCGACTCTGTTGGTAGTAGAGGACGACGCGGACAACTCCGTGCTGATCTGCTCGGTGCTCAGACGAGCGGGGCACCAGACGTTGACCGCCCCCGACGGGCCCGGCGCGCTGACCGCGGCACGAAGCTGGGCTCCGGACCTAATCGTGCTCGACGTCTCGCTCGCGGGCCCGCTGACCGGGCTGGACGTGTGCCGGGCCGTGCGCGGGGATCCGAAGCTGGCCGGGGTCCCGGTGATCATGCTGTCCGGGTGGGCGTTCGACTCGGACATCGAGGCGGGCCAGTCGGCCGGCGCCGACGCGTACCTGTCCAAGCCGTTCAGCCCGTCCGCACTCACCGGCCTGGTCGAGGAGCATCTCGCGCGCCGGCCCGCGCCAGCCCAGCCCGAGGCGGAAGCTGTCCCCGTCCGCCGAGTCGCCCCTAAACCGCAGGGCTGACCCGGCACTGCAGGCTGACCCGCGCCCCGCAGGCTGACCCGGACCGCCGGGCTGACCGCGCGCCCGCCTTGACCCTGACACTGTGTCAGGACCGAGGGTGGGACGTGCCATGTTCAATATCGGAGACTTCGCCAGGCTGGGCCGCGTGTCGGTCCGGATGCTGCGCCACTACGACGCCATCGGGCTGCTCAAGCCCGCGGTCGTCGGCGAGGCCAGCGGATACCGCTTCTACAGCGCCGGCCAGCTGCGCCGGCTCAACCGCGTGATCGCATTGAAGGATCTCGGCTTCACCCTCGCGCAGGTCCGGGACATCGTCGACGACGCCGTCGACGTGGCAGAACTGCGCGGGATGCTGAGGCTGCGCCGGGCCGAGCTCGAAGCGCAGCTCGCGGCGGACGCGGTGAAGCTCGCGGGAGTCGAGGCGCGGCTTCGGACGATCGAGAGGGAAGGCCAGATGACCACGCAGGACGTCGTACTCAAGGAAATACCCCCACTGCGGATCGCCGAGCTCGCCGCCACCGCCGCCGGCTACGGACCCGAGCACATCGGGCCCGTCATCGGCCCGCTCTACCCCGAGCTGATGCGGCGGATCGGCGAGACCAGCCTCACTCCCGCCGGACCGGCGATGGCCTACTACGAGCCGGATCCGGGCGAGTCCGGCGACGCCGTGACCGTCCACGCCGGGATCCCCGTGGCGGGCGGGCCGGACGGCGCGGACGTCACCATCGTTGACCTGCCCGCCGTCCCCTCGGCGGCCACGCTCATCCACCACGGTCCGATGGACGACGTCATGCAGAGCCTGCAGTCCCTCGCCCGCTGGATCGAGGACAACGGCTACCGCCCGGTCGGCTACCACCGGGAGGTCTACCTCGACTACCACCCGGACAACACCGCCAACGGTGTCACCGAACTCCAGGTCGCCGTGACCAGGTCACCCTAGCCAGATCACCGTGACGCGATCGGAAGTGACCAGATCGCCCGTGACCAGGGGCTGAAGCGATCCCGGGCGACGCGCCGGCCAGGCAATCGGATCGATCGCCTGTTGCGCAAATGTGCCGTCGATAACATGGTCAGATGGCCCCTCGACGGCCGCCGGTGGGCAATTTGCCGGCTGACCTCACGAGTTTCGTCGGACGCGGCTACGAGCTGTCACAGGTGCGCCAGTTGCTCTCCCAGTCGCGTCTGGTGACGCTGACCGGCTTCGGTGGCGTCGGCAAGTCGCGGCTCGCGCTGCGGGTGGCCCAGCAGCTGTCCCGGGTGTTCCCCGACGGCGTGTGGCTGGTCGAACTGTCGTCACTGCAGGACGGCGCGCTGCTTCCGCAGGCGGTCAGCCAGGCACTCGGGATCGCTGACCTGGCGTCGGGCGATCCGGTGGAGACCCTGAGCCGCGCGCTCGCCCGGCGCAACCTGCTGGTCGTCGTGGACAACTGCGAGCACCTGGTCCCGTCCTGCCAGTACGTGCTGACGATGCTGCTGAAGTCCGCGCCGGACCTGCGGGTTCTCGCGACGAGCCGGGAGGTGCTGCGGATCCCCGGCGAGCAGGTGTGCCAGGTGGCGCCCCTGGAGGTGCCGGAGCCGGGCGGGCAGGCGTCCGTGGAGGCGCTGGGCCGGTATCCCGGGGTGGCGCTGTTCGCCCGGCGCGCCGGGGAGGTGCGCCCGGTGTTCGCGGTCACCACCAGCAACGCCGACGCCGTCGCCCGGGTGTGCGGCTTCTCCGAGGGCATGCCGCTGTTCCTCGAACTCGCCGCCGCGCAGCTCCGCTGGCTGTCGGTGGAGCAGCTCGCGGGCCGGATGGCCGACCGGTTCCACCTGCTCACCGGACGGCCCCCGGCGGTCGTCGCCCGGCACCAGAGCCTGCGCGCGGCGGTCGAGTGGAGCTTCACGCTGTGCAGCGAGGCCGAGCGGCTGGTGTGGATCCGCGCGTCGGCGTTCGCGGGCCGGTTCGACCTGGGTGCGGCCGAGGCCGTGTGTGCCGGGGACGGGCTGTCCGCGAGTGAGGTCCTCGACGCGCTGGCGGGCCTGATCGACAAGTCCGTGCTGGTCGCCGCCGAGCGCGACGGGGACCTGCGCTACTGGATGCTGGACACCCTGCGGCTGTACGGGCAGGACCAGCTAGAGGCGATGAACGGCACCGCCGCCCCGGACCTGCGGCGCCGCCACCGCGACTACTACCTCGGGCTCGCCGGGCGCTTCACCGCGGACTGGTTCGGCCCCCGGCAGGCCGGCTGGTCCCGCCGGATGCGCGCGGACCTGCCCGAACTGCGCGCCGCCCTGAGCTACAGCCTGTCGACCCCCGGCGAGGAGACCGCCGCGATCCGGCTGGCGGGCAGGCTGAACTACCTCTGGCTGGGCTGTGGGGCCGCCCGGGAGGGATCCCTGTGGCTGGAACGGGTCCTGGCCGCGCTCCCCTCCCCCGGCGGCGACCGCGCCCGGGTGCTCGCCGCCCAGACCCGGGTCCTCACGTTGCGCAGCCTGCACGCCGAGGCCGCCGGGCCCGCTCGCGAATGCCTCGAACTGGCCCGCCACCTCGGGGATCCTGGGCTGCTCGGCGAGGCCGTGACCTGCCGGGGAATGAACCTCATGTACACCGGCGACATGGCGGCCGCGGTCCCCCTGCTCGACGAGGGGATCGAGCGGGCGGCGGCGCGCCCGGACATCCCGATCGCGGTCGCGTCGGCCACCATGTGCCGCGGCCTGGCAGCCACGACCGCCGGGGACGCCGCCCTGGCTGACGCGCTGTTCGGCCGGTGCCAGGCCGTGTGCCGGGCCGCAGGGGACACCTCGTTCCTCAGCCTCGTCCTCGCGGTGAGCATCCCGGCGGTCCTGGCGCTGGGCGAGCTCGCGCGTGCCACCGCGTACGGGCACGAGAGCCTGGCCGGCAGCGCCGCGCTGGGCGACACGCTCGTGATGACGGCCGCGCTGGAGGCGCTGGCCTGGGTGGCGAGCGCCGGCGGCGACCACCGCCGGGCGGCGCGGCTGCTGGGCGCGGCGAACCGGCAGGCCTGGGTCCACGGCGGCAGCCCGTTCCATGCCGAGGGGGCGATCCCGGCGCACGGGCAGTGCGAGGCCGCGGCGCGAGCGGCGCTCGGCGAGACGGCGTTCGGCGCCGAATTCCGCACCGGATCGGACCTCAGCCTCGACGAGGCCATCGGCTACGCGCAGCAGGACGGCCCGGCGCGCCCAGCCGAGCAGGCGCCGGCCGCCGCCCCACCCGAGGACGGTCCCGCGCAGCTGACCAGGCGCGAGCTGGAGATCGCCGAGCTGGTGGCCGTGGGCCTGACCAATCAGCAGATCGCGAACCAGCTGGTGATCTCCCGGCGGACCGCCGAGGGCCACGTCGAGCACATCCTGGGCAAGCTGGGCTTCACGACCCGCACGCAGATCGCCGCGTGGCTGCTCGCGAGGAACGAGACCAGCGGCCCGCCGGCGTGACGGTCAGGCGCTCACCGGTGGCGGCGGTTCGCCAGGAACGGTTCGAGGCCCTTGGCGTCCCGGTTGGCGATGAATGAGGCCGGAGCGGCGACGAGCGCCTCCTCGGCATGCTGGAGGCAGGCCCAGGCGGTGCTGCCCCAGCTGTCGGCGAGCTTGACCTCGGCCGGCCTGGTGCACGGGTTGCGCTCGACGTCGCCCACCTCACACGTCATCTTCGGCACCGCGCGGACCCGTGCTAGCGCGGCGGCCTCCTTGAGCAGCGAGAAGCGCTGACCTGGATCGCTCTCCTCGACGTCGGGCTGGCTCGGCGCATGCTCGCGCTGGCCGAGCAGCACCGTGTTGCCGTCCGGATCGGCCGTCTTGGCTTCCCCGCCCAGGGCGTGCGGCGGGTACCCCACGTGCGTGACCTCGGCGCCGGCGGTCCGCAGCGACTCGGTGGCCCCGGCCAGGTCGTCGACGTAGAAGTAGAAGAGCAGGGGCAGTTCGGGGATCTCCACCGCCGGCGTGCTGGTGACCAGCAGCAGCGAGTGGTCCCCGTGGTGCAGCCACGACCACGCCGAGAGCTCGTTGCTGCCGGCCGACGTCTCGGCGAAGCCGAACGCGCCGTAGAACGTCCGCGACTTCGCGAGGTCGCGCACGTAGGTCGCCGAGACGACGGAGATCACCTTGGGGATCGGCACGGGCGACACTGTAGTCCCAGGCCACCGGGTGCCCGCGCCGGAATGCCACGGGCCGCGCGGCACGCTCTCGCGGACGCCGGGCGCGGTCACACGATCGTGTAGCCGCCGTCGATGACCACGGACTCGCCGACGACGTAACGGGAGGCGTCCGAGGCGAGGAAGACGACGAGTCCGCGCAGGTCGGACGGCTCGCCCATGCGGCCAGCGGGGATCCGGGCGGTCCAGTCCGCGCCCAGGGCGGGGTTCGTCTCGACGAACTGGCGGGTCATGTCCGAGAGGAAGTAGCCCGGCGAGATCGCGTTGACGCGGATCCCCTGGCCGATCCACTCCACCGCCAGCGAGCGCGTGAGCTGGTCGACGGCCGCCTTGGACGCGTTGTAGGCGGACTGGTGCTGCGGGGTGTTCACCACGATCGCCGACATGGACGAGACGTTGACGATCGTGCCGCCCACCCCGGCCGCGAACACGGCGCGCGCGAAGGCCTGGCAGCTCAGGAACGTGCCGGTGACGTTGACGTCGAGGACCTTGCGCCACTGGTCCGCGGGCATCTCGGCGGCGTCGCCCCAGATCGAGATCCCAGCCGAGTTCACGAGGATCCGCGGGGGGCCGAGGGTGGCTTCGACCTCGGCGAAAGCAGCCGCCAGGCCGTCCGGGCTGGTCACGTCGGCGACCAGCGAGATGGCTTTGACGCCGTTGCTCTCGGCGATCCGGCCGGCGATCTCGGTGCCGCTGGTGGTGTCCAGGAGAGCGACATGGGATCCCTGGCTGGCCAGCGCGTCGGCCATCTCCAAGCCGAGCCCCCGCCCGCCGCCGGTGACCACGGCGACCTTGTCCCGAAGGTCGGAGAACATGGCGGCCTCCCCTGCCTCGGCGTGCGGGCCCGGTACACGCCCCATCCTGACGCACCGCACCAGCCCCCACTCGCCGAAGTGCGGTAACACCGGCCGGGCGGGACCGGCCGGAGTTACCGCACTTGCGTGGGTGGGGGCTTCCCGGGTAGCGGCGGGAGGAGGCCGGCGGTCAGCGCGTCCCCGAGGAAGTCGCGGAACCGCGGGATCGGCCAGCCCTGGCGCAGGACGAGCAGGTCGTAGAGGGCAGGGTCGGTGTAGGCCCACATCACGTCGCGCGCCTCCGCCTCGGTGACGTCGGCCCGCAGGTAGCCGCGGTCGTGGAGTAGCCGAGCCTGGTGCGCCATCCGGTCCAGCCGGCCGGCGTCGAGCACCGCGAGCAGGTCCGCCATCTCGGGTGAGCTCGCCGCGGCCGACCGGATCAGCAGGATCACCGGGGCGAGCCGCGGGGTCACCTCACTGGCGAACTGCGCCCAGTTCCGGACGATCGCGTACGGGTCGGACTCCCGCGCCCCCATCTCGTCGGACCGCCGCGTGGTGGGAACCGCGTCCGGCCCGGCCATGGCGGCGTCCGCGACAGCCCTGAGCAGGCCGGGCTTGTTGCCGAAGGCCTTGTAGACCGTCTCGACCGAGACGCCGGCCTCCGAGGCGATGGCGCCGATCGTGGTAGCGGCGTAGCCGTCCGCGAGGAAGAGGCGGCGGGCGACCGCCAGCACCGCGCCGCGGGTCTGCTGGGCCCGCTCGCGGCGCCGGCTCGAGTCGTAGCGGCGCGGGGTCTTGACGTCGGCCATGGTGCGGTTCAGACTCCAAATTTAGGTACAGGTCACTGTAACAAATAGCGGACGGAGGTGGGCGGCATGACCGGAGACCGTCCCCAGACAGGGCCCTACGCCGTCGCCGAGCGGATCAGCCGGGCCATCAGCGACCATGACCTCGACGCCCTCGCTGACTGCTTCACCAGCGACTACGTCAGCGAGTGGCCGGTCCACCCGGCTCGCACCTTCACCGGCCCCGAGCAGGTGCGGGAGAACTGGGGCCGGATGCTCGCCGCCGTTCCCGACCTGACGACCCGGATCCTCGGCTACGTGGTCTCCGGCGGCGACGTCTGGACGGAGTGGGAGTTCGCGGGAAACCGGCTCGACGGCCAGCCGCACCTCATGCGCGGAATCATCGTGCTGCACACCGAGGACGGCCGCGCCACCCGATCCCGGTTCTTCCTCGAACCGGTCGACACCAGCCCGGACGACGCCACGGCCGCGGTCCAGCGGCTGCTCACCGAGGTCAGGGCCAGCCGGGCGGGGGCGACACCGTGATCCTCGTGGCCGGCGGAACCGGCACTCTCGGAACCCACATCGTCCGGGCGCTCACCGCGCAGCGCACGCAGGTACGGGTCCTCACCCGCAGGGCCGAGCGGGCCAGTCACCTGGCCGGCACCGGCGCCGAGATCGTCGTCGGCGACGTCCGCGATCCCGCCGCGGTCGAGAAGGCGCTGGCGGGGACGTCGGCGGTCGTCTCGGCGGTCCAGGGGTTCGCCGGCACCGAGCCGGCCGGGCCCAGGGCCGTGGACCTCGGCGGCAACGCGAACCTGATCCGGGCCGCGCGGGCCGCGGGCACCCGCCAGTTCGTCCTGATCTCCGCGGCCGGTGCGGCACCGGACAGCCCACTGGACCTCCGGCGGGTCAAGTACCAGGCGGAACAGGCCGTCATCGGCAGCGGACTCCAGTGGACGATCCTGCGGCCGACCGTCTACCTCGAAACCTGGATCAGCCTGCTCGGCGACATGCTCGCCACCAAGGGCGCGGTCACCCTGTTCGGGCGCGGCACCAATCCCATCAACTTCGTCAGCGCGTACGACGTGGCCGCGCTCGTTGAGCGCGTCACCGCCACCGAGTTCGCCGCTGCTGCGGAGTTCACCAGCGCCACGCTGGAGATCGGCGGACCCGAGGACCTCACCCTGGCCGACCTCGCAGGCCGGGTGCTCGCCGAGCGGGGTGCCGGCGGGCCGATCCGGCACGTGCCGCTGCCCGTCCTGCGGGCGATGGCGACCCTGCTGCGGCCGGTGAAGCCCATGATCGCCACCCTGGCCCGGTTCGGGGTCATCATGGACACCACCGACATGACCCTCCCCCGGGACACCGCGCGCGCCGCCGTGCCCGGGCTCCCCGCGACCACCCTGGCGGATCTCCAGGCAGGCGCGGCCGCCACGGATCTTCACCGGACCTGATCCCCAGCAGCCACAGCAGACACTCGGCGGAACAGCAGTCCCACGGTCTAGAAAGGACAGACGTCCCCGAACCACGGATTCTCTTGCGTTTACCCGTTATCGCTGCGCTCTGTGGAGGTAACGTGCGCTGGTGACCGTGAACAGTACGAACCACGGCGGTCGCTGGCTCGTTCGGCGGCCGCTCCTCGTCATCGCGTTATCGGCCGGGATCGCCGCGCTCACCGCGGCGGGCACGGCGACTCGCCCCATCGGCACCGCGCGGGTGCACGATCACCTGTCCAGTCCGGACGCCGTGGCACTACGGCTACTCGGCGCCCCGAGCGCGGCGGCGCGAACCAAGCCCGAGACCCCCGCGGACCGGGCGATCCAGTTCGAGACGCTCCTCGGGCACCACTCGATCCTCGCGGCCGACATGATGCGGGCGCGGCTGCGCGCCGATCCGGACTTCGCCCAGGCCGCCGATGCCGCACTGAGCAAGAACACCGCCGCGCTGTCCGGACTCGTCGAGGTCCTCGCCGGGGACAAGGCCGAGTACCAGTTCGGATACCTGTGGAAGACCCACATCCAGGCGCTGTTCAACTACGCGCGGGGACTCGCCGACCACGACACCGCCGTCCGCGAGGCCGCCCGCAAGAGCCTGCTCGACTACGAGGGCCGGCTCGCCAGCTTCTTCGCCGGCCTGTCCCACGGCCGCCTGGATCCGGTGACCGCGCGGGCCGCCGTGACCATGCACGTCGACCATCTGCTCCGCCAGGCCGACGCCTACGCCCAGCACGACTACGTGACCGCGGGCGCGCTGTACCGGCAGTCCTACGACCACACCTTCGGGCTCGGCAAGGCCATCGCCTCGGCGGTGCTGACCCCGGCGCAGGCCGCGACGCTGGCCGCGCCGGACTGGACGCTGCGGTCCGAACTGGCGCGGCTGCTCGGCGAGCACGTGGCGCTCGCCGTGGGGGCGATGCGGTCCGGGTACGCGCACTGGCCCGACTTCACCGCGGTCGCGGGCAGCCTCAACGCCAACACCCTCGACCTCACCGGCGCCATCGACGGGATCTTCGGAGCCCCGGCCGCCCACGCATTCCAGCCGTTGTGGGCCGACCACGTCGACCAGCTCATCCGGTACACCGCCGCCGTAGCCGGCCACAACGACGGCCAACGGCGGGCGGCTGTGGCCCGCCTGGGCGAGTTCGAGCAACAGTTCGCGGCGTTCCTCGACGGCGCGACCGCCCACCGGCTCGCCGCGAGCGCCATGGCCCGCGGGATGGCCATGCACGACCAGATGCTGATGCGCCAGATCGACGCGTTCGCCGCGAAGAAGTACCAGCAGGCGCACGAGATCGCCTACACGACGTACACCGACGCCGGCGGCTACTCGGGCGTGCTCGGCGCGGCCTTCGCCGCGACGACGATGGCCCGCGCGCCGCGGGGCGGCATCCAGACGGGCTACGGCGGCATGGCGACGC
>JAOPVE010000088.1 GCA_025963185.1 Actinomycetes bacterium
GATGTGCGGAATCCCGGGCGGACCGTCCGGTACTCGACCCGGCCGTCCGGAAGCCGGATCTTGCGGCGCTTGAACGCCGACGCCGACCGCGACTTTCCCTTCGACGGCGACAGGTCGTTCTCCACGATCACCCGGGTGACTTTCCACCCGATCCGGGCCGCGTAGGCCCCGATCCGCTGCTCCTGGTCACCCAGGCCCTTGCCCTCACCGTTGGCGTCCAGATCCTCCTGGCGCAGGTCCGATAACCGCACGTAGCCTATGGCGTTCACAGGTTTTCCCATGTCAGACATGGTGCGCCCGTTAGTGTGCCGTAATCAATAGCTGGGCAAGGCGCCGGTTCTCTGGCGTGCCGGTGTTGCACGTCAGAGGTTCGGTAACGCAGCCCACGTGGTTCTGGTGCCGCCGGAGCCCGCATGGCCCTATTGGCGGACGCTCTAACAAGGCGCAGACGAACCGGCACCCACCCCGCTGGCCGTCTGCCCGGACAGGCGAGCGGGGTGGGGGGCTGACGCCCGCCCCACACGAGCGTCGCCCTAGCCGTGAGATCTACAGTGCCAGGGCTACGCCACCCTCCGCGTCCCCCGAAAGCAGGAACCCGGGGGTGTAAACGTCAGCCGGACGACCGAGCGGAGATCCGGCGCCGGCGGGCCACCTCGGCGAGGGTCACCGCGGCCGCCACCGAGGCATTCAGCGACTCGGTGAGGGACCCCATCGGGATCGACACCCGCAGGTCGCACACCTCGCCGACCAGCCGGGACAGGCCGCGCCCCTCGGATCCGACGACGATCACCAGCGGATCCACGGCAGCCTCGAGCTCGTCCAGGCTGACCTCGCCGTCCGCGTCGAGCCCGGCGACCACGTACCCCTGGTCCTGGCACGCCTTGAGGCTGCGGACGAGGTTCGTGACCCGCGCGACCGGGAGGCGGGCCGCCGCACCGGCGGACGTGCGCCAGGCCGTCGCCGTCATCCCGGCGGCGCGCCGCTCGGGCAGCACCACCCCGTGGGCGCCGAACGCGGCGGCGGACCGGACGACGGCGCCGAGGTTCCGCGGATCCGTGAGCCCGTCGAGCGCGACCAGCAGCGGGGCGTGCGGGGCCTCGGCCGCGCTGGCGAGCACGTCCTCAAGCTCGTGGTACTGGTACGGCGGCACCTGGAGGCCGATGCCCTGGTGCAGGACGCCGCCGGTCATCCGGTCCAGCTCCTGGCGGCTGACCTCCATGATCGAGAGGCCGCGATCCGCCGCGGTGGCGATGGCCTCGGTGACCCGCTCGTCGGTGGCGAGCCCGTGGGCGACGTAGAGGGCGGTCGCGGGGATCTGCGCGCGCAGCGCCTCGGCGACCGGGTTGCGGCCGACGAGCAGTTCGGGGGCGTCCTTGGCGGCCGGTCCGCGACGGCCGGGGGCGGTGCGGGGCTGGCCGGCCCGCGAGGGGCTCGCCGCGCGCCGGGCAGCGGAGGCCACCTTCTTGGCGGCGGGGTGCTTGGTGCGCTGCTCGGCGGCCGGGGTCGGCCCCTTGCCCTTGAGTGCCTTGCGGCGCTGTCCGCCCGATCCGACGACAGCGCCCTTCTTCGTTCCGGTCTTACGCCGGTTGGGACGCTGGCTGTTGCCTGCCATTGCTTTACACCACTCCGTCGGAAAGGGTCCATCGCGGACCGTGCGGGGTGTCCTCGACGAGGATCCCCGCCTGCTTGAGCTGGTCCCGGATCGCGTCCGAGGCCGTGAAGTCCTTGCGGGCGCGGGCCGCCTGGCGCTGGTCGAGCGCGACGGCGATCAGCGCGTCGACGACGTTGTGCAGCTCGCCGCCGCTCTGGGTGGAAGGCCACTGCGTCAGCGGATCGAGGCCGAGCACCGTCAGCATCCCCCGGACCGCGGCGAGGTGACCCGACGCGTCCCCCTCGGAGGCGAGCACCGCGTTGCCCTCGCGGACGGTCTCGTGCACCACCCCGATGGCCCTGGACGTGTTGAGGTCGTCGTCCATTGCCGCGGTGAACGCCTCGGGCAGCGCGCCGGGCTCGCCAGCGCCGGATCGCTCGGCCGCCCGCGCGACGAACCCCTCGATCCGCCGGTAGGCCTGGGCGGCCTCGTGCAGCGACTCCTCGGTGTAGTCGATCACCGAGCGGTAGTGCGGCGCGGACAGGTAGTACCGCAGCTCGGCGGGCCGGACCGTGTCGAGGACCGCCGGCAGCGAGATGACGTTGCCCAGCGACTTGGCCATCTTCTCGCCGCGCAGGTTGAGCAGCGCGTGGTGGACCCAGAAGTTCGCGAAGTTGCGCCCGGCGGCCCGCGACTGGGTGATCTCGTTCTCGTGGTGCGGGAACGTGAGCTCCGTGCCGCCGCCGTGGATGTCGAACGCGTCGCCGAGGTACTTGCCGGCCATCGCCGAGCACTCCAGGTGCCAGCCGGGCCGGCCCGGACCCCACGGCGTCTCCCACCGGGCGGTCTCGGGCTCGAACTCCTTGTGGCCCTTCCACAGCGCGAAGTCCCGCGGATCGCGCTTGCAGTCGTTGTTGCCGTCCTCGGCCGCCTGCATGTGGTCCAGCCGCTGGCCGGAGAGCGCGCCGTAGTCGGGGTAGGTCTCGACCGCGAAGTAGACGTCACCGCCGGCCGCGTACGCCGATCCGTTGTCGATCAGGACGTGCATCAGCTCGATCATCTCCGGCACGTGGCCGGTCGCGCGCGGGGCGTAGGTCGGCGGGAGGCAGCCGAGCGTGGCGTACCCGTCGGCGAAGGCTCGCTCGTTGGTGTAGGCCAGCGCCCACCACGGCACGCCGGCCTCGGCCGCCTTCGCGAGGATCTTGTCGTCGATGTCGGTCACGTTCTGCACGAACGTGACCTCGTACCCGCTGTGGACCAGCCACCGGCGCAGCACGTCGTAGTTGACGCCCGAGCGCATGTGCCCGATGTGCGGCGCGGACTGAACCGTGGCGCCGCACAGGTAGATGCTGGCCTGGCCGGGAACCAGGGGCTGGAAATCGCGCGTCGACCGGCTGAGCGTGTCGTAGAGGCGAAGGCTCACCGCCGAAGTCTAGCGGCGCGTGCCTCAGGGACGAATTCGCCGGTCAGAGCGCGATACTGCGTCCATGGCGGAGACGGCGCAGACGCTGGACCGCGGGTTGCGGCTGCTCGGCCTCGTCGCGGCGAGCCCGGCCGGCCTGACCGTGACCGAGGCCGCCACGGCGCTCGGGGTGGGCAGGGCCGTGGTCTACCGGCTGGTGACCACCCTCGCCGGGCACGGGCTGGCGCGGCGCGACGGCGAGGGCCGGATCCGCCTCGGTGCCGCCGTGATCGGCCTCGCCCGCCGCGCCCAGCCCGTGGTCGCCGAGGCCGCCCGCCCGGCGCTGCGGCGGCTCGCCGAGGATCTCGGGGCGACCGCCCACCTGACGATCGCCGACAACGGCGAGGCCCTGGCGCTGGCCGTCGTCGAGCCCACCTGGACCGCCCTGCACGTCGGCTACCGAACCGGGATCCGGCACCCGCTGGACCGCGGCGCGGCAGGCCAGGCGATCCTCGCGGGCCGGACCGGGCGGCCGCCGTACGTCGTGAGCAGCGGCGAACTGCAAGAGGGCGCGCACGGGATCGCCGCGTCGGTGCCCGGCGAGTGCGGGATCGAGGCGTCCGTCGGCGTGGTCGCGCTGGCGCCGCTGGATCCCGTGGCGGTGGGTCCACGGGTCGTGGCGGCCGCCGCCGAGGTTGCCAGCGCACTGACTTGAGTAGCCGTCCACTGACCAGGGGTAATAACCGCTGGCTGCGTGAATGTGCATTTTCCCTCTTGACGCCCGATACGCCCGTGCACCAGCTTGGGCCAAGTCCTCAGGCCGGTAACCCCCACACCATCGGGCCGACACAGGGAGTGACTGTGCGCATTCGGAACCGAGTCTCGATCACCGTCCTCACCACCGCCGCACTGGTCTTACCGCTCGCGGGGATCCGCGCGGCCAGCGCCGCACCTCCCCCGACCGCCGCACCCTCGACGACAGCGCTCGCCGCCTCCGCCGAGCGGGGGCTCGCCGATCGCACGCTCGCCGGATCCGCGGCGGCGGCCTACGCGTACTACCGCGACGGCACCGGCAGGCTGATCGTCGAGACCGCCCCCGCGAACACCGCGCTGACCCGCACGCTGCGCGACGACTACGGCCCCGCGGTCACCGTCGTGCCCCACGCGGTCTCCCGCGCGATCCGGACCGCCGACGACGGGCCCCACTACGGCGGCGCGCGGCTGCACCTGAAGAACTACTCGGCGGGCTGCAGCTCGGGTGTCACGCTGGTGCGCGCCGGGGTCCGCCACATGGTCACGGCCGGCCACTGCTACTCCACCGGCACGAACGTCTACAGCGGACAGTTCTACTTCGGCCTGGTGAACATCCGCCACTTCCCCAACCCGGACCTGGAGCTGATCAACGGCAACCCGGGGACCTCCGGCCAGGGCGCGCAGAGCTACGGCGCGTACGTCTACACGGATCCGTCGGCGCCGGGAGTGGCCGCCGTCGCGACCCGCTGGACCACCCCCGTCGGCGGGTACGTGTGCACCGACGGCTCGTACTCCCAGGAGCGCTGCGGCGCGCGGGTGGCGACGACCACCGCGTCGTTCTGCGACAGCGACGGCTGCACCTACAACCTCGCCCGCGCCCAGCAGGCGGGGAAGCTGGTCGCCCAGCTCGGCGACTCCGGCGGACCGGTCTACCAGAAGCCCACCGCCACCACGGTCG
>JAOPVE010000115.1 GCA_025963185.1 Actinomycetes bacterium
CACTTCGGGTTTGTGGTAGTTACTGGCGAGTCACTTAACCCCTAGACTCGTCGCGGGGAAGGGAGCCGCCGTGCAGAAGGTCCTGATCGCGAACCGCGGTGAGATCGCCGTCCGGGTCGCGCGCGCATGCCGGGACGCGGGTCTGGCCAGCGTCGCCGTCTACGCCGACTCCGACCGCGACGCCCCGCACACCCGCCTCGCGGACGAGGCCTACGCACTCGGCGGCGACACCGCGGGCGAGACCTACCTGCGCACCGACAAGCTGCTCGACGTGGCCGCGAGATCCGGCGCGGACGCGGTCCACCCCGGCTACGGGTTCCTCTCCGAGAACGCCGACTTCGCCGCGGCCGTGATCGGCGCCGGGCTGACCTGGATCGGCCCCACCCCCGCGGCGATCCGGGCGCTCGGCGACAAGGTCGAGGCCAGGCACATCGCGCTCGCCGCCGGGGCCCCGCTCGTGCCGGGCACCAAGGATCCGGTGCAGGGGCCCGGCGAGATCGTCGCGTTCGCCCGCGAGCACGGCCTGCCGGTGGCGATCAAGGCCGCGTTCGGCGGGGGCGGCCGCGGGCTCAAGGTGGCCCGGACGATCGAGGAGATCCCCGAACTGTTCGCCTCGGCGGTCCGCGAGGCCGAGGCCGCATTCGGGCGCGGGGAGTGCTTCGTCGAGCGCTATCTCGACCGGCCGCGGCACGTCGAGGCGCAGGTGCTCGCTGACACGCACGGCACCGTGATCGTGGTCGGCACCCGCGACTGCTCGCTTCAGCGCAGGCACCAGAAACTCGTCGAGGAGGCCCCGGCGCCGTTCCTGACAGACGAACAGCGCTCGCGGATCCACGAGTCAGCCCGCGCGATCTGCCGCCAGGCGGGGTACCACGGCGCCGGAACGGTCGAGTTCCTCGTGGCGGCCGACGGCACGATCTCGTTCCTCGAGGTCAACACCCGGCTCCAGGTCGAGCACCCGGTCTCCGAGGAGACGACCGGCCTGGACCTGGTCCGCGAGCAGTTCCGGATCGCCGCCGGAGAGCGCCTCGCGATCACCGAGGACCCGGTCCCCCGCGGCCACTCAATCGAGTTCCGGATCAACGGGGAAGACCCCGGCCGTGGGTTCCTGCCCGCACCGGGAACGGTCACCGCGTGGATCCCCCCGACGGGGCCGGGCGTGCGGGTGGACGCGGGCGTCGAAGCCGGATCCGTCGTCGGCGGCAACTTCGACTCGCTGCTCGCCAAGCTCATCGTCACCGGCGCGGACCGTCGTCAGGCCCTCGAACGCGCCCGCCGTGCCCTCGCCGAACTCGTCGTGGACGGCATGGCGACCGCCGTCCCGTTCCACCGGGCCGTGGTCGAGGATCCGGCGTTCACCTCCGAGCCGTTCTCGGTGCACACCCGCTGGATCGAGACCGAGTTCGTCAACGAGATCCCGCCGTTCGCCGGATCGGTGACCCCCGAGGATCCCGAGCCGAGGCAGACCGTGGTGGTCGAGGTCGGCGGCAAGCGACTGGAGGTGTCGCTGCCCGCCGGGTTCGGTGGCCCGGCCGGCGCGCCGCCGCAGAAGAAGGCGCCCCGGCGCGGGTCCGCGGCTCAGACCGGTACCGCGGCCTCGGGCGACGCGGTCGTCAGCCCGATGCAGGGCACGATCGTGAAGATCGCCGTCGAGGACGGTCAGCAGGTCGCCGAGGGAGACCTCGTCGTCGTGCTCGAAGCCATGAAGATGGAGCAGCCGCTCACCGCGCACAAGGCGGGCACGGTGACCAGCCTGTCCGCGTCCGTGGGCGAGGTCATCACGGCGGGCACGGCGGTCTGCGAGATCAAAGGCTAGGTCCGGTTTCGCCCTAACGGTCAGGTCGGGCGCCAGCCGTCCGATGCGTGCGGTGCCGGGCCGGAGAGTCCGGTGCCGGGCATCGGGAGTTCGCATGCGCCGCACCGCCCTGTCCCCGCGCCGGATCCTCGCGCTCGCCGCGAGCCTCCTCGTCGTCGCCGTCGCGCTGCCCGCCGCGCCCGCCCGCGCGGACGTCCCGGAGGGCTGGCCCGAGGGCACCTGGGGCGCGTGTGCCGATCCGTCGCAGCAGTACTGCATCGACGACGCCACGCTCACGCCGTCCGGTGGGGCCGTCACGCCCCTGGGGGATCTCGGCCTCTCGCCGTGGGTCGCCACGCTCGGCGGCTGGGTCACGTCGTTCAACTGGGCCGTGAACGGCTGGGCGGACCAGCCCGATGACGTCCGCGGCGGCGACATCCGCCTCGTGATCCGGACCGGCCACTTCATGCCCCGCTACACGTTCGCGATCGCCCGCGGCATGCGGATCGTCCGCGCCACCGACGACGCCGGCAACACCACGATGACGATCACCGGCAAGGCCATCCACATGGACTGGACCACCGGCGACTACTTCGCCAGCTGTGTCGCCACGGTCGACTGCGGCGGCCCTGACGTCATGGCCGACTCCGTGGGCAGCCAGTACGCGTTCTCCGGCAACACCCAGGACCTGGAAGTCTGGGGCGCCGACGCCGTGCGCACGCTCGACGGCGTCTACATCGCCAGCGACGCCCAGGCCCGCCCGACCATGATCGGCTACGGCACCTACCCCGAGCCCTACTGGTCGCTCCCGGTGCTCGGCAACCCGCACCTCGACATGAACGGCAACCCCGTCCGCGGATCGTTCAACGCCTGGCTCCCCGGCGCCTACTTCACCGAACTGGGCACCACGGCCACCGAGGCCGCGAACACCGGGTTCGACGTGGTCAGCCGCGAGGGCGAGACCTCGGTCAGCGTGCCCGCCACCGTGTCCGTCGTGGACGGTGGCGTCGGGATCGACGTGGCCGACATCGGGTACTCGATCCACAGCATCAGCGTCTTCAGCCGTCCCGCCACCGTGGATCCCGGCACCACGGTCCCCGGCACGCCGCAGGAGCTCTCGGGCATCCCCGCCGAAGCCGCCGAGGCCGCGTCGGTCGCCGCGCACTGGTCCGCCCCGCTGTCGAACGGCGGATCACCGGTCACCGGGTACACGGTCCGGGCATTCACGGCCCCGTCCGGCGGATCCGTAGCCGGGCGCTGCACGTCCGCCTCGGGCACGACGTGCACGATCACGGGCCTGACCCCGGCGAGCACCTACTACCTGGCCGCCAGCGCGTCGAACGCGCTCGGCGAGGGCCGCGCGGCCGGGGACCGCCTCGCCGTGGTCGCGGAGGCCGTTCCGGTGACGGTCCTCCCGGACCCATCCCCGTCCCCGTCCGAGTCGCCGTCCCCGTCCGAGTCGCCGTCGCCGTCCGAGTCGCCGTCCGAGTCGCCGTCGCCGTCGCCGTCCGAGTCGCCGTCGCCGTCGCTCAGCCCCACCCCGGACGCCAGCCCGACGCCCGACACCAGCCCGACTCCGGACGCCAGCCCGACGCCCGACACCAGCCCCACACCCGACGCCAGCCCGTCCGCGTCGCCGAGCCCGTCTCTTTCGGCGAGCCCGTCCGCGTCGCCAAGCCCGTCCGCGTCGCCGAGCCCGAGCGCCAGCCCGAGCCCCGCACCCGTGGTCGTGCTGCCCGGAACGCCGGTCGTCACGAAGCTCACTCCTGGCCCGGGGCGCCTCGGCGTGGCGTGGACCGCGCCCACTTCCGGCGGATCCGTCAACGGCTACACCGCCCGCGCCTACACCAAGGCGTCCGGCGGCGCGGCGGTGAAGTCGTGCCAGGTTTCCGGCAGCGCCACGACCTGCGACATCACCGGCCTGGCCAACGGAACGCGGTACTTCGTGGGGGTCACGGCGGCAAGCGTCAGCGGATCCGGCACCGAGTCGGCGCGTATCTCCGCGACGCCGCGCTCAGCTCCCACGGCCCCGCGCTCGGTCGCCGGATCGTCCTCGGCCCGCAAGGTCACCATCCGCTGGACCGCGCCTCAGTCCACCGGCGGATCCCCGATCACCGGCTACCGCGCCGCCCTCTACACCTCGGCGAGCGCCACAGCCGCGGCAACTCAGTGCACCGGGACGGCGTCCGCAAAGGCCTGTACGACGGGCGCGCTGGTGGCGGGCAAGACGTACTGGGCCGCCGTGACGGCGTCGAACGTCGCCGGGTCGTCGCCGGCCTCGGCCCGGGTCAAGGTGGTCGTTCGCAAGTAGACGGACGGCGGGCCGGTCGTCGTACGTACGAAGACCGGCCCGCCGGGTAGTACTGGTGTTCTTTACTCCGCTGTGGCGGTGGCACCCGCGATGCGGCGGCGGCGCGTGATGACGACCATGGCGGCGCCACCAGCGAGCAGCGCGGCACCCCCACCGAGCAGACCGCCGAGGGCCGCACCGGTGACAGGAAGCGATCCGCCCCCATTACCCGGAGCCGGCGCCGCGGTCGGCGCGGCGGTTGGCCGCACCTTGCCGACGTAACCAGCGTCGACGACCTTGTGAACACCCTTGCGGATGGTCAGCGGCTCCGAGATGCCCCACACGAAGTCACTCGGGCTGCTCGCGGTGGCGGTCCGCCGGGCAGCGTGGCGGCCGATGATCGCCGAGCGGAGCTTGAGCGCCTTACCCGGGGCGTCCGGGGTGAACGCCACGAGGTCGGAGTCGGTGCGGTCGCTGCCGACATTCGGCTTGGTGAGGTTGAGTCCGCGCGACTTCTCGGCCACGGCGCCCACGTAGTAGGTGCCGGCCGACGGAGCGGTCAGCGTGTACTTGCCGGTCGCGTCGGTGGTCATCCAGTCAGGCACGTCGGCGTTATCGCCGTGGAAGGTCACGAGGTCGACCTCGACGTTCGCCAGGCCGGGCTCGTTCTTCTGCTGCTGGCCGTCGCCGTTGAGGTCTTGCCAGACGAAGCCGCTGATGGCCTTGATGCCGGGCTTCGGGCTGTCGCTGGGCTGCGGGGTCGGTCCGGTGGACGGCTCCGTGCTCGGCTCGGCGGACGGCGGCGGCGGGACCGGGCTGCTGGACGGCTCCGGGCTCGACGGGATCGACGGAACCGGGCTGATGACCGCCGACGGCGAGGCCGAGGGCTCGGCGGAGGTGCTGGGCGCCGGCTCGTTGTCAGCGCTCGCGGGCATGGCGCCCACGGCGACGGTTAACGCGACGGCGGGAACCGCCAGGGTCAGGCCAGCGACGCGGCGCAGGCGCGATCCCCCGTTGGTGCTGCTCACGATGGAACTCCTGAGGTTCGAGTGCGGGGTGCGTGGGCACACTAACTGGTCCACGCAACTGCGCTTTTACGCAATCGAACG
>JAOPVE010000120.1 GCA_025963185.1 Actinomycetes bacterium
CCCGGTGCGGCAACTGCGGCGGCCCGCTGGCGTCCCAGGGCGGGGCCGAGGTTGCGGGGTGCCGCTGGTGCGGGCAGCTCGCCGCGGGCTGGACCTGCCCGAACTGCGGCGCCCGGGCGCTCCGCGCGTCGATCGTCGGGGCGCGGCGGACCGCCGAGGAGCTGGGCAAGGCGTTCCCGAACACGGCGATCCGGACGTCGGGGCGGGACGGGGTACTGGCCACGGTCGCCGCCGAGCCGGCGCTCGTCGTGGCCACTCCGGGCGCCGAGCCGATCGCCGAGGGCGGGTACGGCGCCGCGCTGCTGCTCGACGGCTGGGCACTGCTCACCCGTCCGGATCTGCGCGCCGCCGAGGAGACGCTACGGCGGTGGGCGAACGCGGCGGCCCTGGTCCGGCCGCCGGGCGACGGCGGAACCGTCGTCGTCACGGCCGACGTGGCGCTGCCCGTGGTCCAGGCGCTCGTGCGGTGGGATCCGGCCGGGTTCGCCGAGCGCGAGCTGGCCGAGCGGTCCGAGCTGGGGTTCCCGCCCGCGGTCCGGATGGCGAGCGTGACGGGCGTTCCGGCGGCCGTGGACGAGCTGCTCGGGCTCGCCCAGCTTCCCGCGGACGCCGAGGTGCTCGGGCCGGTCCCGGTGTACCGCCCGCCCGGCCAGCAGGACCAGCCGGATCAGGAACGCTCGCTGGTCCGGGTGCCGCGCTCGGAGAGCCGGGCCCTCGCGGCGGCACTGCACGCGGCGCTCGGGGTGCGCAGCGCGAAGAAGTCCCCGGACCCGGTCCGGGTCGAGGTCGACCCGCTCGACCTGCTCTGACCCGGCGCCCCGGCCCGAAGTGCGTGCCGTCGGACCGGCTATAACCGGCTCAACGGCACACACTTCGCGAAGGGCGGGCCGGGGTAGGGGGCCGGATCAGCAGGTGAGCTGGGCGTCGGCCCAGTCGCCGTGGTCGAAGTTGCGGCCGTCGCCCCCGTCGGTGACCTTGAGCTTGAGCCGCTGGACCCCGGTGACATCCACCGTGAACGGCTTCGGCGCGTCACCGGAGCGGACCACTCCGCTGGTGCCGAGCGGCTTGCCGTCGCCTTCGAGCTGGAACTCGACCGAGCCCGACCCGATCACCTCGTCGTCGAGCCCGACCTGAGCGCGGAACTCGGTGCAGGATCCGCCGAGGCGCACGTCGATCTCGCTCGGCGCGTGGATCCCGATGCCCTTGGCGAACTGCGTCCCGTGGATCGTGATCGTGCGCCCGTCGCCCTTGGGCAGGTCGCCGTTGGAGTGGTCGCGCTCGGCGGATCCCCAGCCGTTGTTCTCGTAGATGAACGGCAGGTCGCTGGCGTACACCGTGCCGGTGGCGGACGTGACGAACGCCTGCACGGCCTCCTCGTGGTGCACGGGCCGGTCCGCCGGATCCCCGGGGAAGCGGAACTCGGCCGCCACGGGCACGTCGGTGCCACCGGTCGGGGCGGACGCCGAGGGGGTGAGCTGCCACGTCCCGCTCAGGGACTGCCCGGCGGCGAGCTGGGTGGCCGTGACCGTCGCCCCGGACGCGGTCCAGCCCGCGGGGGCGGTGGGCGCGAGGGTGACCGCGGTGACCGGCCCGGTGGTGGGGGCGGTGAACGTGGCCTGGACGGTCAGCGGGGTGCCCACCCGGATCGTCGTGGCGGCGGGCGTGACCGTCAGCCCGGTCGCCGGAACCCGCCGGATCGGCTGGTCGCACGTTGTGAGTCCCGGGCTGTACGGGCAGAGGATCGTGACGAACCCGCCGTTGGCCAGGGTGGGCACGCTGAGGGATCCGGTGTGGGTGACCACCGAGGCCGAGCGGGTCAGCCCGCCGGATCCGTCGTCGCGGACGGTCTCGGCGAGGTACCGGCCGTTGCCCAGGAACGTCAGCGGCTCGGTCACGGTCCGGGCGGGCTGGGCCTCGATCGCGCCGACGAACCACCGCTCGCCGGACCGCCGGGCCAGCACCGTCTCCTGCCCCGGCCGCCCCGACAGCAGCCGGGTGTCGTCCCACACGGTCGGGAGCTGGTCGAACGTGCGCAGCGCCTCGGGCCTGGCCTCGTAGTTCTCCGGCTTGTCGGACAGGTGCTGCCAGCCCGACTCGTAGACGACCGTGGTCGCGAGTTCGTGCGCCGTGGTGGTGTCCCGGTCGGAGACGACGAAGGCGGCCGGGGTGTAGTCCATGCTGCCGACGACGTTGCGCGTGAACGGGAACATGGTGTTCGTCGCGGCGCGGCTGCGGTACTGCTCGGCCCCGCGGATCCCCTCGACGCTCATCACGTGCGGCCACGTGCGCTGGATCCCGCGCGGGATCGTCGCGCCGTGGAAGTTGATCATCAGCTTCTGCGCGTAGGTGGCGGCGAGGATGTCGTCGTACCAGCCGAAGCGGGCCTGCGAGTCCGAGTCCATGAAGTCGACCTTGATCCCGGCGACGCCCCACGACTTGACCTGCGGGAGCACGGTGTTGCGCTCCTCGGCCGTGTCGAGCGAGGTCCAGTGGAACCACAGCAGCACGTCCACGCCGCGGGCGCGGGCGTACCGGGTCACCTCGGGCACCCAGTCCGGGCTCCAGCCCTCGTCGATGAGTACGTACGGCCACCCGTTGCGCGCGGCGAAGTCGATGAACTGCTTCTGCCGGACCGGATCGCGGGGGCTGTTCCCCTCCGACAGCCACGACCAGGCGACCAGCCCCGGCCGGATCCACGAGGTGTCGGTGAACTTGGCCCACGGCGCCAGGTCGTCGGTCAGCGTGGATCCGGTGACCGTGGCGAGGCTGCCGACGATCGCGGTCCGCCACGGGGTGGACAGCGGGCCGGTGGCGCTCACACCGGTGTCGAGCTTGATCGAGTAGGTGGGGGAGCCGGCGGCGTGCGCGAGCCGGGCGCCCGAGTAGCGGCCGTTCACATCGGACTCGCTGAGCAGCGCGTACACGCCACTGGTGGCCTCGAACAGCGCGGGGAAGCCGACGTCACCGGCGGGTGCGGCGGCCGCCGTCGACTCGTACCGGGTGCCCTCGTAGTTGGGCGTGTAGGGCAGCAGCCAGGCGGGCGCGTCGGCGGGCAGCGTGAACGCGGAGGACTCGCGGGTGATCCCCACGGCGCCGGTGGCGGGCAGCACGTACCGGTAGGCGGCGCCGTCGCGGGTCACCCGGACCACGAAGTCCACGCGGGTGTTCCCGGCCCCGGTGAAGGAGAACGTGGACTCGCTGAACAGCACGTGCCGGCGCAGGCGCTTCCCGGTGGTCATCGGGTAGTCCTGCGAGATCCGCTTGTCGGCGCGGGCGAGGAACGTCAGCCCGGTGGTGAGGTCGGCCGCGGTCGTCACGATCCCGGCGGGGGCGGGGGCGAGCACAGTGGATCCGTTGTGGGTGACGCCGAACGTCAGGGCTCCGGCGGCGTCGAGGGCGACCTCGGCGGTCACCGGATCGCCGGCGGTAGGCCCGGCGACGGTCCAGGCGACAGCTTCAGCCCCCGGTAACTGAGCCGTGGATAACTCAGCAGCGCGGGCCGGGGATGGCGGCAGGAGGGCCGCGAGCGCTGCGGTCAGGCACAGCGCGATCGTGCGCGATCGTGCGGCTACGCGCATCGGAGGTCCCTTCGGTGGGGTTTCAGGGAACGGGACACCGGGCGGCACGGACCGGGATTCCAACAAAACCCCACAACGCGGGTGCCACAGGGCGCGGACGGGAGCCTAAGTCCAAAGAACCAGCAGGGCAACCATGGGGTTTCGCCCCGATGACAACGATGTAACCGGACACCCGGCCAATGTTCGACTGGGACTGATCGTGTTGGAAGTTCACCCCGCCGGTGGGGCTCAGCCGGGGCCGAACGTGGTGAAGGCGGTCCGCTTGGGAAGGGGGTACAGCTCGCGCCCGGCGACCTGGTTGAGGATCGCGGCCGCGCGGTACGCCCCGAGTGCGAGGCTCGATCCGGCGGCGCCCTGGCTGTGCTGCCCCGAGTTCTGCACGAACAGCCCACCCGTCACGGGCGGATCGACGGCGAGGCGGAAGTCGAGGCCCGGTCCCCGCGGATCCCAGCGGATCTGCCCTTCCAGCGGCGCGAGGCACGCGGGCCGCCGCGAGGAGTAGCCGGTGGCCAGGACTACGGCGTCGGTCTCGATCCGCATCGGGGTGCCGTCGGCGGTGTGCCGGCCCGACAGCGTGACCCCGCCGGTGGAGGGGAACATCGACTCGACGGCGAACCCGGGCCGGAGCACGACCGGCGGACGGCAGCCGTCGACCAGGTGCTCGTACAGCTCGGCGAAGATCGCGTCGAGCGTCACCGGATCCACGGCCCGGTGCAGCCGCCATCCCGCGGCCAGGACGGCCTGCCTGGCGGGCTCGGCCAGGCCGTGCACGTACCGCAGGAACTCGGGGGTGAGCTGCTCGGCGGCCAGCGCGCTGGACTCCAGCGGCGCGAACCCGGGGGACCGGGTCAGCCAGCTCAGCGCCCAGTCCTCGCGGTCCTGGCGGCGGAGCAGGTCGAGGAACACCTCGGCGCCGGACTGCCCGGATCCGACGACGGTGATGTGCCGCCGCCCGCCGAGGCGCGGCGCGCGCTGGGCGTACTCGGCGGAGTGGAAGACCTCGGCCCCGGCGGCCGGGGGCAGCGCGAACGGCACCTGCGGCGCGCTCCCGGTGCCGAGCACGACGTGCCGCGCGTAGACGATCGCGCGCACGCCGTCGCCGAACAGGTCATTCCCGGCCGAGTGGACGGCATCCGCCGTGCGGGCGACCCGGATCGCGAAGCACCGCCGGCTGTTGTCCCAGCTCACCGTGTCGACGCGGGCCCCGAAGTGGCACGAGGGCAGCCCCTCCGCGGCCCAGCGGCAGTAGTCCTCGTACTCGCGCGGGCGCAGCCGGGACCGGCCGGACAGGTAGAACGGGTACATCCGGTCGTGCGCGCACAGGTAGGACAGGAACGACCACGGACTGGCCGGGGCGACGAGCGTGACGAGGTCGGCGAGGAACCCGGTCTGCAGCGCGGCCGCGGGGATCGTGCCGGGGTGCCAGCTGAACCGTGGCCGCTCGTCGAACAGCGCGATCTGCAGATCCGGGTGGCCGGCGGCGAGCGCGGCGAGGCTGAGGTTGAACGGGCCGATCCCGACGCCGGCCACGTCGAGGATCCGGACCGGGGTGTGCTCGGGCTGCGGCGCGTCGTACTCGTCGGGCTCGTCGTCGTCGAGCGGCGGCGGGACGAGCAACGCGGGGTGCAGCCTGTTCACGGGTCGCTTCCTTCACATCACTTGCACGGGGCCATAGGGCACAAATGGGATGTTTCGGGAGTCTAGAACCCCGTGGGCGCGCGGCGGCGGTGCGCCACGGCTGCCTAGACTGGTCCCGATCCACTGGCGCGAGTTTCAGGAGCAGACGCGTGGCTGTCCGACCGATCCGGCTCTTCGGTGATCCGGTCCTGCGCACGCCCGCAGAGCAGGTCACCGACTTCGACCGGGAGCTGCGCAAGCTCGTCCGCGACCTCACCGAGACCATGCTCGACGAGGGCGGCGCCGGGCTGGCCGCCCCGCAACTCGGGGTCGGGCTGCGGGTCTTCACCTACGACGTGGACGACGTGATCGGCCACCTCGTGAACCCGGTGCTGGAGTTCCCCGACACCGACGAACAGGACGGTCCCGAGGGCTGCCTGTCGATCCCCGGGCTGTATTTCGACACCAAGCGGCGGCTCAACGTCGTCGCCCGGGGCGTGGACATGCACGGCGAGCCGGCCCAGCTCGCGGGCACCGCGCTGATGGCCCGTTGCGTCCAGCACGAGACCGACCACCTCGACGGCATCCTGTTCGTCGACCGGCTCGACGCCGAGACGCGCAAGGAAGCGATGCAGGCGATCCGGGAGGCCGTGTGGAACCAGACGCCGGTGCCGCAGGTGAAACTGAGCCCGCACCCGATCTTCGGGAAGTCCCACTGAAGCTGATCTTCGCGGGCACCCCCGAGGTCGCCGTGCCCGCCCTCGACGCGCTGCTCAAGTCGCGGCACGAGATCGCCGCTGTCCTGACCAGGCCCGACGCGCGATCCGGCCGGGGCCGTACGCTGGCCCGCTCGCCCGTCGGCGAGGTCGCGGACGCGTACGGCATCGAGGTGCTCACCCCGGTGCGGCCGTCCGAACCGGACTTCCTCGCCCGGCTCGCCGAGATCGCCCCCGACCTGTGCCCGGTCGTGGCCTACGGCGGGCTGATCCCGCAGGCCGCGCTCGACCTCCCCGCCCGCGGCTGGATCAACCTGCACTTCTCGCTGCTGCCCGCCTGGCGCGGGGCGGCGCCGGTCCAGCACGCGATCCTGCACGGCGACGAGGTCACCGGGGCCGCCGTGTTCCAGCTCGAGGCCGGGCTCGACACCGGGCCGGTGTACGGCACGATGACCGAGCTGATCCGCCCCGCCGACACCGCCGGTGACCTGCTCGGCCGCCTGTCCACCGCCGGGGCCGGACTGCTCGTGGCCTGTGTGGACGCCATCGCCGACGGCACCGCCTCCGCCGTCCCGCAGCCGCCCGACGGGATCTCGCTCGCGCCGAAGATCACCGTGGCGGACGCGCGGGTGAGCTGGTCCGATCCGGCGTTCGCAATCGACCGGCGGATCCGCGCGTGCACCCCTGCCCCCGGCGCCTGGACCGAGTTCCGCGGCGAACGGCTCAAGCTCGGGCCGGTCCGCCTGATCGCCAACGCCGATCCGCTGGGCCCCGGCGAGCTGTTCGCCGAGCGCCTGCGGGTGCTCGCCGGCACCGCGACCACCTCCGTCGAGCTGACCACCGTGCAGCCGGTCGGCAAGCGGCCCATGCCCGCCACCGACTGGGCGCGCGGCGTCCGCCCGGTCCCCGGCGAGACCCTGACCTGATCCGGAAGGCGAACCAGTGACCAACGGCAAGGAGGCGCCCCGCCGCCAGAGTGGCCGCGCGGCAGGCAGCGGGCGCGGCACCGGCAAGCGGGAATACCGCCGCGCCGAACCGGACGCCGCGCGCCGGGCCGCGTTCGACACGCTCAACGCCGTCGCCGCCCGGGACGCGTACGCCAACCTCGTGCTGCCCGGCATGCTCCGGGAACGCGGGATCACCGGGCGCGACGCCGCCTTCGCCACCGAGCTCGCCTACGGCACCCTGCGCACCCGGGGCACCCTCGACGCCGTCCTCGCCGAGTGCAGCAGCCGGCCGCTCGCCGAGATCGATCCGCGGGTGATCGAGATGCTGCGGCTCGGCGCGTACCAGTTGCTGCGCACCCGGGTCCCGGCGCACGCCGCCGTCAGCGCCACCGTGGACGTGGCCAGGGTCGCGCTGACCGACGGTCCGGCCCGGTTCGTCAACGCGGTCCTGCGCCGGGTGTCCGAGAAGGACGAAGAGACCTGGATCGCCCAGGTGGCGCCCTCGCGGGAGAGCAACCCGTCGGGTCACCTGGCGATCCGGTACGCGCACCCCGAGTGGATCGTCCGGGCGTTCGCCGACGCACTCGGCGGGGACCTCGCCGAGACCGAGGCCGCGCTCGCCGCCGACGACGCCCGCCCCGCCGTGCACCTGGTGGCGCGCCCCGGGCTCGTGACGCGCGAGGAGCTGATGGCCCAGGCCGGCGGCAGTCCCGGCCCGTACTCGCCGTACGCCGTGCACCTCGACGGCGGTGATCCGGCCGCGTTCCCGCTGATCGCCGCGGGCAAGGCCGGGGTGCAGGACGAGGGTAGCCAGCTCTGCGCGATCGCGCTGGCCACCGCCCCCATCGACGGTCCCGACGCGGCCTGGCTCGACCTGTGCGCCGGCCCGGGCGGCAAGGCCGCGCTACTGGGTGCCCTCGCGGCCGGCCGCGGCGCCCGGGTGACGGCCGTCGAGATCGCCGAGCACCGGGCCAAGCTGGTCAGCCAGTCCACCGGCGGGCTGCCCGTGACCGTGGTGACCGCGGACGGGCGGGACGTGGGCGAGCATCCGGCGCTGGCCGAGGGCAGCTTCGACCGGGTTCTCGTCGACGCGCCGTGCACGGGCCTGGGGGCGCTGCGCCGCCGTCCGGAGGCCCGCTGGCGGCGGCTGCCCACCGACATGCCCGCCCTTACCAAACTCCAGCGCGAGCTGCTGACCGCGGCGCTGCGGGCGGTCCGGCCGGGCGGGATCGTCGCGTACGTGACGTGCTCGCCGCACCTGGCCGAGACGAAGGTGACCGCGGCCGACGCGGCCCGCCGCACCGGCGCCGAGGTGCTCGACGCCCGCGAGCTGCTGCCCGGCGTCCCGGATCTCGGGGCGGGCCCCACCGTGCAGCTCTGGCCGCACCGGCACGGCACCGACGCGATGTTCCTCTCGGTGCTGCGCCGGCCGAGCTGACTCAGGGACGATCCCTACTACTTTCGGTCGCGACTTCACCCGCCGGACCCGACTTCCGGACGATGCGCCCACAACGGGCGGATCGGCAGGCTCTGGGGTCATGACAGACGCACCAGCAACCCCGCCCTCCGCACCGCGCCGCAGAGCCCGCTGGATCGCCACCGCGGCCGGCGCGGCCACCCTCGTCGCCGGCGCGGGCATCGCTTCCGCCGGTCCCGCCTCCGCGGGCGAGACAGCCACCGCTGGCGGGACGGCCTCCGCACCGGCCCTGCCGGCCTCGATCACCGCCCAGAAGCTGACCTGGACGCGATGTACGGCCGACCTGCCGGCCACCTACCAGTGCGCGACGATCAAGGTGCCGGTGGACTACCAGCGGCCCGCCGGCGCGACCCTGGACCTGGCGATCTCCCGCTACGCCACCAGCGTGCCCGGCAAGCGCCACGGGATCCTCACCTTCAACCCCGGCGGACCGGGCGGGTCGGGCCTCGACATGCCCGTGTTCATGAACGACGAGCTTCCGCAGAGCGTGCGAGACCAGTTCGACCTCGTCGGGTTCGACCCGCGCGGAGTCGGCGCGAGCAGCCCGATCACCTGCAACCTCACGGGCGACGAGACGAGCTGGCTCAACCCGTACAAGCCGCAGACCTTCGCCAAGGACGTCGCGCGGGCAAGGACCGTGGCCAGCAAGTGCGCCAAGGCCGGGAGCACGATCCCGTACATCACCACCCGCAACACCGCCCGGGACATGGACGTGCTCCGGACCGTCCTCGGCGAGAAGAAGCTGTCCTACCTCGGGTACTCGTACGGCACCTACCTCGGCGCGGTCTACGCCCAGCTGTTCGGCAGCAAGGCCGACCGGATCGTGCTCGACAGCTCCGTCGATCCGGCGCTCGCGTGGCGCGGGATGGTGCAGTCATGGGCCGTCGGCAGCAAGCCCGCCTACGACCGCTGGGCCCGCTTCACGGCGGCGCACGACGCCAAGTTCCACCTCGGGACCACACCTGACGCCGTGGGCAAGGTCTTCTGGGGCCTGGTCGCGATCGCCGAGAAGAAGCCGATCAACTACATGGACAGCGACTGGACCGGCGACGAGATCCGGTTCACCTCGCGGTCCGGCGTGTTCTTCCCGGCCCAGCTCGCGGACTTCGTCGCGGGCCTCAAGCAGGCCGCGGCCGGTCAGCCGGTCAGCCCCGCCTCCGGATCCCCCGCCGCCGCCCTGGTCCGGCTCACCCGCTCGACGGCCGCCGCCAAGGCAACCAGAACCGCAGTGGCGGATCCGCCGGCGGACAACGGGGACGCGATGTTCATGGCGATCGTGTGCAACGACGTCACCAACTGGCCGCGCAACCCCGAGACGTACCGCCGCGACGCGATCCGGGACAAGAAGCGCTACCCGCTCGCCGGTGACGTGACCTCGAACATCCTCCCGTGCGCGTTCTGGACCGTGCCGCACACCGAGAAGAGTTCGGTGGTTGCCAACCGGGTGCCGATCATGACCGTGCAGAACGAGTGGGATCCGCAGACCCCGCTCTACACCGGCCTGGGCATGCACCGCGCGCTCAAGGGATCCCGGCTGGTCTTCGTCGACGAGGGCGAGGGCCACGGCGTGTACAGCTCGGCCGGCAACACGTGCGCGTACGCGGCGGTCAACGCGTACCTGAGCACCGGCACACTGCCCGCCACGGACGTGACCTGCAAGGCAGACCCGGCGCCGCAGACCAAGGCGTCGCTGCTGCCCATGGCCACCTTCCCGGGGCTGCCGAACCGCTTCTGACCTGCCCGTTCTCCGGAGCCGGTGTGCTGGCCAGCGCTGCCCAGCACACCGGCTTTCGGCCGCCGTGGGCCCCCGTACACTGCCCGGCATGGGCATGTACATCGCGCCAAGCATCCTGGCCGCCGACTTCGCGCGCCTGGCGGACGAGGCCGAGGCCGTGCGCGGCGCCGAGTGGCTGCACGTGGACGTCATGGACTACCACTTCGTCCCGAATCTGACGCTCGGCCTGCCCGTGGTGCAGGGCCTGCTCAAGGCCACGAGCACTCCGCTGGACTGTCACCTGATGATCGACGATCCGGACCGGTGGGCGCCGTCCTATGCCGAGGCCGGGGTCTACTCGGTGACGGTCCACGCCGAGGCCTGCGCGGATCCGGTGAAGGTCGCGCGCGACCTGCGGGCCGCCGGGAGCAGGGCGGGCCTCGCGATCAAGCCCGGCACCCCGCTGGACGCCTACCTGGACGTGCTGCCCGAGTACGACATGCTGCTCGTGATGACCGTCGAGCCGGGCTTCGGCGGGCAGGAGTTCATGGCCGAGGTGCTGCCGAAGGTCCGCCAGGCGCGTGAGCTGGTCGCCACCGGGCACCTCGAACTGCGGATCGAGGTCGACGGCGGTATCAACGCCGACACCATTGTGGCCGCCGCCGAGGCCGGAGCGGACACCTTCGTCGCCGGATCGTCGGTCTACGGCGCGGACGACCCCGCGGCCGCGGTCCGGGCCCTGCGCGAGCGAGCCGAACGCGCGGCCGGGCTT
>JAOPVE010000145.1 GCA_025963185.1 Actinomycetes bacterium
TTCTCGTCGAGCTGGACCACGCCGTCCTGCGCGGCCTCCAGCCACGCCCGCAGGTTGCCCAGCGGGGTCCGCAGCTCGTGCGCGATGTCGCTCACCATCCGCCGGCGGCGGTCCTCGGCCACGTCCAGTTCGCTCGACATGCGGTTGAACGCGAGCGCCAGCTCGCCGATCTGCCCGCCGTCGCGGGTGCTGATCCTGGCCGACCGGTCGCCCCGCCCGACCTGCCGCGCCGCCGTCGTGAGGGCCCGGATCGGGCGCAGGATCCTCGTGGCGGCCAGTGCGCACAGCACCACCGCGGCGAGCAGGATCGCGAGGCCCGCGAGCGCGATCCGGAACTGGGCGGTCGGCGAGAGCCCGCGCTGGGGCGCGAAGACCGCGGCGCCGCTGACGAACAGGAACGCCGGCGGCGCGACGTGCGGGGCGACCATCTGCCGCCACGCCGACTCGGCGCAGGTCTTCTCGACCGGGCCGAGGGCGGAGATCTCGGCCAGTGCGCGGACCGGATCCGTGAGGTCGCCACCGACGCCCGACGCCCGGCCGCTCAGGCACCGGTTGACCAGGATCGCGAACTGCCCGGTGTTCCGCTTCTCCGCGGCGGTAGGGCCGAGGCCCGGGACGGCCAGGCACCTCGCCACGGCCACGCCGGGCGAGAGGACGGCGGGGCGTGGCCCGGCCGGGGCCGGCTGGCGGTTGGCGAGCAGGTCTGGCGAGAGCTCGGTGCGGCCCGTCGCGTTCAGGCGCGTGGTCACCTCGTAGCCGAACTTCGTCATGCACGCCGTGACGGCCTTCGCGGCCTGCCCGATCCGCTCGGCGTCGGCGGCGGCGAGCTTGAACGGCCCGACGGCGCGCGGGTCGATGCCGCTGACCGGCGCACTGGTGCCCGGCAGTGCGCTCACCGCGAGCGGGTTGACCACCGCCGTGGGCTTAGTGCCGGCCGGCGGGTTGCGCCCGGTGCCGTCGATCGTCTCGCCGGCCGGGCTGGTCAGGGTGACCGTGCGCTTGGTGCGGCGGGCGAGCGCGTCGAGCGTGGGCTGGACGTCCTTCCACGAGTTGTGGGTGGCCGCGTAACCGAGCACCTCGTCGTAGACGGACGCGGCCGCGACGAGGTCCTCGTTGTACTGCTGCTCGATGGATCCGGACGTGCTGGCCGCCGCGATCCACGCGGTGGCCGCGATCGAGACGGCGGCGATGAGGACGCAGACCGCGAGCAGCCGCGCGACGAGGCTGTGCCGGATCCGGCGCAGCAGGCTCGCCGTGCGGTGCCGGGACCGAGCCCGGTCAGGCACGCGCCGTGACCGTCTCGTCGGCGAACTTGTACCCGACGCCGTACACGGTGAGCAGCCAGCACGGCTGACGCGGATCGGCCTCGATCTTGCGCCGCAGGTTCATCACGTGCGCGTCGATGGTCCGCTCGGTGATGTAGTCGGTGGTGCCGTGCAGCCGTTCGAGTAACTGGCGGCGGGTGTAGACGCGGCCGGGCATGGCGGCGAGCGTGTGCAGCAGCTCGAACTCGGCGGGGGTGACGTCGACCAGTTCACCGTGCAGCCGCACCTCGTGACGCACCGGATCCACGGCCAGCCCCCGCGCCTCGTGCTTCGGCGCGGGGTCGGGACGCTGCCTGCTGCGCCGGAGCACGGTCCGCACCCTGGCGACCAGTTCGCGCGGGCTGAACGGCTTGGTGATGTAGTCGTCGGCGCCCAGGTACAGCCCGAGCAGGACGTCGTTCTCGGTGGACCGCGCGGTGACCAGCACGACCGGCACGCCGGGCTCGTCACCGAGTTCGCGCAGCACACCGAGGCCATCCAGCTCGGGCATCATCACGTCGAGCACGACGAGGTCGGGCCCGTCCCTGCGCAGCGCGCGGAGCGCGGACCTGCCGTCGCCGACGACCGTGACGCGGTACCCCTCGCGTTCGAGGTACAGCCGCACGATCTCCGCGTACTTCGGATCGTCTTCAGCGACGAGAATGTGGTCCGCCATGGTGCCTCCCGGCCATCTCTCTACCTCAGATCGTCGCCGGCCTGCCAACAGCGGCGATCCGGCTGGCGGGCGCGATCGGGGTGGACCGGGCGGATTCGGGCGCGGGATCGCGGGTCCCCGAGATGGTGATGTCGTACCAGAGCGCGAACACCAGCAGGGTCCAGACCTTGCGGCTGTGGTCGGCCTCGCCGCGCCGGTGCGCGTCCAGCAGCCGGATCCCGTGGCTCAGATCTACCAGTTCGCTGGCCCCGGACTCCCGCAGGATCCCGGCCGCCCACTCGTACATCTCGTCCTTGAGCCACACCCGGATCGGCGTCGGGAACCCCAGCTTCTTGCGCTCGACGATGGCCGGGGGCACCACGCTCGCGAGCGCCCGCCGCAGCACGGCCTTGGTCTGGACTGATCGCGGCGGCAGCTTCAGGTCCGAGGGCAGCCCGGCGGCGACGGCGAACACCTCCGGATCGAGGAACGGCACCCGGACCTCCAGCGAGTTCGCCATCGACATCCGGTCCGCCTTGCGCAGGATGTCCCCCGGCAGCCAGGTGCCCAGGTCGATGTACTGCATCTGCTCGACCTCGCCCAGCTCGGCGGCCTCGGCGAACAGCGGCCCCGTCACGTCCGTGTAGCGGACCGACGGGTCGTAGCTGGTCAGCAGCCCGCGCTTCTCGGCCTCGGTGAACATCCGGGCGTTGCCGAAGTAGCGCTCGGTGAGGCTGGTGGTTCCGCGGTCGAGGAAGCTGCGGCCGCGCACGCCCTCGGGCAGGGCGTGCGCGACCGACCGCAGTCCGCGCCGGACCCGGGGCGGCAGGCCGGTGACCGGCCGCAGGGACCGCGGCTCCCGGTAGATGCCATAGCCGGCGAACAGCTCGTCGGCGCCCTCGCCGGACAGGACCACCTTGACGTGCGCGCTGGCCTCGCGCGCCACGTAGTACAGGGGGATCAGCGCCGGATCCGCGACCGGGTCGTCCAGGTGCCACACGATCCGCGGCAGCGCGTCCATCATCATCTGCGCGTCGACGACGACCGCGTGGTTGCGCACGCCGAGGGCCTCCGCCGAGGCCGCGGCCACGTCCAGTTCGGAGTAGCCCGGCACGTCCAGCGCGGCGGTGAACGTGAGCAGGCCGGGGTTGTGGCGGGCAGCGAGCGCGGCGACCGCGGTGGAGTCGATCCCGCTGGACAGGAACGATCCGACCGGCACGTCGGCGCGCATGTGCTTGGCCACGCTGTCGCTGAGCGCGTCGAGGATCCGCCGCTCCGGGTCGTCCCCGGCGACCGGCGCGACCGCGAACTCCGGCCGCCAGTACCGGTGGATCGTCAGCTCCCCCTCGGTGCTGTAGGTGAAGCACCGGCCCGCGCCGAGCTGGCGGATCCCGGCGAGCAGCGTCATCGGCTCGGGCACGTACTGGTAGGTGAGGTAGTGCGAGAGCGCCACCGGATCCGGCACCGGCTTCGTGAACGGCCGCAGCGCCTTCTGCTCGCTGGCGAACCACGCGCCGGACTCCCCGGCGAGGTAGCACAGCGGCTTGATGCCGAACCGGTCCCGCGCGCCGAACGCGAGCTTCTCCACGTGGTCCCAGATGACGAAGGCGAACATCCCGCGCAGCCGGTGGACGGCCTGCGGTCCCCAGTGGTGGTAGGCGGCGGCCACCACCTCGGTGTCGCCGCTGGTGGCGAACTCGGCGCCGTGCTCGGCGATCAGCTCCTCACGCAGCTCCAGGTAGTTGTAGATCTCGCCGTTGAACGTGATCGTGTACCGCCCGGCGTAGCTCAGCGGCTGGTCGCTGTGCTCGACGTCGATGATCGACAGGCGCTTGAACCCCAGCACCGCCTCGTCCCCGGCGGCGTGGACCCCGGTCTGGTCCGGCCCGCGGTGGTCGATCGTCTCCAGCGCACTCGTGAGCGCACCGACGTGCCGAGCCGCGTCACCGCAGGCACTGATGTAAGTCAGGAAGCCGCACATTCCCTCATGGTCGGGCCCAACTGTGAGGATCCTGTGCGCCGCCGATCCATTTCCCGTGGGCTCAGCACGTAACAGGGGTCCACCCCGTTGTGGCGGGGTCTTGTTAGCGGGTCATGGCGCGGCACGCCGGAGGCGGCCGGCCATAACCGCTAAGAGCGTCCGCCAATAGGGCGGGCGGAGCGAGGCGAGTGCCAGGGCCGCGTGGGCAAGGCGCCGGTTCTCTGGCGTGCCGGTGTTGCACGTCAGAGGTT
>JAOPVE010000167.1 GCA_025963185.1 Actinomycetes bacterium
GGTAACTGCGGCCGGTCGGGACCGGCCGCAGTTACCGCACTTCGGGGACGGGCGCGGCCGGGAGGGTCGCGGGCGGGACGGGGGCGGGCGGCACGGTGGGGGCCGGGATCATGGCCAGGAATGCCGCCACGAGGCGGGTGAACTCGGCCGGATCGTCGAGCCACGGCGAGTGGCCGCCGCCCGGGACCTCGGCGAACACGCCCTGCGGGAACTCGGCCGCGAACTCCCGGGCGAGGCGCGGGAGCGGCTGCCAGTCCAGCTCGCCCGCGAGCACCAGGACCGGGGCGGTGAGCTGCCCGAGCGCCCGCCGGGTCGCCGCCGGATCCAGGCCACCCGGCGCGTAGTACAGCGCCCCGGCGCCGGGCGGGATCTGATGCTTGCCCGCGGCCTCGTCGGCCCTCGCCACGTCGTCCCACCGGCCGTACGAGAGCGGGGCGAGCGCGGCCCAGTCCGCCTCGGTGCCAGCGGTGAGCGAGGCGATCGCGGAGGCTGCCGCGGCGGTCCAGGGCTGCTCGGGTCGCGCGGCGAGCGCCTCGCCGAGTTCGGCCGGATCGAACTCGGCCCGCACGGCACGCAGGCTCGGGGTCACGAGGGCCAGGCTGCGGATCCGCGACGGGTGCCGGATCGCGTACAACAGCGCCAGGGTCGCGCCCGCCGAGTGGGCGAGGACGTCGGCCGTGCCGAGCCCGAGGTGGATCCGGAACGACTCGACGTCGGCCACCTGCCGGTCACAGCGGCACGACTCCGGATCGGCGGGCACGGCCGACGAGCCGCTTCCCCGCAGGTCCAGGATGTGGAGAGTGCGGTGGTCGGCGAGGCCACCGAGGTCGCCCAGGTACTCGCCCGCGCGCATCGGGCCGCCTGGGAGCACGACCAGCGGCTCGCCACGGCCGGTCACGCGGTAGGCGAGGATCGTTCCGTCGTGAGCGGTGAAGGTAGGCACGGGATCCGACACTGGCAGCCCAGCGGCCCGGCCGGCAAGCGCATACATCGGCACGTCACAGATCCGGGCGCCTTCCGCCCGCGGCCCTGGCCTCGGCCCGTCCGGCCTGCCACGCGCACTCTAATCTCGGGACCATGACGAGCCTCGCCGACGCACGCCGCCTCTTCGATCCCGCCCCGGGGTACCTGAACACCGCGAACACCGGGGTCCCGCCGGTGCCCGCCGTCGAGGCGCTGCACGCCGCCGCGGACGACTGGCGCCGGGGCAAGTCCGCCCGGGCCGACGCGGCCTACTTCGAGGCCGTCACCCGGTCGCGGGCCGCGTTCGGGCAGCTCACCGGGGTGCCGGCCGAGCAGGTCGCCATCGGCGGATCGGTGTCGGCGCTGGTCGGGCTCGTCGCGGCCGCGCTCCCGGCGGGATCCGAGGTGCTCACGGCGGACGGGGACTTCACCGCCGTCACGTTCCCGTTCGCGGCGCAGGAGCCGCGCGGGATCACGGTCCGGTCGGCGCCGCTGGACAAGCTCGCCGAGTCGATCACCGAGGCGACGACCCTCGTGGCCTACAGCGAGGTGCAGTCCGCCGACGGGGCGATCGCCGCCAACTCCGCGATCGCGGCGGCGGCCCGCGTACACGGCTGCGCGATCATGGTCGACGCGACCCAGTCCTGCGGCTGGTTTCCCACCGACGCCTCGGCCGCGGACTTCGTGGTCGCCGGCGCCTACAAGTGGCTGACCAGCCCGAACGGCGTCTCGTTCCTCGCGGTGGCGCCGGACTGGCTGGACCGGCTGATCCCGAACGCGGCCGGCTGGTACGCGGGCGGCGAGATCTGGGAGTCGATCTACGGGCTGCCGCTGCGGCTGGCCTCGACCGCCCGCCGCCTCGACACCTCCCCCGCGTGGATGAACTTCGCCGCGGCGGCCCCGGCCCTGGAACTGCTGGCCGCGGTGGAGCCCGGCGCGATCCGCGAGCACAACGTGGCGCTCGCGAACCGGCTGCGGACCGCGCTCGGCCTGCCGGAAGCGGAGTCCGCGATCGTGTCGGCCGAACTGGGCGAGGACGCCAGGGCCCGCCTCGCCGCCGCCGGGGTCACCACCTCGTTCCGCGCCGGGCGGGTGCGGATGGCCTGCCACCTCTACAACTCGGACGCCGACATCGACCTCGCGCTGAACGCCATCGCCGGCTGAGCGCACGGCGGAAGTGCGGTAACCGCGGCCGGTCAGGACCGGCCGGGATTACCGCACTTCGCGGGGGCGAGCTCAGCTCAGGCGTTCGAGGATCAGGTCGCGGACCACCTTCGCGTCCGCCTGGCCCCTGGTCGTCTTCATCACCGCGCCGACCAGCGCACCGGCTGCGGCGACCTTGCCCTCGCGGATCTTCTGCGCCACGTCGGGGTTGGCCGCGATCGCCTCGTCGACCGCCGCACCCAGCGCGCCCGTGTCGCTGACGACCTCAAGCCCGCGGGACACCACGACGGCCTCGGGGTCGCCCTCTCCCGCGAGCACGCCTTCGAGCACCTGGCGGGCGAGCTTGTCGTTGACCCGGCCCGCGTCGACCAGGGCAGCGACGGCCGCGACCTGCGCGGGGGTGATCGGCAGCGCGTCGAGTTCGGTACCCGTCTCGTTCGCGCGCCGGGCCAGCTCGCCCAGCCACCACTTGCGCGCGGCCTCGCTCGACGCCCCGGCCTCGATGGTCGCCACGATCAGCTCGACGGCGCCGGCGTTGGCGATCGAGTCCATGTCGTGGTCGGACACGCCCCACGCCTCCTGCAGCCGCCCGCGCCGGACCGACGGCGTCTCGGGCAGCGTGGCCCGCAGCTCCTCGACCCAGCTCGCGTCGGGGGCGAGCGGCACCAGGTCGGGCTCGGGGAAGTACCGGTAGTCGGTCGCCTCCTCCTTGCTCCGCCCCGAGGTGGTGACCCCGGTGTCCTCGTGGAAGTGCCGGGTCTCCTGGACGATCCGGCCGCCGCCGTCGAGCACCGAAGCCTGCCGGATCATCTCCGACCGCACGGCCCGCTCGACCGAGCGCAGCGAGTTCACGTTCTTGGTCTCGGTGCGGGTACCCCAGTCGGCGCCGGGCAGGTTGAGGGCCGTGTTCACGTCGCAGCGCAGCGAGCCCTGCTCCATGCGCACGTCGGAAACCCCCAGCCCGCGGACCAGGTTCCGCAGCTCGGTGACGTACGCCTTGGCGACCTCGGGGGCCTTCGCGCCGATCCCCGGGACGGGTTTGGTGACGATCTCCACCAGCGGGATGCCCGCCCGGTTGTAGTCGACCAGCGAGTGGGTCGCGCCGTGGATGCGGCCGGTCGCGCCCCCGACGTGCAGCGTCTTGCCGGTGTCCTCTTCGAGGTGGACCCGCTCGATGCCGATCCGGTAGCTCTGGCCCTCGGAGGTGATGTCGAGGTAGCCCTCGAAGCACAGCGGCTCGTCGTACTGGCTGATCTGGTAGTCCTTCGGCATGTCCGGGTAGAAGTAGTTCTTCCGGGCAAACCGGCACCAGCTCGCGATCGAGCAGTTCAGAGCCAATCCGATGCGGATCGTGGCCTCGATCGCCGCCTTGTTGGCCACCGGGAGCGACCCGGGCAGCCCCAGGCACACCGGGCAGATCTGCGTGTTCGGCTCGGACCCGAAGTCGGTCATGCAGCCGCAGAACATCTTCGTGCGGGTACCCAGTTCGACGTGCGTCTCCAGGCCGATGACCGGCTCGAAGCGCGCGACGACATCGTCGAAGGGTGGCAACGTGGTGGTCATGCCTGGCTCCCGCTCTTCCTGTCCCCGGCGGCCGGGGTGGCCGGCGTCCACCTTATCGAGCGCGCCGGACACTCCCGGGTCCCGGATCGCCGTCAGCCCGCCGGCGAGGCCGACCAGTACCAGCCGCCGCCGAGTTCGGTGAGGTCGGATCCGGTGTCGGTGGGGGGTCCGGCAGCCGAGTAGAAGAAGCCCTCGGCGAGGTCCGGGGTGACGGGCAGGAAGAACTGGTCGGAGAAGTGCAGCATCGCGGCCCTGCCGGTGACCGAGCAGCCGCGCAGGTCCGCGGGGAGGGTGAACTCGGCGGCGGCATCGCCGCTGGCGTCCGTGGGGCCGCCCTGGGCGGTGGCGTCCGTGCTCGTGTCCGTGCCCGCCGTGGGCGCCGTGCGGCTCTTCATGAACGTGGCGACCCGGCCGAACTCGCTCGCGTTCCGGTCGTAGTAGACCTTGGCGCTCACCGCCGGATCGGCCTGCTGCGACACCGCCGCCACGCCGAGCCCGAGCGCGACCACGGCGATCACCGCGACCCAGCCCCAGCGGCGGGCCGTGGCGGCCGCGGCGATGCCCGCGCCCGTGCCGATCAGCCCGACCGTCCAGGCGCCCGCGACCGCGAGCCAGCCCGTGACGGGACCGGCCTCGTGCAGCGCGAGCGTCAGCGGGATCCGCCCGTAGTAGGCGAGCGGCGGCAGGACCATGGCGATCGCCGCGACGACCGCGACGGGCACCACCTGCACCGACGCCACCCAGCGCCGGGGTTCGCGCCGTTCTGCCGCGCCGTCCGTGGGCTCGCCGGTGTCCGTGCCCCCGCCGTTGCCCGTGCCCGCATCGGCGTCCGTGGGCTCGTCGCCGTCCACGGGCTCGTCGGCGTCCGGAAACAGCTCCCCCAGCGACATGCCGGTGATCCTCACACGCCACCCGCCCGGCCGGTTACCCCGATCGGCCGGGCGGACGGCGTGTTGGCGTTCAGAGCGCCGGCGCCGACGCGATCAGCGGCGCGCCGTAACTCGCCTCGACCGCCGCGGCCACCCGGTAGCACCGATCGTCGGCCAGCGCCGGAGCCATCACCTGGAGCCCGACCGGCAGGCCCGCCGACAGTCCACAGGGGACCGAGATCGCCGGGACGCCCGCGAGCGAGGCCGGCAGCGTGCACAGGTCCGCCGCGTACATCGCCATCGGATCGTCGACGCGCTCGCCGAGGCGGAACGCCACCGTCGGAGTCGCCGGGCTGATCAGCACGTCACAGGTCTGGAACGCGTCGGCGAAGTCGCGGCTGATCAGCGTGCGAACCTTCTGCGCCTGCCCGTAGTAGGCGTCGTAGTAGCCGGACGACAGTGCGTAGGTGCCGATCATGATCCGGCGCTTGACCTCGGGACCGAACCCGGCCTCCCGGGTCAGCGACATGACCTCTTCCAGGCTCCGCGCTCCGTCGTCGCCCACCCGAAGCCCATAGCGGACCGAGTCGAAGCGGGCCAGGTTGCTCGACGCCTCGCTCGGCGCGATCAGGTAGTAGGCCGCCAGCGCGTACCCGAAGTGCGGGCACGAGACCTCGACGACCTTCGCGCCCATGGCCTCCAGCCGCTGCGCCGCGTCGGTGAACGCGGCCGTGACGCCGGACTCGTAGCCCTCGCCGCCCAGCTCGCGCACGATCCCCACGGTCAGCCCGGCCAGGTCACCGTTCGCGCCCTCGCGCGCCGCGGCTACCACCGGCGCGACAGGCACGTCCAGGCTGGTCGAGTCGCACGGGTCGTGGCCCGCGATCACCTCGTGCAGCAGCGCGGCGTCCAGCACCGTCCGGCCGAACGGGCCAGCCTGGTCCAGCGAGGACGAGAACGCGATCAGCCCGTACCGGCTCACGGATCCGTAGGTGGGCTTGTGCCCGACGATCCCGGTGACCGCCGCGGGCTGGCGGATCGATCCGCCGGTGTCCGTGCCGATCGCCAGCGGGGCCTCGTACGACGCGACCGCCGCGCTCGATCCGCCACTGGACCCGCCGGGAGTGCGGTCCAGGTCCCACGGGTTGTGGGTCGTCGCGAACGCCGAGTTCTCGGTGGACGATCCCATCGCGAACTCGTCCATGTTCGTCTTGCCGAGGATCACGATCCCGGCCTCGCGCATGCGGGTGGTGATGGTGGCGTCGTAGGGCGGGATCCAGCCCGAGAGGATCTTCGATCCGCTGGTCGTCTCCAGCCCGTTCGTGACCACGACGTCCTTGAGCGCCAGCGGGACCCCGGCCAGCGGCCCGAGCTGCTCGCCCTTGGCCTTCGCCTGGTCGACGGCGTCCGCGGCCTTGAGCGCGCCCGCGGTGTCGACCCGCAGGAACGCCTGGATCCGGTCGTCCACCGCGCCGATCCGGTCGAGGTGGGCCTGCGCGACCTCGCGCGCCGACACCTCGCCCGCCGAGATCTTCGCTGCCGTCTCCGCAGCGGTCAGGCTGATCAGCTCGCTCATGCTTCCTCGTCCAGGATCCGCGGAACCCGGAACCGGCCGTCCTCGGCCGCCGGGGCACACGCCAGCACCGCGTCACGGTCCAGCGACGGGCGCGGCTCGTCGGGCCGGAGCACATTCGTCACCGGGACGACGTGGCTCGTCGGCGGAATGTCGTCCGCGGCGACCTCACCGACGCGGGCGACCGCGCCGAGGATGACGTCGAGCTGGCCGGCGAACACGCCGAGCTCCTCGTCGGTCACCGCCAGGCGGGCGAGCCGCGCGAGATGCGCGACCTCCTCGCGCGAGATGGCGGGCATGCGTGGGCTCCTGAAAGGGAAGGCAACGTCGTCTCCCGGCATCCTACGGGCGAGCGCGTGGCCCCTCGCGCCCGCCGCAGCCGTCCGATTCCCGTTTCGGGGTATGCGGCATGCTGGAGGGCATGGCTGGGCCGATAACGATCCGCGGATCACTCGCGATCCCCGAGAGCGAGCTCACCTGGCGCTTCTCGCGATCCGGCGGGCCCGGCGGCCAGTCGGTGAACACCGCGGACTCCCGCGCCGAGCTGTCCTGGAACCTCGCCACCACCACGGCCCTGCCGG
>JAOPVE010000188.1 GCA_025963185.1 Actinomycetes bacterium
ACATCCCGACCCGCGAAGGGTGGCTGTACCTGGCGGTCGTGGAAGATCTGTTCAGCCGCCGGATCGTGGGCTGGTCGATGGACGCGACGATGACGAGTCGGCTGGTGGTGGACGCGCTGGAGATGGCTCTGGCCCGTCGCCTCAAGGGGTCTTCGTCTTCGGGTCTGGTGGCGCACTCGGATCGCGGGAGCCAGTACGCGAGCGAACATTACCAGCGGCGGTTGCGTGAGGAGCGGATCACATGCAGCATGAGCCGGCGGGGCAACTGCTGGGATAACGCCGCGATGGAGAGCTTTTTTGCGAGCCTGAAGACAGACCCGGCAACGACCGCCTCTCGATGACCGCGTTGTCGCGGTCGATACAACACCCCTGGTGACCGTCTGCCCGTGGGCGTTGCTCGAACTGGCACGCTGGTGCCGGGAGTACCAGGCCCGCAACTCCGGAGGAGCCGCACCGTGTCCGAACCCGCCGCTTCCGCACCCCCCCGCGCCTGAATCCGCCCGCGTCGCCGACCCCGCCCCGGTGGCAGAACCTGCCGACCGACCAGCAGGAGCAACTGCTCCGCCACCTCGGTCGGATGCTCGCCGAGCGACTCGCAATACCCGACGCACCGAAGGAGGCGACGCATGAACCGCGTTGACCCCACGTCGCCGTTCGGGCACAAGATCCGGCCCCGGCAGCACGACCGGTTGGCCGTCGTCTACATCCGCCAATCGACACCCCAACAAGTTGCCAGCAACCGCGAGTCGGCCGACCTTCAGTACCAGTTGCGCCAGCGGGCGGTCACTCTCGGTTGGGCCGACGACCGGGTGCTGGTCATCGATGACGACCAGGGGATCAGCGGCACGTCCGTCGAGAACCGGCCCGGCTTCCAGCGCCTCCTCGCCGAGGTGTCACTCGGACACGTCGGCGTCGTGTTCGGCCGCGAGATGAGCCGGCTGGCGCGCTCGTGTGCGGACTGGCACCGGTTGCTCGAACTCTGTGCCCTGTTCCAGGTTCTCCTCGCCGATGCCGACGGGGTGTACGACCCGGCCGACTTCAACGACCGCCTGCTGCTCGGCCTCAAGGGGACGATGAGCGAGGCCGAGTTGCACATCCTGCGGGCGCGGCTGCACCAGGGGAAGTTGAACAAGGCCCGGCGGGGCGAACTGTTCACCTGCGTGCCGGTCGGGTACGTCCGCTCGCCCGACGGGGGCATCGCACTGGACCCCGACGAGCAGGTGCGCGCGGTCGTGTCGCTGGTGTTCGCCAAGTTCGCCGAACTCGGCTCGCTAACGAAGACGCACACCTACCTGGTGGCGAACAGCATCCAGTTCGGCTTGCGGGTGTACAAGGGGCCGGGCAAGGGCCGATTGGTGTGGCAGCGGCCCCGTCGCAGTTCCCTCTACGCGATGCTGCACCACCCGTTCTACGCCGGAGCCTACATCTACGGCCGCAGCCCGTTCGATCCGACGCGCCGGGTGCCGAACAAGCCGAAATCGGGTCGCCGCAACGCCCCACCGGAGGAGTGGGTCTGTCTGCTCAAGGACAAGGTGCCGGCGTACATCACGTGGGACCAGTACGAAGAGAATCAGCATCGGTTCGCGGCCAACGACCTGGGCGGCGGGTCGAAGGGGGTCACGGGCCGCGCCCCGACGCTCTTGAACGGGGTCGTGCGGTGCGGCCGGTGCGGCAAGCCGATGGGGGCGCGGAACGCGCGGGCCGATGCGAACCCGCGTTACGCCTGCGACTCCGAGCACCAGGAGTACGGCGGCCCGCGCTGCCAGAGCGTGGTGGCCGCGTACCCGGACCGGCTGATCGAATCGCTGGTGCTCAGGGCGATGGAGCCGGCGTCACTGGAGTTGAGCCTGCGGGCGGCCGAGCGGGCCGAGCGAGATCGGGAGCAGTTGCACGCGCACTGGAAGCAGCGACTGGAGCGGGCCGGGTACGAGGCGGACCGCGCGAAGCGTCAGTATGACGCGGTGGACCCGGAGAACCGCCTGGTGGCCCGCGAGCTGGAGCGCCAGTGGGAGCAGAAGCTCGGCGAGAAGCAGAAGCTGGAGGAGGATCACACGCGGTTCCGCGCCGAGCGACCGCGTCACCTGAGCGCGTCGGACCGGGAGCAGATCGGCGCGGTGGCGGCGGACCTGCCGGGGTTGTGGCGAAGTGCGACGACCACCGGCGGCGATCGGCGGGCGATCGTGCGGTTGTTGATCGAGCGTGTGGAGTTGACGCGACACGGCCAGGGGCAGCGGGTCGAGGTGGTGATCCGCTGGCGCGGCGGGTCGGTGACGCGACACGAGATCCGCCAGGGCCTGCGGACGTACGCCGCGCTGGAGGGGTTGGAGAAACTCCGGGCGCGGATGCTGGAGTTGCGCGGCGACGGTCGGACGGCGGAAGAGATCGCGACAGCGCTCAACGGCGAGGGGTATCATGTGGCTCGCGGGACCGCGTTCACCGGTGCTCGCGTGCACCAGTTGCTGGCGAAATTCGGTCAGACCGGCGTCCCGCCGGGCGTGCGCGACGCGACCGACCTGCCGGGCGCCGACGAGTGCTGGTTACCGGAACTGGCGAAGCGTCTGGGGGTGAAGCCGATCATCGTGCACCGGTGGCGGTGGTCGGGCTGGTTGCACGCGCGGCAGTTGCGAGGCGAGAACGGTCGGTGGGTCGTGTGGGCGAACGCGGCGGAAGTCGCTCGGCTTCGCCGGCTCCGGGCGTTCGAGATCAAGCACCACGGCCGGCGCACACCGCCCTCGGCGCTAACCTCACCCGCGACACGGAAGGGTCCCGACCGCCCGACAACGCGTTCACAGAGTGGAGGGAACTGATGGCTCGTTCAAGAAGGAACTGGTTCACGACGAGGACTACGCCACCCGCGCGGAGGCGAAGGCGAGCATCTTCGAGTACATCGAGGCGTTCTACAACCGGGTCCGCAGGCACTCGGCACTGGGGTACGTTGCCCCAGACGAGTACGAGCGAACGCATAACCAAACCCACCGCTAAAGACTGTCCACTATTCGGGGGGAACTCCAAACAGAGCAAACTCAGATCGTCCACGATCAGCCTCCGCTCCAGGTCAGGAGGCCG
>JAOPVE010000208.1 GCA_025963185.1 Actinomycetes bacterium
AGTCCGCTCTCCCTCGCTAAAGCTGTCCTCCTTTGTCAGAGGCGGCGGATCCGATTGGCCATCACGTCGTACTCGATGAGCGGGTGGGTACGGCCGTTTTCGGGAGTCACGACGACGCGCTGGCCGAGACGTTGGCCGACCTCCGCGATGAAGTCGCAAAGCACGTCGAGGCGCGCTTGTCCCTGCAGCTCCTCCGGCGCGAAATCGACCTCGATCTCGTCTGGGCTGAAGAAGTGTGCGTTGATGTGCACGTCCGGATCAGGCGTGATTTGCAGAAGCACGGCATCGTCGTTGCGGCGACTGAAGATGTCCTCGACGCGTTCAGGCAAATCCACGGGCTCGCCGCCGGCCGTGTACTCGAACGGCCATCCGCAGGACCGCACCAAGTCAATGAACTGCTGCCAGTCCACCGCCGTTGTGTCGAACACGTAGGCGTCGATCAGAGACCCGTCAGGCTCGAATGACCGGCGGACGTCTTCCCACAACAGGCTCGGCATCTCGCCATAATCACCGATGGCACCCGAGCCATGCACTCCTGATCGTTCTTTTGGCCGACCGGGACAGTCTCCGTGACCGAGCGTCGGTTGTCCGGGTCGTGTCCAGGGTCCGCAGGACGAGCAAAGCGAGCTTGCCTTGGGCGCGGGCCGGAGATTCGGGGTACGCCCCCGTGGCGGCCCGGCCGACCGCTGGACATCCGAACACAGTAGCCAAGGGCGTTCGTCAAGCCCGACCTGGGACAGAACGTCAAGCATCAGGTAGGGCCCGACAAACAATGCTCCGCGCTCAGCGGACGCGTTCGCGCAGGTTCTCGGAGACGGCGGCCCACTCGAAGGCGAAGGCGATGACGCGGTAGCAGAGCGTGTGCCGGTACGCCCCCGTGCTGAGGATGCGGCTGTTCTACGCCGCGGTCCTGCTCGATGCTGGGGAGCATCGAGGCCCGGTCGGCGTACCTCGGGCACGCCGACGCGGGCTTCAGGCTCCGGACGTAGACGCACCTCGTGCCGACCCGCGAGGAGCGCACCAAGCAGGCCATCAACGACCTGTTCCAGCGCCGCCACATGGCACTCCCGGTCTGAGTGCCCCGCGCATGTGCTCCGCCGCTGGTCAGTGGGCGTGGCAGCTCACATGTTGATCATGTGGCCGGCCAGGCCGTGGATGGCTTCCTTGACCGCCTCGCTCAGGGTCGGGTGGGCGTGGACGTTGCGGGCGACCTCGTGGACGGTCAGGTCCCACTGCTGGGCCAGCGTCAGCTCGGGGAGCAGTTCGGTGACCTCCGGACCGATCAAGTGCGCGCCGAGGATCTCCCCGTGCGCGCCGTCGCTGAGGATCTTCACGAAGCCGGCCGTCTCCCCGAGGCCGTGCGCCTTGCCGTTCGCCGTGAACGGGAACTTCGCCACCTTCACGTCGAAGCCCTTCTCGCGAGCCTGCTTCTCGGTGTAGCCGAAGCTCGCGACCTGGGGCTGGCAGAACGTCGCCTTGGGGATCATCACGTAGTCGAGTTCCATCGTCTCGGCGCCGGCGATGGTCTCGGCGGCGACGATCCCCATGGCCTCGGCCGCGTGGGCGAGCATGAGCTTGGCGGTGACGTCCCCGATCGCGAAGATGTGCGGGACGTTCGTGCGGCCGCGCCCGTCGATGGCGATCGCGCCTCGGTCGGTGAGCTGGACGCCGGTCTTGTCCAGGCCGTAGCCCTCGACGTTGGGCACGAAGCCGATCGCCTGGAGCACCTTGTCGGCCTCGATGACCCGCTGCGCACCGTCCTTGCCGCTGACCGTGACCTTGACCTTCTCGCCGGACTCGTCGATCGACTCGACCTTGGTGGAGGTCAGCACCTCGACGCCGAGGCGCTGGTAGCGGCGCTGAAGCTCGGCGGAGACCTCCTCGTCTTCGAGCGGAAGAACTCGGTCGAGGAACTCCACGACGGTGACCTTCACGCCGTAGTTGTGCATGACGTAGGCAAACTCGATGCCGATCGCCCCGGCACCGGCGATCACGATGCTGGCGGGCAACTGCTCGCTGAGGATCTGCTCCTCGTAGGTCACCACCCGGTCGGACAGGGAGGTGCCGGGCAGCAGCCTGGGGGTGGCCCCGGCCGCGATGACGCAGTGACCGAACGTGATGGTCCGGTCGCCCACCTGGATCGTGTTCGCGTCGGTGAACGTGCCGCGCCCGCTGATCTCGGTGATCTCGTTCTTCTTCATCAGGTAGTGGACGCCCTTGACCCGGCCGTCCGCGACCTTGCGGCTGCGCTGGTAGGCGACGGAGTAGTCGAAGGTCAGCTCGCCGGTGACCGTGATGCCGAAGGTCTTCGCCTCCTTGGTCAGGATGTGGGCGAGCTCGGCGTTGCGCAGCAGCGCCTTCGACGGGATGCAGCCCACGTTCAGGCACACCCCGCCCCAGTACCGCTCCTCCACGACCGCGGTCTTCAGGCCCAGCTGGGCACCACGGATCGCTGCGACGTACCCGCCAGGGCCGGCACCGAGGACGACAAGGTCGAAATGTTCGGTCATGGATCGAGAATATCCACTCCGGCCGCCAGTGGCCGGCACCCCCCGCGAAGTCGCCAGGTTGCACGTTCGAGCAATTCCGCGAAATGACGTTGCGAGTATCCGCAAACCAGGCGGGGAACATGAGGCATTCGCACTACCTCATCGGGCAGTATTCGCGACGCCGCCTCGCGTCGCTCGGGCGAATTTCCCAGTGCCACAAAGGACAAAGCGGCGACTAGCCGGGCATCCCGGATTTGCACTCCCGGACCTCGTTGATAAATCAGTCTGTTGTGGATCGTGGATACGCTCCGCCCGCACCCGGATCAGCACTGCTCCATCACGAGAAACAGATCCCCTTGGAGGAAGAGTGAAGCGCGTTATCCGGCCATTCCTCGTCACCATCTGCGCCGTCGCCGTCACCGCCGTGGCGGGCATCGCGGCAACCGGATCCGAGGCCAGCGCGGCCACGATCAAGGTGGCGAGCGCCAGGGCGGCGAGCATCGCGGCCGCCAGCAAGACGTGCGCCAACAGCGAGGCCGAGATCCGGGACGTGCCGCACCGTCTCTTCGCGGCCTGGAACAGCGGCAACGGCGCGGGCATCGGTGCGGTGTTCACCACCGACGGCCACTTCGTCACCACGGCCGGCAAGTTCCTGACCAGCCAGAACGAGATCAGCCAGTACTACACGGCCGCGCTGGCTGGCCCGCTGAACGGCATCCGCGTGATCGGCACGCCGGCCACGATCCGCTGCCTCGGCCCGACGACCGTCGTGGTCGACGGGTACGGCGGCCTGCTGCTGCCCGGCGAGACCTACACCGACCCGGCACAGGTTCCGCTCGGGCGCCGGTTCGTCGTCTCCTGGGTCGGCGTGCAGGAGAACTGCGTCTGGTACATGAAGGAGTTCCAGGCCACGACCATCGCGGCCTGATCATCGCCTGACCAGCACGAACGGAAGGGGCGGGTGCCTAGGCACCCGCCCCTTCCCCGTGCCGCGCCCCGGTCACACGCCGATCGCGTGGAAGCCCCCGTCGACGTGGACGATCTCGCCGGTGGTGGCGGGGAACCAGTCGGACGCCAGCGCCACGCACGCCATCGCCGAGGCCTCCCGGCCCGAGTCCCCCCAGCCCAGCGGCGCCCGGGCGGACCAGGTGCCCTCCAGGTCGGCCATGCCCGGGATGCCGCGCCCGGCCATCGTCGGCAGCGGGCCTGCCGCCACGAGGTTCACCCGGACACCGCGTTCGCCCAGGTCACGGGCCAGGTAACGGCTCGCGCTCTCCAGCCCCGCCTTGGCCACGCCCATCCAGTCGTAGGACGGCCAGGCCTGCGAGGAGTCGAAGGTCAGGCCGACGACCGACGCGCCGCGGCCGAGCAGGGGCAGGCATGCGACCGTGAGGGAACTCAGCGAGTACGCCGACACGTGCAGCGCCGTCGACACGTCCGCCCAGGGCGCGTCGAGGAAGCCTCCGCCCAGGCAGCTTCGGGGCGCGAAACCGATGGAGTGGACGACCGCGTCGAGGCCGTCCACGTGCGTGCCGATCCGCTCGGCGAGGCTCGCGAGGTGGTCCGCGTCGGTCACGTCCAGTTCCAGGACCGGCGCCGGATCGGGCAGCCGCCGCGCCACCCGCTCCACGAGCGAGAGCCGCCCGAAGCCGGTCAGCACCACGGTCGCGCCCTGCTCCTGCGCGACGCGCGCGATCGAGAACGCGATCGACTTCTCAGTGATCACACCGGTCACGAGCAGGCGTTTTCCCGCCAGGATTCCCGTCATCGCCGCCGCCTCAGTGACCCATGCCGAGGCCGCCGTCGACCGGGACGACCGCCCCGGTGACGTACCCGGCCGCGTCGCTCGCGAGCCAGGTCACGACCCCGGCGACCTCCTCGGGTACCGCCGCCCGGCCCAGCGGGATCGCCTTCAGGTACTCCTCCCGCTTCGCCGCCGGGAGGGCCGCGGACATGTCCGTCTCGATCAGCCCCGGCGCGACGACGTTGGCGGTGATGCCACGCGATCCGAGCTCACGGGCGATGGATCGGGCGAGCCCCACCATGCCCGACTTGCTGGCTGCGTAGTTGGCCTGGCCCGCGCTGCCGTACAGCCCGGCGACCGACGAGACGAAGACCATGCGTCCCCACCTGCGCCGGAGCATGCCGCGGGCGGTCTGCCGCGCGAACCGCCACGCGCCGCCGAGGTTCGTGTCGACCACGCTGGTGAACTCGTGCTCGCTCATCCGCATCAGCAGGGTGTCGTGGGTGATCCCGGCGTTGGCGACGAGCACCTCGACCGGCCCCAGCTCGGCCTCCACCGTGGCGACGGCGGCTGCGGCACCATCCGGATCCGTCACATCGCATTTCACGCCAAAAAGGCCATCGGGTGCACCACTACCGCGATGGGTAATCGCGACCCGGTCACCCTGCGCGGCAAATTTCTGCGCAATGGCGAGCCCGATACCACGATTTCCCCCGGTGACCAGAACAGTTCGGCTCACAACAGAGTCCTCCCGCTTTTTCTCCGACGGTACAAAGAGGAGTCAACCGCTAGGGTGAATGGCGGCGGAAGGTCCGAGCGTGCAGTTCGTCACTTGTGGACCGGGCCTATGCTCGGGACCCGGGCGGCGCGCGCACGAGACCGTCCCCAATTCACCCCCAACATGACGACATCGAGTCACGACATCGACAGGAATGAGGCGTCAGGTATGGCAATCAGCCACGAGACCGTCGGTACGGGCGAGCACAAGGTCATCGTCCTGCACGACTGGCTGGGCACCGCCGAGGGCTGGGCGGCCTTCCGCAGCTACCTCGACGGCGAGGCCTTCACGTACGCGTTCCTCGACTTCCGCGGGTACGGCAGCCGCAAGGACGTGCCCGGCGAGTACACGCTGGACGAGATCTCCGCCGACGCGATCGAGCTGGCCGACCAGCTGGGCTGGCAGCAGTTCTCCCTGGTCGGGCACTCGATGGGCGGCAAGGCGGCGCAGCGCGTGCTCGCCGATGCTCCCGACCGGGTCGTCAAGCTGGTGGGCATCACCCCCGTGCCCGCCTCGGCTTACCCCGCTGACGAGCGCACCTGGGGCCTGTTCAGCGCGGCCGTGGAGTCGCCGGAGGCACGCAAGGCGATCTTCGACCTGACCACCGGCAACCGGAACAGCGCCGTGTTCCTCGGCAAGATGGTCGAGCACTCGCTCCAGAGCACGACGAAGGAGGCGTTCGGCGGCTACCTCGGCGCGTGGGTCAAGACCGACTTCGCCAGCGAGGTCACCGGCAACAAGACGCCGGTGAAGGTGCTCTACGGCGAGCACGACCGCGCGTTCAGCCGCGAGCTGCTCGACGCCACCTGGGGCCGCTTCTACCCGAATGCCGACCTCGAGGCGGTCGCGAACGCCGGGCACTACCCGATGTACGAGACGCCCGTCGCGCTCGCCACGGCCGTGGAGTCGTTCCTGCGCGCCTGACCAGCCCATTCGCCCGGCCGGTGCGCGCTGGCCGGCCGGGCGGCCACCCCCTTTCGGGAGCGATCGCCGATGACCCGCACGGCCCACCGCACCTGCCCGCTGTGCGAGGCCACCTGCGGGCTCACCCTCACCCTGGACGGCGACCACGTCACCACCGTGCGGGGCAATCGTGACGACGTGTTCAGCCGCGGCTACCTGTGCCCGAAGGGAGCCTCACTCGGGCAGTTCGACGAGGATCCGGACCGGCTGACCGCCCCACTCGTCCGCGGCGCCGACGGCGAGCTCGCCGAGGCGACCTGGGCCGAGGCGTTCGCGGCAGCCGAACGGGGCATCACCGGCACGATCGAGCGACACGGCAGGGACGCCGTCGCGGTCTACACGGGCAACCCGGTGATCCACACTCTGGCGATCCCGCTGTACCTGACCGTCCTGCGCGAGAAGCTCGGCACCCGCAACATCTACAGCACGACCACGCTCGACACGATGCCGAAGAACGTCGCCTGTGGGTTGATGTTCGGCGATCCGCTGGCTACGCCGTTGCCTGACATCGACCGCACGTCACACCTGCTCGTGCTCGGCGCGAACCCCGCCGAATCCAACGGCAGCATGTGGACGGTCCCGAATCTGCCCGGCCGGCTCAAGGCCCTGCGAGCGCGCGGCGGGCGGCTGGTTGTCGTAGATCCACGGCGGACCCGCACCGCGCAGTCCGCCGACCAGCACGTCCCGATCCGGCCGGGCACCGATCCGCTGCTGCTGTTCGGCATGGTGCACACGTTGTTCGCCGAGGGGCTCGTGGGTGATCCGGGGCCGCTCGTCGACGGGGTGGCCGAGGTCCGCGCGCTGGCAGTGCAGTTCCCGCCCGAGGCGGTCGCGCCGGTGTGCGGGGTGGACGCCGGGACGGTCCGCGAGCTCGCCCGCGACCTCGCCGCCGCCCCCGCGGCCGCGGTCTACGGACGGCTCGGCACCTGCACCACCGAGTTCGGCGCCCTGACCAGCTGGCTCGTCGACGTCCTCAACGTGCTCACCGGCAACCTCGACCGCCCCGGCGGGGTGCTGTTCGGGCAGGCCGCCCACGCCATGCGGCCGCAGACCGAGCCATACCGTGTCGGACGCTGGCACAGCCGGGTCCGCGGACTGCCCGAGACCTCCGGCGAACTGCCCACCGCGACCCTCGCCGACGAGATCGAGACCCCGGGCGACGGGCAGGTGCGGGCCATGATCGCGATCGCGGGGAACGTCGCGCTCGCCGCGCCCAACACCGCCCGGATGGAACGCGCGCTGGCCGGGCTCGACGTGCTCGTCTGCGTCGATCCGTACCTCAACGAGACCAGCCGGCACGCCTCCGTCGTCCTGCCGCCGCCGCGATTACTCCAGAGTCCGCACTACGACGTGATCCTCGGCATGCGGGCGATCGAGAAGTACGCGCGGTACTCACCTGCCGCGCTGCCGCTGCCCGCCGGGCGGCCGTCCGAGGCCGAGATCCTCGCGCGGATCGTGCAGATCGCGGCTGGTGAGGGGGCGTTCGCGGATCCCGACGCCGTGGACGTGCGGCTGATCGACGTGATGATCCGCGGTGCGCAGCGGCGGCCGGGATCGCCGTTCGCGCAACGCGATCCGGCCGAGCTCAAGGCGCTGCTGACCGGCGCGACCGGCATCGAGCGACGGCTCGACCTCATGCTGCGGCTTGGGCCGTTCGGGGACGCCCTCGGGCTCCGTCCGTCCGGCCTGACCCTGCGCGCGCTGGAGCAGGCACCGAACGGCATCGGGTTCGGGCCGCTCGAACCGCGGCTCGCCGAGGTGCTCAAGACCGCGTCCGGCCACGTGGACCTGTGCCCCGCGCCCATCGCCGCGGACGTCCCCCGGCTCGCCGCGCGCCTCACCGCTCCCCCCGACGAGTTCGTCCTGATCGCGCGGCGGCAGCTCAAGTCGGTCAACAGCTGGTCGCACAACGTGCGGTCGCTGGCCGGGGGGTCCAACCGGTGCGTGGCCCTGATCAACGCGACTGACGCGGAACGGCTGGGCATCGCGGCGGGCGATCCGGTGCGGATCGAAGGAAAGCACGGCACCGTCGTTGTCCCCGCCGAGCCGACCAGCGACCTGATGCCGGGGGTGGTGAGCATGCCGTACGGCTGGGGGCACGACCGGCCGGGAACGCGCCTGTCCCACGCCAGCCAGGATCCGGGAGTGAGCCTCAACTCGCTGACCGACGAGTACACCCTGGACCCGCTGTCCGGAACCCCGGTCTTCAACGGCCTCCCGATCCGCCTCACCCGCGCCGACCCGCACGTTCCCAGTCCACCCAGTGCGCCGGCCTCTGCGCTAACCGCCACTTCCGCCCCCAGACGCCCCTCGCTTGAGGACCACCCGGCGCTGCCCTGATCGACCCAAGCGCCTCGACAACGCCCGGCCCCTCGCCGAAGTGCGTGCCACTACGCCGGTCATAGCCGGTCCAACGGCACACACTTCGGTGCGATCGCCGCAGGCCGATGTTGGGCGTCTCGCCGCCGCGCGCGTCCGCCGTGGAGGATGGTCAGCCGCACGGGGGGCATCGGCCGACAGTCACCGCGCCGACCGCTCGCGGGTCTGCAAGTGCCGGTCCGCCGCGCAGGCCAGCTCGGGCTCGCGGGGTTCGCGGGGTTCGCGCCGACGGGCGAGCCACGGGCGGCCGGTGCAGGGGCGAGTCACAGGCCGAAGTGCGTGCCGTTGCGCCGGTCATGGCCGGTCTAGTGGCACACGCTTCCGGAAGATGGGGCGCCGACGGAGGGTCGTGGCGACGGCGGGCGGCCCCGTCCCATGCCGATGCCAGGGCTCGGGCGGTCGGGCTCGGCGGCTCGGGTATTAGGTCGGCACCGGATCGGGTTCGGCGATCGCGGTCGTGAGTACCACGACGGAACCTGCATAGCCGGGCGGGACTGGGAGCGGGCGGTGGTGGTAGCCGTCGGCCGGGCGGGGCTCGTGGGCGATGCCCGAGAAGCCGGCGCCGGTCGCCTTGGCGTAGGCCTCTCGCCGAGCCCATACCTGGTGCCAGGCCTGACACCGGGCTTCGGGCAGGTGCCGATCGATCCAGGCCCGGTCCGGCGCGGAGAAGTAGCGGCCGGCGAGCGCGTCCGCGGCAGGCAGCGGACCCACGGACTGCACGTCGACGCCGACGCGCACTCCGTGGCCGACCGCGACGGCGATCAGGCCCGCGGAGTGGCTGAGATTGACATCCCACCCCGGGGCCCGGACCAGCTGCGGGCGCCCGCGCCGCCCTGGCTCGGTGACGCAGCACCCGGGCGCAAGGTAGCGCGAGAGGACCGACCGCATCACCGTGCGCCCACCGAGGAACTCCCGAGCCGCGGCCGGATCCCGCACTTGCTCGTACCGGCGCAGTTCGGCCTCGGTGAGCACCGCCGCCGGATCCCGAGGCAATGCCGGCCGGGACGCGATCCACACCTCGGCCCAGCCCGCGGCGAAGCTGAACCGCCCAGCCCGGACGATCCGGCCCCCCGCCAGCGCCAGAGCGCTCGTCACCGCACCAGAACGCGGCTGGTCACGACGCCAGGACGCGCTTGCTCAGCTCCCCGGGCGTCTCGCCGAAGTGCTGGGTCAGCGCGCTGATCCAGCGCTCGATGCCGAACGCGACACAGCCCGAGAAGGCGTGTTCGCCGGACGCGATGCGCATGTCGCACCGCTCGCCGAAGAAGTTGCGGTGGAAGTTCACCGAGGCGATGGCGAGTGAGCCGTCGAAGACGAACTCCTCCTTCACCGGGAACAGCTTCGCCGTGAGCGCGCGGGACGCACTGGAGTCGAAGAACGGATCCGTGGCCGCCTCCACCTCGACGGGCAGCCCGAGCGACTCCAGGTACGAGCCGATGATCCCCTTGAACGAGCGGATGTGCTCCAGCACCGCGTCACGCTCGCCGACGCAGACGATCTCGCGCATCGAGAAGCTCAGGAGGCGCCGCAGCGCGTCGTAGTGCGTCTCGCGGCGGAAGCAGGTGGCGACCGTCGTGATCTTGCGCGACTGGGCGAGCGTGCTCCCGGCCAGGTCGAGGTAGATGTTGTAGCAGGCGGCCGACGGCAGTGCGTAGTTCGCCGGGGACAGGTCGACCGCGGGGATCTCGCCGTCCGGAGCGCCTGTCTTGGCGTACCGGTCGGCCGCGGCGGTGTCGAGGCCCGACCCGAGGATCGCCAGCTGCGGGAAGTTGTGGAAATAGTCGAGCCGGTGCAGGTCCTCGACTCGCATGAGCGGCGGATACTGCGTCGGGAGCGCGCCGCACTCGGCGGCCCAGCGGGTGAAGCGCTCTTCCAGCGCGGCGCGAAGCCCGAGCAGCTCGGGACCGATCGTCGCCAGGCCTCCGCGGACGGTGACCTGCTCCGGCGCGTCAGTGGCCGGCGTTGACTGCGTCATCGAAGAACCTCCTGCGGATCGCCTGGACGGTACGGAAGTCCTCGGGCGTGACCTCGTCCATCGAGATCTCGCGGCCGGTCTGCTCTTCGAGGACGTAGAGGAAATTCACGAAACCGAGCGAGTCGAGCACGCGGTTCTCGATCAGGTCGAGGTCGTCGGGGATGGATTCCAGGTCGGGGCGCTTCGCCTTGAGGTACTCGAGCACCACGTCGATTCCGGCGCTCATGCGGCGGGCAGTTCATCGTCGGAGAGGATGCCCTCGCTGATCAGGTAGCTCATCGAGCGCTTGAGGATGCGCTTCTCCAGCTCCTTGAACGCCGGATCGGCGAGCACCTTGTTGCGGAACTGGTAGGGCTCGGGAATGCCCGCGTCGCGGTAGACGGCCGGGTTGACGAGCGAGTCGATCGACTTGCGCAGGTAGAGCTTGAGGTACCGCTCGATCTCGGCGAGCTCTTCCGCGTTCGCGGTGTCGCGCAGCTGGCTGTGCAGGAGCGAGCAGATCTGGCGGCCGAACGCCACGTGCCGGGACTCGTCCTGGTGGTGGATGAAGTTCACCTGGCGGATCGTCGGGTGCAGCCGCTCGTCGGTGCCCATCTTCTTGTTGAAGAAGTCGACGATCTCCTCGAACATCAGCAGGCGCGCGAAGACCATGAAGTGAGCCGCCGGGCCAGTGAAGTCGGACGACAGCTTGATGCCCTTGTCCGGGTAGAACTTGCCGCCGTACTTGAGGCAGAACGTGGCGAAGAACCACATGTGCTCGTTCTCCTCGCCCACCATGTGGTGGAAGTACTCCGAGGAGACCTCGAACTCCTTGGTGTGGATGCGGTTGATGATCTCGGTGATCAGCTCGCGGATGCCGTCGACGTTCAGGCTGTAGAAGTTGATGCTCTCCCACCGGCTGATCGCCCAGAGCTGCTCCTCGGTGAGGTCCTTGGCAGCCTCGGTGCCGTGGACCGACATCAGCTCGGGGCTCATCCAGTACTGATGCTCGGGCAGCGACTCCGGCCAGTCGAAGATCTGGTATGGGTTGTAGTAGTCCTTCTTGGACATCTCCACGAGCCGGTCCAGGATCTGCTTGAGCCGGTCGCCTGATTCGAGCTGGATTGTCACGGCGTGACTCCCCCGTCGTCGTGTGTGGATAAGTCGGAGCGTGTGGATGTATCGGAGGCAGGCCGCGTCGGCTGGCGGTCCTGCGAGGTGATCATCGTTCGGTGTTTCGGAGTGCTCGCGGCGCCGCCGCAGGTGTGGCCCATGATCGGGTTATTCGCCTCGTGGCCCGTCGGCATCAGGCGGTTGAGCGGCGATCCGTAGCAGGCCGCCGTGAACTCCGGATGCGGGCGCTCGGAATGGTGGTCTGCGAGGATCGCGAACGCCGGGTCGACAGCTTTGACGATGCCGTCCTCGTCGACGACCTCCAGCCAGGAATGGGCGAGGTCGAGCATGCCCATGATCCAGCCGCGCCTGGTGCGCGCGGGGAAACCGGCCGCCCGGCACTTCGCCGCCAGGTCGAGGGTGACAGCGATGCACGGCGCGTAGCCCTGCGAGAGCACCGCCTCGGGCTGCCACTGGAGCTGTTCGGGCATGCGTGCCCAGCGGTAGTCGGCGCTGGGGTACTCGCTGACGATCTCGCGGATGCGGGCGGACCGGATCTCCCGGTGCTCGCCGTTGGTCACGAGGACCCCCTTCGCGAGCAGCGGATCGCCGTCGCTGCGCAGGTCGATGCCGTCTCCGCACACGGGCTCGACGGTGAGCGACTCGGTCCACCCGGCGTAGACCTCGGGTTGCGGGCGCGCGATCAGCCAGTCTCGCTCGCCGGTGGGACAGCCGCCGGGCCGGTCGCAGGACAACTCGACGTGGTAATCCCAGGCCCGCGGCCGAAAGAGGCTCGACGGGTGCTCATGCATCCAGCGGAGCGCGAACTTCATCGTCTCCTCGGGCACCGAGGTGCCCGAGCCGGAGTAGAGCGAGAGGTTGACCAGGTCGAACCGGTCGAACAGCTCGGCGCCCCGCTCGCCGCCGTGCAGCAGCCCGCTGGCGATCAGCTCGTCGAGGATCGGCTCGCCGCAGCGCAACATCTCCAGGGCAACGGCGCGGCCGACTTGCTCGTTGCGGAGCTCGGCGGGGATCCGCAACAGCACGTCCAGCGATCGCAGCCAGCCGGTCAGCGTGTCACCTCCTGGCGCGGGCGGTGCCGCAGGCAGGTACCCGGTGCTCATAGCGCGCATTCCCTCCGTGGTCGCGGCGTGTAGCCGGGTGTGCGAAAACTGAACTGACGGATCGGGCGTCCCGATACGAGCCTTCTTCGATCGTCAGCCTATTCGGACATTGCCAGCTACTCAGAGACCAGATTAGCTCGCACCGGAAGCATGAGAGTTCATGCGAGTGGCACACGATTCTTCGCATTCCGGAGTGGACTGTTCGACGGTTACACAGCGACCAGCGAAGGGTCAAGCGCACTCCGGGCTCCTGTGGAAAAGTCTGCGGAATAGTGCAGTCGAATCGCCTCTGCGGTCCGGTCTGTCCGGTCATCTCCGCAGCTCAGCCGGGTCATCTGGGGATCTGATCACGCCGGATTCGTGTCCGTTCGGGAAAGCCGCGACACCTTCGGGCAGCTCCCGCAGTAGATGAGATTGCGTAATTACGAAATTGGTTCTGAGGCATATCGGGCATGACGGTCGCCACGTGACGGATATTGCCGAGTTGTCGCGTTGCCGACAGACCACGGCGTCCAGGAATTGTCGCCCGGGCACCATACGATCGGCACTGTCCGCATCGGACCTGCTCCATTCCGAGTGCGGCGGTCCAGCCATGCCGACCTATCCGGGGAGTTGAGCTATGAGCGAATCCGCCGCGCGTTACGTCACCAGCGCGATCGGCCAGTTCACACACTGGGGTGAGCGGCTGGCGGTGACCTGTGCCGCGGGCGCCCTGACGTTCGCCGACCTGCTCGCCGATGCCCACCGCATCGCGCGGGTACTCGCGCACGCGGGCCTGCGTCGCGGCGACGGGCTCGCGCTCCTGGCCGGCAACCCGCCCGAGGTCATCACCGCGAGCCTGGCCTGTGCCCTGCTCGGAGTACGGTTCACGCCGGTCTACTTAGGGCGGGCCAGCGAGCCGATCGAGCATGTCCTGCGCGATGCCGCTCCATCCGCCGTCGTCTTCGATCCCGCCCGGCCGACGGGACCAGCCGGGCCGATCGCCGAGCTGGCACACCGGGTGGGAATCCCGCACGTGTTCTCGCTCGGCCCCGTCCCCGGCGTGCCGGATCTGCGGACGGCCGCGGCGGCGGAGTCCGGCGATCCGCTACCTGTGTCCGCGACGGAGGAGTCCATGGCGCGGCTGCTGTACACCGGCGGCACGACGGGCGCACCTAAGGGCGTGCCGTACACGTTCGGCCAGCTCACGGCGGCCGCGGCGGCTCAGGGCGGCGGCCCGCCCCCGCCGCCAGGCCTGCGTTTCGTCGTCGCGACCCCGTTCGCGCACGCCGCGGGGAACATCGCTTTCGGCCTGCTGCGCGGCGGCGCGACGGTCGAGCTGCTGGACGATTTCGACGCGGGCGAGCTGCTGAGCCGCATCGCCACGGCGTCAGCCGAGGGCTATCCCATCGCCACGTATCTCTACCCGCCGTACCTTTATCAGCTGCTCGACCACCCGGCACTGGGAAGCACCGACCTGTCCGCGCTGGCGTTCGTCGCGTACGGAAGCTCGCCCGTGAGCCCCCCGCGGCTCGCGGAGGCGATCAAGGTCCTCGGGCCGATCCTGCGGCAGGGGTACGCGCAGACCGAGGCGATCGGCATCGCCAGCCTGGGTCCCGGCGACCATGCCGAGGCGATCGCCGGCCGGCCGGAGTTGCTGTCGTCCGTGGGGCGCGCGCTGCCGGGAGTAACGATCCGGGTCGCGGGAGCGGACGGCGGCAAGCTCGCGGCGGGCCAGATCGGCGAGATTCTGGTGGCCGGGCCGACGGTGATGTCCGGCTACTGGAACCGGCCTGACCTCACTGCCGGGGCGATGACCGGCGAGTTCCTGCGCACCGGCGACCTGGGCCACCTGGATGCCGACGGTTACCTGTACCTCGCCGGGCGGATCAAGACGATGGTGATCGTGAACGGGCACAACTGCTACGTCCAGCCGATCGAGGACGCGCTCGCCGCCCACCCGGCAGTCCGCCAGGTGGCCGTGACCGGTGTGCCCGACGAGCACACGGGCGAGGCTCTCGTCGCCTTCGTGATCGCCGATCCGGACGCCGACGCCGGGCAACTGCGCGACCACGTTTCCACGCAGCTGGGTGAGATCTACGCCCCCGCCGAGATCGTCTTCGTACCTGAGTTCCCTGTCACCAGCCTCGGCAAGGCCGACACCAAGACACTGCGCGCGGCCTTCCTCGCCACCCACTGACACTGGCCAGGCTCGCTGGGCGTCCCCAGGAAGCGTGTGCCGTTCGACCGGCTGGGACCGGCGCAGCGGCACACACTTCCGGGAGATGCGGCGCGCCGCTGAGAAGCAGGCCGAACCCACCACGGCCACGCACGGCAGCTCACGCCGCCCAGGACGAGCCGCGCAGCCGCATTTCACAGGCACCGGCGGATCCGGCGGAAGTGTGTGCCGTTCGACCGGCCAGGACCGGCACAGCGGCACACACTTCGGGGCGGGCGCGCTGGGGAAGGGGATCAGCGCACGGGGAAGGGCACGGGGACCGCTCTGGGTGGGCGTCAGGGTGGGGGGAGGCGGCGGGCGCGGAAGCGGCAGACTTCGCCGCCGGTGCGCTGGCACTCGATGCAGGAGTCCTCGGTGCGCAGGCCGAGACCGTCAAACCAGCCCGCGCGCATCGGCAGGCAGGGGCAGTCGTAGCCGTCGAGGGATCCGGCTGCGGCGAGCATGCGCAGGTTGAAGTTCTTCGAGACCACGGTCTCCCAGGAGTCGTCGCCGAGGACCTCGTTGCGGGCCTCCACCATGTCGTCGGACCACATGAGCCGGGAGATGGTTTCGAGGACATCCGAGAGTTCGGGTGTCGGCAGGTCGGCGGTGATCCCGTGGGTGCGGGCGTACCAGGTGGCCACCCGCTTGGCGACGAACTGCACGGCCTCGGCGTTGATCTCGTTCGCGGCGTCCTGCCCGAACCGCTTCGCCACACCCTGGTACCAGCGCGCGTCGTGCAGCCACCAGAATATCCGCAGCTCGTCGGGTCCGGGCACAGGCCCGGCCGCGGGCGGCGCGCTCACTCCGCGCCCCGGGCCGCGCGTGTGCTCGGCTGGCCGAACAGCAGGCTCACGTTGTGCCCCCCGAACGCGAAGGAGTTCGACATCGCCGCGGTCAGGCGAGCCGGCCTGGCTTCCTTGACGACGTGGTCGGCGGGACAGTCCGGATCCGGATCGTCGAGGTTGCGCGTCGGCGGCAGCATTCCCCGCGCGAGGGCGAGCGCGGTGGCGGCCGCCTCGACCGCTCCGGCGGCGGCGAGCGGGTGCCCGGTCACGCCCTTCGTCGAGCTCACCGCTGGTGCGTGCGCGCCGAACACGGACTCGATCGCGCGGCACTCGGCCACGTCCCCGAGCTTGGTGGCCGTTCCGTGCGCGTTCACGTACCCAACCTCGCCGGGCGAGATACCGGCCCGCGAGAGTGCCCGGCGCATCGCGTCAGCGGCGCCGTCGCCATCGTGCAGCGGCGAGGTGACGTGGTGCGCGTCGCTGCTGGCGCCCCAGCCGATCAGGTCGGCGTACCCGGCGGCCCCGCGGGCATCGGCGTGCGCGGCCCGTTCCACGACCAGGATCCCGGCGCCCTCGCTCAGCACGAATCCGTTGCGGCGGCGGTCGAACGGGCGGCTGGCCTCACGCGGATCCGCCCAGCCGGTCGCGAGGGCGCGGGAGTTGCCGAAGGCCGCCGTCACGGTCGGATTGAGGGGCGCGTCGGCTCCTCCGCAGATCACGACATCGGCGTCGCCGTCGCGGATCAGCCGATAGGCCTCGGCCACCGCGTGTGCCCCGGCGGCGCAGGCGGTCGAGATGGTCGAACTCGGACCCCGTGCCCCGTACCGGATCGCGATCCGCGCGGCCGCCATGTTCGGCAGCATCCCCGGCAACATGTACGGACTGACTCCGAGGCGCCCACGGCGAGCCCGCGCGTGAGCCTGTTCCTCGTAGGTCGCGTACCCGCCGGTGCTGGAGACCACGACGGCGACCCGGCGCGGATCGGCACCAGAGCCCACTTCGAGCCGCCCGTCGGAGCCGACTTCGAGCCCCGCGTCGGCGAGCGCCCGCTCGGCGGCGGCGAGGGCGAGCAGGATGAACCGGTCGACGTTGCGCGCCTCCCGAGGGGGCAGCACGTCCCGCGGATCGACGTGCGGCGCGAACCCGGCCACGTCGATCCCCAGCTCGGCGGCGAGTTCGGCGGCCGGTGCGGTGAGCCCGGACTGTCCGCTGCACAGCGCGTCGAAGAACTCGCCGACGGTGCTGCCCGCGGGCGTGACAACACCGATGCCCGTGACGACGGCCTCGTCAGTCATCGTGGTCCCCCTCGAAACGTGCGGTGACGAGCAGTGCGGTGGCACTGTCCGGAACTGCCCCTGCGGCGGGCTCGACCAGCAGGATCAGCGCGGCGGTGGCGTCGCCGTCCTCGATGAGCAACTGCGCTTCGTCGAGCCCCTCGGCCATCGGATCGCCGGACGCGCCCACACACACCACCGGTCCGGCCAGCCCCCACTTGCGAGCGACGTATCCCACGACGGCGTTCGGCACGGACTGGAAGAACAGCAGCGGACTGGCCGGGCGCCCCGCCTCGACAGAGTCGGCCACGGCGACCGCGGTGGCGAGATCGCCGCGCGTGCTGACGACGACGACGGCGGTACCAGTGCCCTCGGCCGGATCGGCGGGCCCGGATCCGTACCGCTGGGCGAGGCAACGGTCCGCGGCCTCGGCGGCGATCGGGCTGAACGACGAGACGACGAACCCGGCGAGCGACGGCGGCGCCGAATCACCCGCGCCGGGCCACGCCGCCTCGGCGAGCACCGTCAGGCCCCGCCCAGCGGCCAGCCCACCAACGGCGGCCAGCCCCCCAGCACCGTCGGCCACGGCCACCCCACCCGAAATCCCAGACCCAGCAGCAGCGCGCGTCATGCCGCACGAACCAGCAGTGCGGTGTTGGCGCCGCCGAACGCCGCGTTGAGGCTCATCGCGTACTCGGGCTGGGCGTCCAGCGGCTCGCCGGTCACGAGGTTGAGCCGGCACTGCTCGTCCGGACCGAGGTACCCGGCGTTGACCGGCAGCTTGCCGCGCTGGAGTGCCAGGACCGTCACCGCGAGCTCGACCAGCCCCGATGCCTCCAGCGTGTGCCCGTGCAGCGACTTGGTCGAACTCACGGGCACGTTCTCGGCGTGCTCGCCGAACGCGCGGTTCACGGCGGCGGCCTCCGCGGAGTCGTTGTAGCGAGTGCCGGTGCCGTGGGCGTTGACGTACCCGACGCTGGTCAGCGGGACGCCAGCCCGGCGGGCCGCACTGGCCATGGCCCTGGCCATGCCGATGCCCTCGGGGTGCGGCTGGCACACGTGGTAGGCGTCCCCGGCCCGGCCCCAGCCGGCCAGGTGCGCGAGCACGGGCGCGCCCCGGCGCTCGGCGGACGCGAGGGACTCCACGACGACGGCCCCGACTCCGTCGCCGAGGAGCAGCCCCTTGCGCCCCGCGCTGAACGAGCGGAGCTGGCCGTCGGCGGCGAGCGCCCGGCCGGCGTCGAACAGCGCGAAGTTGTCGGCGTCGACCAGATAGCCGGCGGCGACGACCACGCGCTCGGCTCGTCCGGCGACGATCATCGCGGCGGCCGTGGCGACGGCGTTGCTCGCGGCGACGCAGGCCGGGTTATAGGTGCGCTCGGCCCGCAGGAGTCCGGACCGTCGGGCGACCGCCACCCCGGTGTCGGCGGCGGTGGCGAGACCTGGCTCGGGCAGCCGGGCCACCGCCGGATCGGCGTGCCGGGCCAGCAACAGCGGCGTCGCGGCCCGGTCGGCGTCGGTGAGTCCCGCCTCGCCGCACGCCTCGCCGACCGCGCCGACCAGCTCGTCCTCCAGCACCGGATCCCCGGGCAGCGCCGCGGCCACCCCGACCCGGTACCGGCTGACCGGGAACCGGGTGACGGGCCCGAACGCCGGATCGCCGGAGTAGACCCCGTCGGCCAGCGCGCCCATCCCCCGCCCGTAGGCGGTGAGTACGGACAGCCCGGTCAGGGCGATCCGGGGCGGATCAGTGCCCATCGCCGAGCACCTCCCGCAGGGCTTCGACGGCCCCGTCCACCGTGGACATCCGGGCGAGCTGGTCGTCGTCGAGCTCCAGCGTGAGCGCGTAGCGCTGCTCGACGGCGTGGACCAGCCAGGCGAGTTCGAGCGAGTCGATGCCCTCGCCGATCGTGGCGGCGTCGCGCGCGCCATACGAGGCGAGCATCTCGACCACCTCGCGGCGCCCGGGCGCGACCTGCTGCGTCACCTCGTGGGTCATGCGGTCAGCCGCCGATGCGGGCGGGCTCGGCGCGGCCGACGACCTCGGCGACGAACTGGCCGAGGGTCCACTCGGCCATCTGCTCGGTCTCGGAGTCCTCGAACCGGACCCCGTACTGCTCCTCGACCATCATGGCGAGCTCGGCGAAGCCGAGGGACTCCAGCTCGATGCCGCCCTCGGCGAGCGGGGTCTCGTCGGTGACGTCGTCGACGTCGTAGTTCATCGTGCGCAGGCCGTCGATCACGAACTGGCGAACCTGGGTGCTCATGGCGGTGCTCCTTGTCATCGGGTGGAAGTGCTGGCGAGGGCGGCCGCGCGCAGTGCGGAGCGGTCGCGGATCGGCTTGCCGGTGGCGGTGCGGGGCAACTGGGCGAGGACGTGCAGGCGGCGGGGCCGTTTGAACGGCGCGAGCCGGACCGCCAGCTCGGCGGTCACGACGTCGGCGGACGTGCCGTCGAGCGCCACATAGGCCTCGATCGTGCCGTCGAACGCGACGACCGCCTCGGTGACGCCCGGGATCGCCGCGAGGGTGTGCTCGACCTCGGTGAGGTCGACCTTGGATCCGCCGACGGCGACCTGGGAGTCCAGCCGCCCGAGGATCGTCACCAGCCCGGTCGCCGGATCCACGGTCGCGGCGTCGCGCGTGCGCAGCCAGCCCCGCGACCAGCGCCGGCGATCCGTGGGGCCGAGGTAGGGGCTGGTGGCGCGGGCGACGAGCAGTTCGCCGTCGTCCACCCGTAACTCGATGCCGGGCGCCGCCGTGCCCGCCGCGGGCCGGTGCAGCCCGGACAGGTCCGCGGCGATCACGCCCGTCTCGGTCATGCCGTAGACCTCGCCGAGCGGGACGCCGTAGCGGGCGGTGAACGCCTCGGCGACGCCGGGTCGCAGCAGGTCACCGGCCGACACGACGCGCACGAGCGAGGGCAGCGGGGGCGGCTCGGCGACGGCGGCGAGCAGCTCGGCGTGGAACGGCACGGCGAGCACGGTGACGGGCTCGGGTGAGCTGGCGATGGCGTGCAGGATGCGGTCCGCGGTCGTGCGCTCGGGCAGCTGGACCACCACTCCGGCGTGCAGCCCGTGCAGCAGCGCGCCGACGAGCCCCCACGCGTGGACCAGGGAGTTCAGCGCGAGCACCCGCTGCCCGCGGACCGGCATGCCGTCGATCCCCGCGTACCGGCGGACCTCGGCGACGAGCTCGGCTGCGGTGCGCCCGACCACCTTGGACGGCCCGGTCGACCCGGAGCTGAGCTGGATCAGCGCGTGCGGCGACTCGGCGCCCCGCCCCGACCGGACGGTGTGGACCTCGGTCACGTCGTGGAACCCGCGCAGCGCCCCACCCACCGGCCCGGACGGGCTCACGACCAGTTGCGGATCGACGCGCTCGACGGCGGCGGCCACCTCGTGTTCGGTGAGCCGGTGGTCGAGCACGCTGACCTGCGCGCCGAGGCGCCAGGCGGCGAGCAGGCTGGCGATGTAGGCGACTGAGGCCGGCAGCCGCAGCAGCACCGTGCCGCCCGGCGCGAGACCGGATGCGGCGAGCCGCCGCGCCCGCTCGGCGACCTCGGCCCGCAACTCGCCCCGGGTGAGGGCACGGTCGAGGTGCAGCACCGGATCGGCGGCCGGCCCGGCCAGCAGCACCTCGTCGACCCAGGCGTCGTCCATCGCTCCCCCGTCGGTCTGTCGATGACCCGGCGCGGCACACCGGGTGGCGCCCGCGGGTTTCCCCCGCCGGGCTGGCGAGATCAGCATTCCGCACTGACGCAAGCCATTCTGGATCGTCATTCGCGGTCGCTCCACACTGTAGCCGGGCGAATTCGGTAGCAATTTCGCGTGCGGTCGGGGAACGCTGTGGTCAAGGTCACACAGACGGTTCTCGGGGTTGCGTCTTCGGGCAATAGGCGCACCCGATCGGGTAATCCGTATCCGGCGCAATCGGACAACCAGATACCGAATTGGCGCCCCTTCGCCTGCACGTTCGGCCACTGTGCGGTCCGGGCGAATTCGGACATAGTAACTGCAATTCCGAAGGTGCCCTGTGCGGGCATGGCAAGCTCAGCGAGTCGGGAAAGGACGGTTCGGGATCACCGGACCGCGAGAACCAAGGCATCGCGGGGGGCCACCATGGCAGGCCATGAGCTGCTGAAACTCTCAACCATTCGAGTCGCGGACCGCCACCGCGACAGAGTGCAGTCGGATCGGCACGAAGCGTACACAGGCCCGGCGGGACTGTTGCGGAATCCCGCGGCCGATCCGCCCAGCGCTTGTTTCGACAACCACGAATCGCTTTCGCTATCGGTAATGCGACAGCCCTCCACAGCGGATCGGCGAGCATGCTGGTATCGGCGGAACACGACGATCCGCAAATGACTTTGCGTTTTTCCGCAAGCCCACCGAGTCGTTCCCCGAGGGCCTGCCCGAGTTCTTCCCGTAAGTCCGACCGAGTTGTTCCCCGACAGCCGACCGAGTTGTTCGCTCAAGCCCGCCGGATTTCCGCAATCCCGCTCAGCTGTTCCCCTACACCCCCGCGCACTGAGCCCGTATCGCAATGAGGAGACGAGTAGTGGCGCAATTCGTGACGCCCCCGAAACGACCGGGTTCACCATGACTGCCGGCGCTCTTTCCAGCACGGTTCCCACCACGCCGGCGACGGCCGCTCAGCAGCCGGACTGGCCCGACGCCGGGCACGTCCGGGCCATCAGGGCGATCCTGCGCGAGCGCCCGCCGCTGGTCGCCGAGGGCGAGATCCGGGCGCTGCGCGACGCGCTCGGGCGGGCCGCGGGCGGCGGCGGGATCGTGCTCCAGGCCGGTGACTGCGCGGAGCTGTTCGACGAGTCAGGACCGGGCCCGGCCGCCCGCAAGATCGGCCAGCTCAGCGAGGCCTCGGCGGCGCTCCGCGCGGCGTCGGGCCTCCCGGTCACCACCCTGGGCCGGATCGCCGGGCAGTACGCCAAGCCACGGTCCGCCCCGTTCGAGCAGGGGCCGGACGGCGGCACCCTGCCCAGCTACCGCGGCGACGCGGTGCACGGCGCCGCGCCGGATCCCGGCTTGCGGGTGCGGATCCCCGGCGGCTGCTCACCGCGTACGGCTGCGCGGCCAGCACCCTCGCCGAGCTGCGCAGGTCATGGGCCACAGTGGAGCCCGCGGAGCGGGTGTATGCCTCGCACGAACTGCTCCTGCTCGACTACGAGCAGCCGCTCGTGCGCGACGGCGAGCAGGGTCCGTACGCCGGCTCCGCGCACTTCGGCTGGATCGGCGAGCGCACCCGCGGCCACGACGGCGCGCATCTGGCCCTCGCCGCGTCGATCAGCAACCCGGTCGGCGTGAAGCTGGGACCGGGCGTCACCCCCGGCGAGGCCGTCGCGCTGTGCCGCCGGCTCGACCCGGACCGCGTACCGGGGCGGCTCACGTTCATCGTCCGGATGGGCTCGGCCCGGATCGCCACGGCGCTGCCGCCCGTCGTCGCCGCCGTGGCCCGGCACGGATCCCGGGCGCTGTGGATCAGCGATCCGATGCACGGGAACACGATCCGCACCCGGGCCGGGCACAAGACCAGGGCGACCGACGCCATCGCCGCCGAGATCACCGAGTTCACCCGCGTCCTGCGCACGCACGGCCAGTGGCCTGGCGGGATCCACCTCGAACTGACCCCGGACGACGTCACCGAGTGCGTCACCGGACCCGCCGCCGGCGCCTGGGACGCGCGCCTGCCCAGCTACCGATCCGCCTGCGATCCGCGGCTCAACCCGGAGCAGGCCGCCGCGATCGTGCGCCACTTCGGCGCGCTGCTGTGAGGGGAGCGGGAGACCTGACCATGGGAGTTCAGATGCGCACGCTGCTCGTCGACAACTACGACTCGTTCACCTACAACCTCTTCCACTACCTCGCCGAGGTCAACGGCGCCGAGCCCACGGTGGTCCGCAACGACGATCCGCAGTGGCGGTTCGGGCAGCTCGCGGACTTCGACAACGTGGTGATCTCGCCCGGCCCCGGCACGCCCGAGCGCGACGCCGACTTCGGGATCTGCCGCGAGATCATCGAGCGCGGCGACCTGCCGATGCTCGGGGTGTGCCTCGGCCACCAGGGCATGGCGCTCGTGCACGGGGCCAGCGTCGGCCGGGCGCCCGAGCCGAGGCACGGCCGGGTCTCGCCGGTCGAGCACGACGGATCCGGGCTGTTCGCGGGCCTGCCCTCGCCGTTCGAGGTGGTCCGGTACCACTCGCTGACCGTGAGCGACCTGCCCCGGGACCTGCTCGCGACCGCGTGGACCCCCGACGGCATCCTGATGGGGCTCGAACATGCCAGCCGTCCACTGTGGGGGGTGCAGTTCCACCCCGAGTCGATCTGCACCGAGCACGGCCACCAGCTGCTGCGCAACTTCGCCGGGCTGACCCGCGAGTGGCAGCGCAGGAACGGCGTGCGGCCGGCCGCGATCCCCGAAAAAAGCCCTTCAATGCCCGCCACCGGCACCGGCCGCCGGAAGTTGCGGGTGCTCGCCGCGTCGCTGCCGACCCAGTGGTCGGACGAGGTCGCCTTCGACCACCTGTTCCGGGCCAGCGAGAACGCGTTCTGGCTGGACAGCAGCCGCACCGGCGACGCGCTCGGCCGGTTCTCGATGATGGGCGACGCGCACGGGCCGCTCGCGCGGGTGGCCACGGCGGACGTCCGCAGTGGCACCGTCCCCGTCACCGGACCGGGCGGCCAGCGCGAGACGGTGCCCGGGCCATTCCTCGACTGGCTCGACCGCGACCTGCGCGAACTCGACGTGCAGGTCCCCGAGCTGCCGTTCGAGTTCGCGCTCGGCTGGGCCGGCTACCTCGGCTACGAGCTCAAGGCCGAGTGCGGCGGCACGGCGGCGCACACCTCCCCCACCCCGGACGCGGCGATGATCTTCGCCGACCGCGCCCTCGTGTTCGACCACGCCACCGGCACCACCCACCTGCTCGCGCTCGCCGAGGACGGCGAACCCGGCCCCGCCCGCGCCTGGCTGCGCGAGACCGGTCATCGGCTGCGCCAGCTCATCAACCGCAAGCCCGTGCACCGCCAGATCGCCCAGGACGGACCGGCCACGGTGCGGCTGCGGCACGGCCGGCAGCGCTACCTCGACCTGATCGCCCGCTGCCAGGAGGAGATCGCCGCGGGCGAGACCTACGAGGTGTGCCTGACGAACATGATCGAGGCGGACGTGCGCGTCGATCCGTGGGCGGCCTACCAGACCCTGCGCCGCACCAGCCCGGCCCCGTTCGCGAGCCTGCTGCGCTTCGGCGAGCTGTCGGTGCTCAGCACGTCCCCCGAGCGATTTCTGCGGATCGACCGCACCCGCACCGTGGAATCCAAGCCGATCAAGGGCACCCGGCCCCGGGAGAACGGGCCGGCCGACGAGCTGCTGCGCGCAGACCTGGCCACCAATCCCAAGGACCGCTCCGAGAACCTCATGATCGTCGACCTGGTGCGCAACGACCTCGGGCGGACCGCCGAGGTCGGGTCCGTGCACGTCCCCGTGCTGTTCGACGTCGAGAGCTTCGCGTCGGTCCACCAGCTCGTGAGCACGGTCCGGGCCACACTCGCCCCGGATCGCACAGCCGTCGAGTGCGTCCGGCACGCGTTCCCCGGCGGATCCATGACCGGCGCCCCGAAGATCCGCACCATGCAGCTCATCGACGAGCTGGAGGAGGGCCCGCGCGGGGTGTACTCGGGGGCCATCGGCTACTTCTCGCTCACCGGCACGGCAGACCTCAGCATCGTGATCCGGACCGCGGTCGTCACGCCGTCCGGCCTGAGCTACGGCGTGGGCGGCGCGATCGTGGCGCTC
>JAOPVE010000486.1 GCA_025963185.1 Actinomycetes bacterium
GCCAGCGTGGTGATCGCCAGGGTCGCGAGGATGACCCCGAGCGAGATCGTGATCGGGATGTGCGGGACCGCTTCGATCGGCTCGCCGTCGTTGAGGAACGGCAGGTTGTTGTCGTGCAGGGCCTCGAAGACAAGCTTGACCCCGATGAATCCGAGTACGAGGGCCAGCCCGATGCTCAGGTAGACGAGCCGGTCGAGCAGCCCGCCGATCAGGAAGTAGAGCTGGCGGAGCCCCATCAGCGCGAAGACGTTCGCGGTGAAGACAAGGTACGGCTCCTTGGTCAGGCCGAAGATCGCCGGGATCGAGTCGAGGGCGAACAGCAGATCCGTGGTGCCGATCGCGACGAGGACCACCAGCATCGGCGTGAACAGCACCTTGCCGTTGACCTTCGTCCGGATCTTCGCGCCCTCGTAGTTCCGGGTCAGCGGCAGCACGCGGCGGGTCCAGCGGATCAGCGCGTTCTCCTTGAAGTCCCCCTCGTCGCTCTCGCCGCCGAACGCGAGCTTGAAGGCCGTGTACACGAGGAACGCGCCGAACAGGTAGAAGATCCAGACGAACCGGTCGATGAGCGCGGCCCCGGCCAGGATGAACGCGCCGCGCATGATGAGCGCGAGCACGATGCCGACGAGCAGCACCTCCTGCTGGTACCGCCGGGGCACCCGGAACCTGGCCATGATGATGACGAACACGAACAGGTTGTCGATCGACAGGCTGTACTCGGTGAGCCAGCCGGCGAAGAACTCACCGCCGTAGCGGGGGCCCTCGAGGGCGAACACCCCGATGCCGAACACCACGGCGAGCCCGATGTAGAAGATCACCCACAGGGTGGACTCGCGATTGGTCGGCTCGTGCGGGCGGCGCCCGATGATGACCAGATCCGCCACCAGGATCATCAGCAGCCCGGCGAGGCTGGCGACCCAGACCCAGGTAGGAAGATTCACGAGCAAATACCTCCGGTAGACGTGACGTCACACCGGAGGTCTCTTCCGCCGCACCCCGTCGAACAGGTACGACCGGCGGCACCGGGCTCAGCGATCGAACCGTGATGACGACACCGCCGCGCAGGAATACTCCCCTCCACGCCCCGCCATTCTTACGTAGATAGAGCGAGGAAGCCACCGCGCGCGGATCCGGCGCGCCGCCGCAGGTCAGCGACCCCTGAGGGATTCAGGGTCTCGCGGCCGAAGCGGATCGGCGAGCCGCCACCCCGCCGCGAGCACCGCGTCACACGCCTCGACGGCCCTGGCGAGGCGCTCGGCGCGGCCCCCGGACAGCTCCAGGTGCGGGACCGGGCGGGCGGCGAGTTCGGCGCGGAACCGGCCGGTCATCCACGGCCGAAGGTGCTCTCCGTCGCGGATCCCGTCGTCCTCAAACGGCACCCCTTCATGGCCCGTGAGCAGGTACAACGCCGGACGGCGGGCGGCTGCGGCCGCGGCGACCGGCGGCGAGACCGATCCGAGGTAGCGCTCCTCCCAGATCGCGGTCGCGAGCGAGTCGGTGTCGCAGATCAGGATCGGCGATCCGGACCGGGCCGCGGCCTCCTCCCCGGCGTCCTGCTCGCGCGCGCACTCGGCGAAGTGCCCGGCGGTCCAGGCGATGTCGTAGATGGTCTTACGCGGATCCGCCGCCTGGAGCTCCGCGAGGTTGCGCAGGGTGAGCGCGCGGCCGTATTCAGGGACCCAGCGCGTGCCCGCCCACACCCCGCCGCGAGCCCGGTAGTGCACGGCGAGATCCCTGCTCAGGGTGGTAGTGCCGGTGGATTCGGCGCCCACGACCACGATCCGGCGGACGAGCCACGAGCGCGGTCCGGGGCCGAGATGGTGCCAGTGCGTCACCGGATCCGCCCGGACCGCCGTGCCCGACACCGGCACCGCGCCACGATCCGGATCGACACTCACGGCCGTGGCACCGAACCTCCGCGCGAGCTCGCCGCCGTACGCCTCGGAGCTGAACACCGCGTCGACCGCTTCACCGTCGAGCGCGTGGCGGAACACCGCGCAGTGCAGCTCCCACACCGCTGGGTCGCCGTAGTCGATCGGGTGGTCGTCGATGGCACCGGCGATCCGCGCGGACGGGTGCGCCGCCCGTAGCCACTCCACCCGCAGGTCCAGCGGGATCGATTCCCCGGCCGAGGCGCACGCGACGACGGTCACCCGCCCGCACTGGCGCAGCGCGGCCCGGATCAGGTGGTCGTGCCCGGCGTGCGGAGGGTAGAACTTGCCGATCACGAGCCCGTGCCGGAACGCCCGGCCGGTGGCTGGGTTCGTGGTGGAACTCATGCCGGGACGCTGAGGCCGGTTATCAGGACGCCCCGCCGTCGCAGGCTCGATCGCCAGCTCAGCAGCCCGGCGACGCACAGCGCGAGGAAGACCGCGTAGAGCCCGGCCGTCAGGTACAGCTGCTTGTAGGCGTAGAGCGGGACATAGATGACGTCGGCGGCGATCCACAGCCACCAGCTCTCCAGCCGCTTCCGGCACTGGCCGTAGGTCGCGAGCAGAGACAACGAGGTGGTGAGCGCGTCCCAGAACGGCACCGAGGAGTCGGTGACGTGCCCGAGCAGGAGGGTGAGCCCTGCGGTGCCCGCGACCCCGAGGACGGCCAGTGCCCGCCACTCCCGGATCGGCGTGCGGCTTACCTCGAGCGCGCCCCGGCCGCCGCCGCGCAGCCACACCCACCAGCCGTAGGCGCCGAGCGCGAGGTAGACGCCCTGCAGGCCGGCGTCGGCGTACAGCCCGGCCGCCCAGAACAGGACCGCGAAGAAGACGTTGTTCGCGATCCCCATCGGCCAGTTGGCGATGTGCTCGCGCGCGACCAGCCACACGCACCACGCGCCGGTCACGAAGCCCGCCGCCTCGGCCCAGCTGACCGGCGTGCCCGCGACCTGCAATAACGGCGCGTTCACCGCGGCGACAATGTCGTGCGGGTTCACCGCCGCCCCTCCCCGGCGAAATACTCCGCGACTGCCTCGGTGTGCAGCGGGAACGCGAGCTCGGCCGGACCGGCGATCAGCTCCCACCCCGCGGTCTCGGCGGTGGGCTGTGACGGCGGGAGCGCGTCCACTGTGGCCGGTGGAGCGAGCCCGAACACGAGCAGCACATCGGCCGCACTCTTCGCGGCGAAAAGCTCAATCGATTGCGGATCGGCGAGAACGCCCGTCTCCTCCAGCAGCTCCCGCGCCGCGGCCTCCTGCCAGCTCTCGCCGAGGTCGACGTACCCGCCGGGCAGGGCAAGCTCGCCGGTGCACGGCTCGATCGACCGCCGGATCACCAGCAGCGACCCGTCGACCGGCAACAGAGTCACCGCGACGGGCAGCGGATTGACGTAGCTGATCTGCCCGCAGGACGCGCACGCACGGGGCCATGGTGTGGCCGGTGCGAACGGCGATCCGCAGTAGGAGCAGTGCGAGTTCCTCCCGGTCACGGCGCGAGCCTAGCGGCGGGACCTGGCGGGTCGCCGTAGCCGTCGTAGTCGGCGAACTCGCCGGACCGGATGAACGCGTCGTAGGCGTCGATCGCGGCCCACTCCCCCTCGATCGCGGCGTGTTCCGCGTCGGTCGGCCCGAGCGCGGCATCGAGGTGTTCGGCGGGCAGCGGCGGGCCCGGCTGGCACAGTTCCGTGACCTTGGCAGCCGCGGCCACGGTGGCCCGCTGGACGGTCGTCGTGATCGCGTCGGCGAGCACCCGCGAGTTCGGCCGCCGGTACACCCGCGGATCGATGTCCAGCCGCAGCAACTGGCCTCGCGGGCCGACCGTCGCGGTGACGAGCGAGTCGGGTGAGGTGACCGTCGCGGTTACCGTGCGCAGCCGTTCGCGCAGCTCGGCGGCCTGCTCGCGGGTGCGCTGGAACTCGGCCATGAGCTGCTCGGCATAGGTCTGCATCGCGCGCGGATCCACGTCGATCCCCCTCTCCCGGTGCCTGTGGCCCGACTGTACTGAGTGGACCTGACAGTTTTGGCCGCGTCGGTGCCCGTCCGCTGGACCGGCTGTGCCAGGCTGGCGACATGGTTCTCGAAGTGGCGCTCATCGACGTGCAGGCGGGTCAGGAAGAGGCGTTCGCGAAGGCGTACGCGCAGGCCAGGCAGACTCTGGCCGGGACGGCGGGCTGTCTGTCGGTCCGCATGACCCAAGGCATCGAGTCGCCGTCCCGCTTCGTCCTGCTCGTCGAGTGGGAGTCCGTCGAGGCGCACGACGAGAACTTCCGCGCCACCGAGCGCTTCACCGAGTGGCGCGCACTCATCGGCCCCCACTTCGCCCATCCCCCACTGGTCGAGCACTTCACCGACCTCGGCTGAGCCCCACGACCAAACACCGCGGCGGACGGCCCGGCGATCCACACAACTGCCACCAAGCGCTACGACCATGCGCCACACCGCCAATCACCTCACCCGCCGCCCCCTCCGCGACCGCCACGCCATCAGCCCGCAGGTACGCCGCAGGACCGTCACCCCAGACAGCCGGAGCTGACCCACCGAATACGCGCCGCCGAGATGTCTCCCGCGGCACGGACACCAGAAGTGCGTGCCACTGCGCCGGTCCCAGCCGGTCGAACGGCACACACTTCGTCAGGGGCGCCGCACGCTCAACCGGAAGCGGGTGCGGCGGTGCCGGTTCCAGCCGGTCGCACCGCGCGGCCTTCGGCGAGGTGTTGGCCGACGGCGTCAACGGGCCCCAGACGCGCGAAGTGTGTGCCGTCGCTCCGGTCATGACCGGTCTAGCGGCACACACTTCGGCGAGCGAGGCGCCATCGGCCCGCAGGCGCGTCGCAGGACCTTCACCCCCAGACGGCCGCAGCGGACCCGCCGAACACGCGCCGCCGAAATGTCTCCCGCGGCACGGACACCAGAAGTGCGTGCGCCTGCGCCGGTCCCAGCCAGTCCACGGCGCGCACTTCACCGAAAGCACACCCAGCCGACCAGCCCAGGCCCCGAAGTGCGTGCCGACGCGCCGGTCATGACCGGTCCAGCGGCACACACTCCGGCGAGCGGTGCCGGAGGCTCAACTGGAAGCCAGTGCGGCGGTGCCGGTTCCAGCCCGTCGAACCGCCCGGGCCTCGGCGAGGACTTGACCGACGGCGCCGCCCGGCCCAGACGC
>JAOPVE010000242.1 GCA_025963185.1 Actinomycetes bacterium
CCGAGCGGTCCCGCCGCGAGTTCGTGTTCGTCGACGAGTACCAGGACACTGATCCGGCCCAGGAGGAGCTGCTGCGGCTGCTGTGCGGCGGCGGGCGGTTCTTGGTCGCGGTCGGCGATCCCGACCAGTCGATCTACGCGTTCCGGGGCACGGACGTCGAGTGCATCCGGCACTTCCCCGACCGGTTCCCCACGGCCCAGCGCGAGCCCGCCCCCGTGATCGCCCTGCGCACGAGCCGGCGCAGCGGCGAGAAGCTGCTCGCCGCCTCCCGCCGGGTCGCTGTGCGGCTGCGCGGCCCGAACCGGCACCGCGTCCTGGACCCGGCCGAGGGCACCGATCCCGGATCGGCCGAGGTCCACCTGCTGCCCACGCCGAGCCAGGAGGCCGCGTACGTGGCGCACCGGCTCCGCGAGGCGCACCTGCGCGACGGCGTGCCGTGGTCGCGGATGGCCGTGATCGTCCGCTCGACCGCCCAGTACCTGTCCCTGCTGCGCCGGGCCATGGTGCACGCCGGGGTGCCCGTCGAGGTGGCGGGGGAGGAGCTGCCGCTCGTCGAGCAGCCGGGCGTCCTGCCGTTGCTGCTGGTGATGCGGTGTGCGCTGCGTCCGTCCACGCTGGACGAGGAGGCCGCGGTCGCGCTGCTCACGTCAGCCCTCGGCGGGGCCGACGCGCTCGGGCTGCGGCGGCTGCGCCAGGAACTGCGGCGGGTCGCCTCCGTGGCCGGCGATCAGCGCAGCTCCGGGCTGCTGCTGGTGGGTGCGCTCGCCGATCCGGCGGAGTGGGCCGGGGTGGGGCTCAGCTCGGCGAACGAGCGGTGGGCCGGTCCGGCGGTCCGGGTGGCCGGGCTGATCGAGGCCGCCCGGGAGGCCGCGGAGGCAGCCGAATCCACGCTCGAGGACGTGTTGTGGGCGGTGTGGCGGCGCACCGGGCTCGCCGAGAAGTGGCAGCAGTCCAGCGCGGACGGCGGGGTGAAGGGCGCGGCGGCCGACCGGGATCTTGACGCCGTCGTCGCGCTGTTCGAGGCGGCGGCCCGGTTCACCGACCGGCTGCCCGGCGCGGGTCCGGAGATCTTCCTCGACCAGGTGTACGGCCAGCACATCGCGGCCGACACGCTCGCCCCCGCGGGTGAGCACGCCGAGTCGGTCCGGGTGCTCACCGCGCACGCGTCCAAGGGACTGGAGTGGGACCTCGTGGTCGTCGCCGGGGTCCAGGAGGGGCTGTGGCCCGACCTGCGGCTGCGGGGCAGTGTGCTGGGGTCCGAAGACCTGGTCGACCTCGCCGCTGCCCGGCACACCGGCCCGGCGGGCCAGCTCGGCCAGCTCCTCGACGAGGAACGGCGGCTGTTCTACGTCGCCGTCACCCGCGCCCGCCGCCAGCTCGTGGTCACGGCGGTCCGGGGCGACGAGGGCGACCAGCCGTCCCGGTTCCTCGACGAGCTGTGCCCGCCCGAGGACGACGAGCGGCCCCTCACGCCGGTCCCGCGCACCCTGACCCTGGCCGGGCTGGTCGCCGAACTGCGAGGCGTGGTCCTCGATCCGGATCAGCCGGAGGTGCGGCGGCGAGCGGCGGCCCGCCAGCTCGCCGAACTGGCCGCCGAGCGGGTGCCCGGCGCCGATCCGCTGCACTGGTGGGGTCTGCTCCCGCTCTCCGACGAGCGGCCGCTGCGCGAACCCGACGAAGATGTGAAGGTCTCGCCGTCCAAGGTGGAGCAGTTCGGCCGGTGTGCGCTGCGCTGGCTGCTCGAAGGCGCTGGTGGGGCCGGGCCGCCGGGGGAGAGCCAGAACATCGGCACGCTGGTCCACGAGGTCGCCACCACCGCCGCGGACGATCCGGAACTCACGCAGCTTGCCAAGCGGCTCGACGAGAACTGGGCCTCGCTCGACCTCGGCAGCGCCTGGTACGCCACCAAGCAGCGCGACCGTGCGCTCGACATGGTCCGCAAGCTCGCCGACTGGCTCGCCGCCAACCCGCGGCGGCTGATCGCGGTCGAGCGCGAGTTCGGGGTCCGGGTGGGGCGGGCGTTCCTGCGCGGGCGGGTCGACCGGCTCGAAGCCGACGCGTCGGGACGGCTCGTCGTGGTCGACCTCAAGACCGGCGTCAACGCGCCCCCGTCCGGCGAGCTGGCCGAGCACCCGCAGCTCGGCGTGTACCAGCTCGCCGTGGAGCAGGGCGCGTTCGAGGAGGGCGCGGAGTCCGGCGGGGCCTCGCTGGTCCACCTCGGCACGAAGACCAAGGACTTCAAGGAGCAGCAGCAGCCGCCGCTGACCCAGTCGGAGGATCCGGGGTGGGCCGAGCGGCTCGTGCTGGACACCGCCGAGGGCATGGCCGGGTCCGCGTTCGCCGCGGTCGAGCACCAGCACTGCCGCACCTGCCCGGTGTCGGGCAGCTGCCCGATCCAGTCGCGCCAGGTCACCGGGTGAGGTTCTCCGCCGTTGCCCTGGCCGCCGCGCTCGGCCAGCCGCCGCCCACCCCGCAGCAGGCCACGATCATCGAGGCGCCGATGGAGCCGATGCTCGTCGTTGCCGGGGCCGGATCGGGCAAGACCGAGACCATGTCCGGGCGGGTCGTGTGGCTGGTCGCCAACGGGCTGGTCCGGCCCGAGGAGATCCTGGGGCTGACGTTCACCCGCAAGGCCGCCGCCGAACTCGCCGCGCGGATCCGCAAGCGGCTCGGCGAACTGCGCGGGCGCGGGGTGCTCGGCGAGCCCGAGGAGGGCGACGACACGCTGATCGGCGAGCCCGCGGTCTCGACGTACAACTCCTACGCCTCCCGGATCGTCGCCGAACACGGCCTGCGATCCGGGTTCGAGCCCTCGACCCGGCTGCTCACCGAGGCCGTGACCTGGCAGCTCGCCGACTCGGTGGTGCGCGCCTACGACGGCGACATGAGCCGGGTCGACTTCGCGCCGCCCACCGTCACCGCCGCGGTGCTCGACCTCGCCGGGCAGCTCGCCGAGCACCTGCGCGACGCGTCCGAACTGGCGGCCTGGACCGAATGGTTCATCGCCCGGCTGGAGTCGATCCCGGCCGCGCCCAAACAGCGGTTCCGGGGCACCTACTCCGCCGAGGTCGACCGGCTGCGCAAGATCCAGCTCGCCCGGCTCCAGTTGTTGCCCCTGGTCGAGCGGTACACGGCGCGCAAGCGGTCCAGCGAGGCGATGGACTTCGGCGACCAGATGTCCCGCGCGGCCGTCGTCGCCCGCGACCACCCGGACGTCGGGAACCTCGAACGGGTCCGGTTCAAGGTCGTGCTGCTCGACGAGTACCAGGACACCAGCCACGCCCAGCTCACGCTGCTGACCTCGCTGTACGGGCGCGGGCACGCGGTCACTGCCGTCGGCGATCCGTGCCAGTCGATCTACGGGTGGCGCGGGGCCTCCGCCGGGAACCTCGCCCGGTTCCCGCAGCATTTCCCGCGATCCGGGGGGCGGCCAGCGCCGATCCGCGAGCTGACCGTGAGCTGGCGCAACGACGAGGCGATCCTCGACCTCGCGAACGCGGTGTCCGCCCCGCTGCGCGCGTCCGGCGACGCTGTGGCTGTGCCCGAGCTGGAACCCGGTCCGGCTGGGGTCGGCGCGGGGAGGGTCCGGTGCGCGCTGCACGCCACTGTGGACGACGAAGCCGCCTGGGTCGCGCGATCCATCGGCGACGCGTGGGAGGCCGCCCGCGCGTCCGGCACGGCGATCACCGCGGCCGTCCTCGCCCGCAAGCGCAGCCAGTTCGACCGTCTCGCGCTCGCCCTGCGCGCCGCCGGGCTGCCCGTCGAGGTGGTCGGGCTCGGCGGGCTGCTCGACACTCCGGAGGTCCGGGACGTGGTGGCGACACTGCGGGTGGTCAGCGATCCGACCGCCGGGGACGCGCTGATGAGGCTGCTCAGCGGGGCGCGCTGGCGGCTCGGTCCGCGTGACCTGGCGGCGCTGGGCTCGCGGTCGTCCGCGATCGCGGCTGTCCGGCGGGCTGCCCTGGCTGGTCCTCCGGACGGTGGCGCTCCGCGGGACGGCGCGGGTGGCGAGGGGGCGGACGGCGGGGGTGGCGAGCCGGCCGCCGGACCGGTCGAGCCCGTCGCCGACGCGGTCGACGAGCGCAGCATCATCGAGGCCCTCGACGATCTGGGCAATCCCGCCGCGTACTCGGCCGCCGGGTACTCGCGGCTGGGTGCCCTCCGCGACGAGCTGCGCAGCCTGCGCACGCGGGCCGCCCAGCCGCTGCCCGACCTCGTCGCCGACATCGAGCGCACTCTCGGCCTGGACGTCGAGGTCGCGTCCCGTGGGTCCGGCGACCAGGCGCTCGCCCGCGCCCACCTCGACGCGTTCGGCCGGGTCGCCGCCGAGTTCGCCGAGACGGCCGAATCCGTGAGTCTCGGCGCGTTCGTCGCCTACCTCAAGGCCGCCGACGACCGCGAGCGCGGGCTCGCGCCCGGGCAGGTCGAGGTGCAGCCCGGCGCGGTGCAGATCCTCACCGCGCACGCCGCGAAGGGGCTGGAGTGGGACCTCGTGGCCGTCCCCGGGCTGACGAAGTCGGTGTTCCCCACCGACAGCGGCCCGTCCGACACCTGGATCGCCGCGCTCGGCGTCCTCCCATCGGCCCTCCGCGGCGACCGCGCGGATCTGCCTGATCTCGATCTCAGCGCCACCGGGGATCAGGTCGAGGTCGAGGCCGAGCGCAAGCGGTTCGCCGCCGACTGCGACGAGCGCAGCCTCGCCGAGGAACGCCGCCTCGCGTACGTGGCGTTCACGCGGGCCCGCCACCTCGTGCTGTGCTCGGGCTACTGGTGGGACCAGGCGACGAAGCCGCGCGGACCCTCGCTGTTCCTCGGCGAGGTCCACGATCACTGCGTGGCCGCCGGTGCGGATCCGGAGGTGTGGGAGCCGCAGCCGTCCGTGGCCGAGAACCCGCTGACCGCCGTGGCCCGGCGCGCCGACTGGCCCGCGGATCCGCTCGGCCCCCGCCGCACCGAGCTGACCGTGGCCGCCAACCTGGTGCTGGAAGCGCCACACCAGCCGCTCACCGACGCCGAGCGCTCGGCCGGAGCCGACTGGGCCGCCGAGGCCGAACTGCTGCTCACCGAGCGCGCCCGGTACCGCCGCAGGGACGTCCACGACGTCGAACTGCCCTCGCACCTGTCGGTGTCCCAGCTCGTGATCCTGCGCCGCGATCCCGACGAGCTGGCCCGCAACATCCGCCGGCCGATCCCGTTCGCGCCCGCGCCGCTCGCCCGCCGCGGCACCGCGTTCCACGCCTGGCTCGAACGGCGATTCGGCGCGCAACGGCTCCTCGACCTCGACGAACTGCCCGGCGCAGCGGACTCGGGAGCCGCGCCCGATGCCGATTTCGAGGCGCTCCAGGCCGCGTTCCTGCGCAGCGCGTGGGCCGAGCGGGTGCCCGCCCAGGTGGAGGTGCCGTTCGCCACCGTGGTCGACGGGGTCGTCGTGCGGGGGCGCATGGACGCCGTCTTCGCCGAGCCCGCCGGCTGCTGGGACGTCATCGACTGGAAGACCGGCGCGGCGCCCGACGGTGATGCGGCGGCGGCCGCGTCGGTCCAGCTCGCCGCGTACCGGCTGGCGTGGGCAGACCTCGCCGGGGTACCCGTCACCAAGGTCCGCGCGGGATTCCACTACGTGCGCAGCAACAAGACGATCCGGCCGGTCGACCTGCTCGACTCCGACGGACTGACCGGCCTGGTCAGGGCCGTACCCGACGGCGAACCGTGAGCAGCCTTTCCCGCCGTCAGTGGACCGCGGCGAGCTGATCCGCGGCCACCTGGCGGCCCTCCCCGCAGACGATCCGCACGGTGGCGGGGGTGAGGTGCGCGCGTACTCGCTGGCCGCGGTGCAACGGCCCGCCCTTGGGGTGGTAGATCGCGTACAGATCCCCGTCGTCTGTGGTCAGGGTGTAACAGTCGCCTCGCGGATCCGCGTTCAAGATCCCGCTGATCCACCCGGCCTTGCTGGTGTCGGTGGGGTTCTGCGGATCCCCTGATCCGCCCGGCGCCGGGCTCGGCACCTGTGACGGAGCCGGCGCGGACTGCCCGCCCGACGGTCCGCCGCTCGACGGCGATCCGCTGGATCCGCTGCTCGGCGGTCCCGGCTGTGGACTACCCGAGCACCCTGTCACCCCGGCCCCGAGGACGATCCCACCGACGACAACGGCCAACACCCACCCACGATCCCTGGTCATACCCCTCAGACTCCCCACCCCACCCCGGGGTTCCCCCCCCCAAACCGCAAGTGCGTGCCGCTGGACCGCCTATGACCGGCGTAACGGCACGCACTTCGGGGTGGGGTTCGGGGCGAGGACGCTGATGACTGGTTGGACAGAACGGCGGGGCCCGGGATCGAGTCTCCGGGCCCCACCGCGGTTACTGCCTTGCCACTACTTGGCGGGAGTGGACTTTCCGAGCTTGAGGATCACGATGTTGCCGTTCTCGCTGACGACGCTCAGCTTGACGCCCGCGTTGGCGACCTTGACGCTGCCGTTCGGCACCGCGGCGTTCCAGTACTGCTTGGTGTCGTCGAACACCGGAGCGGCGTCCTGTCCGCGGATGTAGTTCGTCTGGCCGGCCCAGTGCAGGGTCAGCGAGTCGGCCTTCCGCTTGCCGAACGGGGCGTCGTAGATCTGCACCCGCTCGCGCCAGGGCAGCCCGTCGAGCTTGTAGATCGGCTGCGGGTGCGCGTCCACGATCAGGGCCATTCCGCTGCCCGGGTGATCGGTGGTGTTGTTGTCGCCGACGGACGTGTCGACGTAGGTCACCAGGACGCCCTGCTGGTACGGGAAGTGCTCGGCGAGGTTCTGCTTGTTTTTCGCCGGGTCCGGGTTGTCGCGCCAGCCCCAGTTGTACGGCCCGTACTGGAGGTACTGGTCGAACGAGACGTACCGCCGGTTGGTGGCGATGTACCGGTGGTCGTACTCCTTGGTGAAGATGCCGTTGTTGATGGTGAAGCCCTGGCCACCGGCGCGGCTGGCGCTGGTCCAGCCGTTGAGCCCGGTCTCGGCGCCGTCGGTGAGGACGGTGGTGTCACCGGCGGCGAGCTTCAGGTCGTCGACGAAGAAGCCCTCGCCGCCCGTGCCGCCGTCGGTGCTGTAGCGGAAGCGCAGGCCGACCTTCTTGCCGGCGAACGCAGACAGATCGAACGTGGCCGGGGTCCAGTCGTGGTCGCCGTCGATGCCATTGCCCTCGGCGGGGTTGGTGATCGATCCGGGGATCGACTTCCACCCGTTGCCGTCGTTGACCTCGACGTAGGCGTAGTCACAGGCGTCGGCGCCGCAGTCCTCGATGTCCCAGGCAGCCTGGAACGTCAGCGACGGGGAGCCCGCGGGCAGCGTCACGTTCCTGGTCAGGGT
>JAOPVE010000267.1 GCA_025963185.1 Actinomycetes bacterium
ACCCGGTGCTTCACCGCGGTGTTCTTCGCGAGGATCGTGATGCCCTTTTCGCGTTCGAGGTCCATCGAGTCCATGACGCGGTCGTCCACGTCGGCGTTCTCGCGGAACGCTCCAGACTGCCACAACATCGCATCGACCAGCGTGGTCTTGCCGTGGTCGACGTGGGCGATGATCGCGACGTTCCGGAGATCCTCACGCTTGGTGAGTGCAGTGGGCATCCCCGAATCGTACGGGGCCGCGGCGAAGAGCAGCTCACGGGCCGATCCGGTACCAGGGGAACCAGGTGGCGCCCGTCACCGTCGAAGGTCCATGACGACGCGCAGACTGATCGGCAGCACGCTCCTCACGGCGGTCCTGGCCTCCGGGTGCGCGGCCGCGACCGAACATGACACCGTCTCACCTGCGGCGCCGCCGGCGGCCCCGACGGTGACCGGCAAGGCATTCCGGTCCACCGAGGTCGTCGACAGCGGCAAGCCCAAGCAGCTCGCCGGCAAACAGCCCATCCGGATCACGTTCCGCGGCGACAAGATCGCCGTCCAGGCCGGGTGCAACGGCATGGGCGGCCAAGTCACGACGACCGGCGGCAAGCTCGTCGCCAAGGACCTCGCGGGCACCCTCATCGCCTGCGATCCCCCGCTGATGGCGCAGGACACCTGGGTCCGCTCGTTCCTGACCGCCTCGCCCGCCTGGAAGCTCGACGGCCAGACCCTGGTCCTGACCACGGCGTCCGCCCGGATCACGCTCACCGAGGACACCGCCGCCAAGCCCGTCACCTCGCTGACGGACACCAACTGGACGGCCACCTCACTCGTCGCCGGCGCCACGGCGGGTTCGCTCCCGGCCGGTACCTCCGCGGACCTGACGTTCGGCCCCGGATCGACGGTCTCCGGCCATACCGGCTGCAACGCCTTCACCGGGACCGCGACGCTGACGGGCAACTCGGTGAAGTTCTCCAAACTCACAATCACCCGGAAGGGCTGTGCCGGAGCCAAGGCCGACCTGGAGAAGCAGGTGGTCGCCGCGCTCGACGGCAAGACGGTCACCTGGTCGGCCGGCGACGGCACTCTCACGCTCACGACCCCGGACGGGCAGGGGCTGCAGTTCAGCAAGAAGTAGACGTCCCGGGTGGGGATGGGCGGCGTCCGCGGCGATCCGGTGGGGGATCCCGCGGGCGCCGCCGTTGCCCTTTCCCGGCGGTTGAACTTCCCCGCTGAGCGGCGGATCGTGTTCGGTATGCCTCTCGATTCCGCCACGCTCGCGAACCGGCTCCTCCAGTTGCCGGACTGGTCCGGTGACACCTCGGCGATCCGGCGATCGGTGACCGCGCCACAGTTCCTCGCGGGGATCCGCCTGGTCGACGCGGTGGCGCTCGTCGCCGAGGACCTCGACCACCACCCCGACATCGACATCCGCTGGCGGACGGTCACCTTCACGCTCTCGACCCACTCTGCGGGCGGGGTCACGGACAAGGACCTCACCCTGGCGGCCCGCATCGACACCCTCACCCGCCACCACCTCTAACACCCCCGCCCCTGTCCCCGAAGTGCGGTAACCGGTGCCGGTCAGAACCGGTCGCAGTTACCGCACTTCGCGAGTGGGGACGGGCGGGCGGGTGAGCCGCCTGGCGGCTGGTGGGGCGGGGCTGGTGGGCGGGAATGTTGCGGTGGTGGGGGAGAATCGCGGCCGCGCATTTGCCGCGCCTCACGCCTTGCAAGGAGCGACTGTTTTGTCCCGCCACATGTCCTTACGTGCGCTCGCGTCCCTCGCGATCGCCGCGCCCACTCTCGTCCTGACGTTCGCCGCCGCGGGGGCCGCGCACGCCGACGCCGATCCGTCCCCCAGCACCGCGCCGCCGGTGTCGGCCAGCGCGGATCCGTCCCCGTCCGCCGAGCCCGGTGCCGACGCCGTCATCCGCGACCTCACGACCGACAAGGTGATCGTTCCCGGGCGGGCGGTCACGCACCGCATCACGATGTCGGTGACCGGCATGCAGCCCGGTGCCCACGGGTGGGTACACCTCATCGTCCCGCACCGGATCAGCATCCTGACGGACACCAGCACCACCAACCGGGACCCCGGTTCGGTGGACTTCTCCACGGTGAACGTGGACAGCCCGAAGCGCGGCTGGGACACCTTCTCCATGGGCTTCACGCTGCGCAAAGACGCCACTTCCACGGTCACGACCTTCGTCGTCTACGCGGGCAACGGGCCACTCGTGGACACCACGGTCACCGCCGGGTTCAGCGCGGACGGGGACTCCGACAAGTCGGACAACGAGCGCACGATCCCGGTCACGGTCGCGGGCGCCGCGTCGATCCGCGGTGGGGTGTGGAACGACCTCACGGCGGACTCGCGATGGGCCAGCGGAGACGCCGGATTGCCGGGCGCCACCGTGACGGTCTACCCGAAGGACGGCACAAAGCCCGCGGCCGAGCCGGTCCAGACGGACTGGCAGGGCCGGTACGAGGTGAAGTACCTGGCGTTCGGCGAGTACCGGGTGACGATCACGCCGCCCGCCGGCAGCTGGTCGTTCGTCGCGCCGCACACCGGCAACCCGGAGCAGGACTCGGACGTCACCGCCGACGAGGGCGGCAAGACGGCGAGCGCCGCCGTGACGATCCGGGAGGCCAGGGATGCCGAGGTCTATGCCGGGCTGACCGGGAAGGCCGCCCCGTCGCCGCAGCCCAGCAGCAGCGCCGGCCCGACGCCGACGCCGTCCACCGGAGGCGGGACCGTTCCGACCGCGGCACCCACCGCGGCACCCAGTGCGACGGCACCGGCCCCGCACGGCAGCGGGTCGCTGCCCCTCACGGGCGCGTCGATCGCGGGGGCCATCGCCGCCGGGGCCGCGCTGCTCACCGCTGGCGTGGCCGCGATCCTCGTGGCAAGGCGCCGCCGGGCCTGACCGGTTCGCTCAGCCCCCATGGCCCCGGCCGTGGGGGCTGATCGCGTTTCGGGGACGATGGCACGCATGATCGAGAACCGCGCATGATCGAGAATGTGGGGATCCGCGACGAGTCGATCCGGCTGGGGCAGTTCCTCAAGCTCGCCGACCTCGCGGAGGACGGTGGCCACGCCCGGGAACTGCTCGAAGCCGGCGAGGTGACCGTCAACGGGCGGCCCGAGAGCCGGCGCGGCGCCCAGCTCAAGGCCGGAGACGTCGTCGCGGTCGGCGACCGCAAGGCACGGGTGACCGCGGACGCGGACTGACCCCCATCCGGCCGCCCGCCCCGCTACGGTCGGCGGGACCACACCCACGGGGAGGATCGCCGGTGCCTGAATTCGACCTCGCTTCGGCCGCCGTGCAGGCCGCACTGGACGCCGGGGCGCATTACGCCGACGCCAGGCTCACGGTTCGCCGGTACGAGTCGATGTCCGCCCACAACGGCGACATCGAGGACCTGACCCAGGACGAGTCCGCGGGGATCGGGGTGCGCGCGCTCATCGGATCCTCGTGGGGCTTCTACGCCGTCCCCGATCCCGGGACCGCCGCGGCGAGGCACGCCGGGGAGCGCGCGGCCAGGATCGCGCAGGCCAGCACGCTGGTGCCCGGGGCGCCGATCCAGCTCGCCCCGGTCGACGTCCGGCAGGACAGCTGGGCGAACGGGTGCGAGATCGATCCGCTCAGCGTGCCGCTCTCGGAGAAGGGCGACCTGCTGGCGGGCGTGACCGCGACGATGCGTGAGCACGGGGCCGATATCGCGCTGGCCAGCTACGACGCGTGGGACACCCGCAAGTGGTTCGTCTCCAGCGAGGGCCACCGGATCGCCCAGCACGTACGCGAGTGCGGCGCGGGCATGAACGCCACCGCGGTCGGGGACGGCGAGACGCAGCGGCGGTCCTATCCGGGGATCCGCGGGCACTTCGGCACGGCGGGCTGGGAGCTGGTGCGGTCGCTGGACATGCCCGGCAACGCGGCCCGGATCGCCGAGGAGGCCCGCGCTCTGCTCTCGGCGCCGCAGTGCCCGCCGATCGAGACCGACCTGATCCTCGGCGGCGAGCAGATGGCGCTGCAGATCCACGAGTCCGTGGGGCACGCGACCGAGCTGGACCGGATCCTCGGGTGGGAGGCCGCGTTCGCCGGCACCTCGTGGCTCGACCTGGCCCAGCTCGGATCACTGAAGTTCGGCTCGGAGCTGATGACGATCACGGCGGATCCGACGCTGCCCGGTGCCCTCGGATCCTTCGGCTACGACGACGAGGGCACTCCCGCCCAGCCGGTCGACATCGTGCGCGACGGGATCTGGGTCGGGGCGCTCGCCGGGCGCGACTCCGCGGCGCTGGCGGGCCTGCCGTACGGCGGGTCGATGCGCGCCGACGGGTTCAACCGGATGCCGATGGTGCGGATGACGAACGTGGGCCTGCTGCCTGGCCAGCACAGCCTCGACGACATCATCGCGGCCACCGACGACGGCATCTACATGGACACCAACCGGTCCTGGTCGATCGACGACCGGCGGCTGGACTTCCAGTTCGGCTGCGAGATCGGCTGGGAGATCAAGAACGGCAACCGCGGCCGGATGCTGCGCAACCCCACCTACACGGGGGTGTCGCCGGTGTTCTGGGGATCGCTGGACATGCTCGGCAACGACCTCGTCTACTGGGGCACGCCGAACTGCGGAAAGGGCCAGCCGATGCAGATCGGGCACACCGCGCACCCGGCGGTCCCGGCGCGCTTCCGCGGGGTCCGGGTCGGGGTGACGGGATGAGCGCCGAGCTCGCGGGACTCGTACTCGACCTGGTCGCCAAGGCCGCGCCGGACGCCGAGGCGGAGGTCACGGTCGTGCGCGGCGAGCTGGCCCTGACCCGATTCGCCGGATCGGCGATCCACCAGAACGTCGCCGAGGACATCGGCAAGGTGCGGCTGCGGCTGCACACCGAGGGCCGCACGGCCAGCTCGGCGACCACGCTGACCTCGCTCGATGCCCTCGAAGCCCTGGTCGAGCGCACGATCGGCGCGGCCAGGCTGCGGCCCGAGGACGCCGGCTGGGGTGGCCTGACCCCGCCGTCGCCGCTGTCGGGCGAGGGCAACTACGACCCCGCCACGGCCGCCGCGGATCCCGGCGCGAGGGCCGCAGTCGTACGGGCCTTCGTCGACGCCGCCGGCGGCCTGGAGACGGCCGGGTACTGCCGGACCTCCGAGACGATCACGGTCTACGCGAACTCGGCGGGGCAGTCCGTGACCGCACGGGCGACCGCCGCCATCACCGACGGGATCGCCCGCACCTGCTCCTCGGACGGTGTGGCACGGTCGGCCGCGGTCCGCCTGGGTGACCTGGACGGGGCCGCGCTCGGCGAGCACGCGGCGGCCAGAGCGCGGCTGGCGGCGGATCCGGTGCCACTCGCGCCCGGCCGTTACCCGGTGGTGCTCGAAGCCAGCGCTGTCGCGGACCTCGTCGGGTTCAGCGCCTGGTACGGCTTCAACGCGCGGGCCGTCGCCGAGGGCCGGTCCTTCGTCGAACTCGGGCACGAGCAGTTCGATCCGGCGATCACGCTGCACGACGATCCGCTGCGGCCGGACGCCCTCGGGGTGCCCGTCGACGCCGAGGGTGCCCCGAAACGGCCGCTCCCGCTGGTCCTCGGGGGGATCAGCACCTCACTCACCCACGACCGGCGGACCGCCAGGCAGGCCGGAGCCGAGAGCACCGGCCACGCGGTCCCCGGTGGCGAGCGTTTCGGGGCGCTCGCCGGGCACCTGTGCCTGCGGCCCGGACCCGAGGGCCCCGACCTGCTGGCCGGCCTGGACCGCGGCCTGCTCGTCTCGGACCTCTGGTACACCCGGGTGCTGGACCCGCGGACCCTCGTCGTCACCGGCCTGACCCGCAACGGGGTCTGGTGGGTCGAGGACGGGCGGATCGTCCGTCCAGTGCGGAATTTGCGGTTCACCCAGTCATACCTGGACGCCCTCGCGCCCGGTTCCGTGCAGGCCGTCGGGGCCAGGGCGGAGTCGATCCCGGGGACCTACGGGGAGGGCCGAACGAGCACCCCTGGCGTGCGCCTGGCGAGCTGGAATTTCACCGGCGGCGCCGCCGACTGACCGGATCACCGCCCTGACCGGCGCCGATGCCACGGCGCGCCCGGCGGGCGGATCCCGGTGTGGCGAACTAACGTCCCCCACGGAGGACACCGGGCTTTCCACAGAGCAAGATTGCCGGCAGACTGCGGCACGCCCGGTCGACACCGGCCAGGCAGGGCACTCCGCCGTGCCCGCCCGCCCCGCACCGCTGACCGGAGGTGGCAGCTTGCCGAGCGACGACGACCTCGCCGAAGTCCGCCGTGCCGTGGCCGCGCTCGAGCGCGCGGTCGCCGTTCTGCGGTCCCGCCACGCGGACAGCCTCGGGCTGCGCCGCCTCGCCAGCGACGTCAGCCGGTTCTCGGCCGATCTCGACGAGATCGGGGAGCTGCGGCCCGCTCCGCGCACCGGCGATACCCTGCCCCGCCTGCACTTCGTCCCCGACGAGCCGTACGAGCCCGAGTTCTGGCGCGACGCGGACGACGAGGGCGTCGGCGGCACCCGCTGACCACCCCGCGCCTGGCCCGGACGGCCAGCGCGCGGCTTACCGAGATCCCAAGGGAGCACCGCAGACCATGACCGCCCCTGCCGCCACCGCCGGTCCCCCCGGGGGCACCGAATCCTCGGCCGCCCGGTCAGCCGGCCGCGCCGGAATCCGTGAACGCACGCTGCGGACGGACCGGTGGTGGATCCCGCCGCTGGTCACGGCCGTGGGGCTGGCCGCCTGGGTGCTCTACGCGCTGGTCCGGACTGCGATGCAGAAGTACTACTGGGTCGACAAGTACGGGTACCTGACCCCGTTCTACTCGCCGTGCCTGACCCAGTCCTGCGTCGAGGGCGCGGCTCACTTCGGCCGTCCGCTGCCGAAGTTCCCGCCGCTCGTGCCGTTCGGGATCGTCGCGCTGCCGTTCCTGCTGGGCTTCCGCCTGACCTGCTACTACTACCGCAAGGCCTACTACCGGGCGTTCTGGCTGTCCCCGCCGGCGTGTGCGGTGGCCGAGCCGCACGCCAAGTACACGGGCGAGACGCGGTTCCCGCTGATCCTGCAGAACATCCACCGCTACTTCTTCTATGCGGCCGCGATCATCTCGGTGATCAACACCTACGACGCCATCGAGGCGCTGCACGGAGCCCAGGGCTTCCGGCTGGGGCTGGGCAACCTGATCCTGATCGGCAACGTCATCGCACTGTGGGCCTACACGATCTCGTGCCACTCGTGCCGGCACATCGCGGGCGGACGGCTCAAGCACTTCTCCAAGCACCCCGTCCGGTACTGGATGTGGACCCAGATCTCGAAGCTCAACGCCCGGCACATGCAGCTCGCCTGGCTGACGCTCGGCACGCTCGCGTTCACCGACGCCTACATCGCGCTGGTGGCCTCGGGCACGCTCAGCGACCTGCGCTTCATCCACTGACCCCGATCGCACATTGCAGAAGGCATAGGACATGACTGACATCGAGCGGCACCCGTACGACGTGGTCGTGATCGGGGCCGGAGGCGCCGGGCTGCGCGCCGCTATCGAGGCCCGTGAGCAGGGCAAACGCACCGCGATCGTCTGCAAGTCGCTGTTCGGCAAGGCCCACACGGTGATGGCCGAGGGTGGCGCGGCGGCCGCGATGGGCAACGTGAACCCGAAGGACAACTGGCAGGTCCACTTCCGCGACACGATGCGCGGCGGCAAGTTCCTCAACCACTGGCGGATGGCCGAACTGCACGCCAAGGAGGCTCCGGATCGCGTCTGGGAGCTGGAAACCTACGGCGCCCTGTTCGACCGCACCAAGGACGGCAAGATCAGCCAGCGCAACTTCGGCGGGCACGAGTACCCGCGGCTGGCCCACGTCGGCGACCGCACCGGGCTGGAGCTGATCCGCACGCTGCAGCAGAAGATCGTCTCCCTCCAGCAGGAGGACCTGGCCCTGCACGGCGACGCCGAGGCCTACCTCAAGGTGTTCGCCGAGTGCACGATCACGACCCTCACCAAGGACGGCGACCGGATCTCCGGCGCGTTCGGCTACTGGCGCGAGTCGGGCTCGTTCATCCTGTTCGAGACCCCGGCCGTCGTGCTGGCGACCGGCGGGATCGGCAAGTCCTACAAGGTCACCAGCAACTCGTGGGAGTACTCGGGCGACGGGCACGCGCTCGCGCTGCGGGCCGGGGCGACGCTGGTGAACATGGAGTTCATCCAGTTCCACCCGACGGGCATGGTCTGGCCGCCGTCGGTGAAGGGGATCCTCGTCACCGAGTCGGTCCGGGGCGACGGCGGGGTGCTGCGCAACTCCGAGGGCAAGCGGTTCATGTTCGAGTACATCCCGGCGGTGTTCAAGGCGCAGTACGCGACCTCCGAGGAGGAGGCGGACCGCTGGTACGCCGATCCGGACAACAACAAGCGCCCACCTGAGCTGCTCCCCCGCGACGAGGTCGCCCGCGCGATCAACTCCGAGGTCAAGGCCGGCCGCGGATCCCCCGCCGGTGGGGTGTTCCTGGACGTGTCGACCCGGCTGCCCGCCGAGGAGATCCGGCGCCGGCTGCCCTCGATGTACCACCAGTTCAAGGAGCTGGCGGACGTCGACATCACGGCCGAGCCGATGGAGGTCGGCCCGACCTGCCACTACGTCATGGGCGGCGTCGAGGTCGATCCGGACACGGCGGCGGCCAAGGTGCCAGGGCTGTTCGCGGCCGGCGAGGTCGCGGGCGGCATGCACGGGTCGAACCGGCTCGGCGGCAACTCGCTGTCCGACCTGCTGGTCTTCGGCCGCCGGGCAGGTGCCGCCGCGGCCGCGTACGTCGACGCGATCGGCCCCGACCGGCCGCCCATCGCCGAGGACCAGGTCGCGGCCGCCACCACCGAGGCGCTCGCCCCGCTCACGGGCGTGGCCGGGGAGAACCCGTACACGGTCCAGTCGGATCTCCAGCAGACCATGAACGACCTGGTCGGGATCATCCGGCGCGAGCACGAGATCGTCGAGGCGCTCGGCAAGCTGGAGACCTTCAAGGAGCGCGCGAAGCGGGTCACCGCCGAGGGCGACCGCCCGTTCAACCCCGGCTGGCACGTGGCGCTCGACCTGCGCAACCTGCTGCTGATCTCCGAGTGCGTCGCGAAGGCAGCCCTGGAGCGCACCGAGAGCCGAGGCGGCCACACCCGCGAGGACTACCCGAAGATGGATCCGGTGTGGCGCCAGGAGAACCTGATCTGCTCAGTGGACGGCGACCAGGTGACGATCACGCACCAGCCGCTGCCGGTCATGCCGACCGAGTTGCTCTCGCTGTTTGAGAAGGAAGAACTGTCGAAGTACATGACGACGGACGAGCTGTCCACACTGGACACCACCGCCGGTGAGGGAGGCAGGCCGTGAGCGAGCGCAGCGAGCGAACCATGGGCACAGCGCACGGCTGGTCCGAGCGAAGCGAGGAGCGGTCGTGACCTACAAGGCCGAGTTCCGGGTGTGGCGCAGCGCCGGCGCCAACACATCCGACGGGGCGCTCGTCGACTACACCGTCGAGGTCAACGAGGGCGAGGTCGTCCTCGACATCATCCACCGGCTCCAGGCCACCCAGGCGGGTGACCTGGCGGTCCGGTGGAACTGCAAGGCGGGCAAGTGCGGCTCGTGCTCGGCCGAGGTCAACGGCAAGCCCCGGCTGCTGTGCATGACCCGGATGAGCACGTTCGGCGAGGACGAGGTGATCACGGTGACGCCGCTGCGGGCGTTCCCGGTGATCCGAGACCTGGTCACCGACGTGTCGTACAACTACACGAAGGCCAGGCAGATCCCCGCGTTCACGCCGCCGGCCGGGGTGGCTCCGGGCGAGTACCGGATGCAGCAGATCGACGTCGAGCGCTCGCAGGAGTTCCGCAAGTGCATCGAGTGCTTCCTGTGCCAGAACACCTGCCACGTGGTCCGGGACCACGAGGAGAACAAGCCCGCGTTCGCCGGTCCGCGGTTCTTCATCCGGGCCGCGGAGCTGGACATGCACCCGCTCGACGCCCGCGAGGACCGCAAGGACTTCGCCCAGCGTGAGCAGGGCATGGGCATGTGCAACATCACCAAGTGCTGCACCGAGGTGTGCCCCGAGCACATCAAGATCACCGACAACGCGATCATCCCGATGAAGGAGCGCGTCGTCGACACGAAGTACGACCCGCTGGTCTGGCTCGGATCGAAGATCTTCCGCCGGTCCTGATTCACGGCCGTCAGAGCCCGGGACCGCACAACGGTCCCGGGCTCTTGCGTTGTCCGGACCGTCAGGCGGTGCGGCGGTCGAGCTGGGCGGCGAGGGCGTCGACCAGAGGGGCGTCCGCCGGAAGCCACGGCACGCTGTGCAGTTCCTCCCGCGGGAGCCAGCGCAGCTCGCTGTGTTCGAGGGCCTGCGGCTCGCCGCGGACGAGGCGGGCGATCCAGACCTTGAGCACCGCGCCGGTCGGCAGGGTGACGTCGCCGCCGAGCCGGGCGAGCACCTCGATGCCGACGCCGAGTTCCTCCTCGCACTCGCGGTGCAGCGCGGCCAGCTCTTCCTCGCCAGGCTCGACCTTGCCGCCCGGGAACTCCCACCGGCCGGCCAGCGCGGGCGGTGCGGCGCGCTCGGCGCCCAGCACGCGACCCTGGTCGTCCATGATGGCCGCTCCGACGATCGTCAGCATGGCGATCCCTTCTGTCCTGGTCCGCGCACAGAGTGGCAGAGCGGAGCTCGCTGGCGGGGCGCGTTGCTCACTCCGGGGGCCGGCGGCCGGCCATCAGCGCGACTACCACCTCCCTCGGAAGTGCGTGCCGCTGAGCCGGTCATAGGCGGCAGAACGGTACGCACTTCGCGTAGCGGGGCGGCGGGTCGGTGGTGATGGGTTGAGTATCGGGGGCCAACAGGTTCTTCATACCTGTCGGCGAGCCTGATCCGCATGACCGCGACCCCGCAGGTGACGCAGCACCGGAACTGGTGGCTGTACCCGTGACCGGCGCCGTAGATTGCGGGCGTGCATGAGCGTCTGCGAGGCGAGGCGGATCCGGCTCTCAGCCAGTACTTCCTGGTCTCGCCCGAGAAGCTGGCGGCGGTGGTGCGGGCGGCCGGGATAGGGCCGTCCGACCACGTGGCCGAACTCGGGGCCGGAGCCGGCACGGTGGCCCGGTGCCTGCCGCCGTCCGCAAGCCTCACGCTGGTCGAGCTGGATCCGCGGTTCGCCGCCCGGCTGCGGGAGGAGTTCCCGGGCGCGCGGGTGATCGAAGGTGATGCGCTCTCGTCGATCCGCGAGAGGGGTTTCGACGTGCTCATCGGGAACCTCCCGCACGGGGTGACCGACGAACTGCTGCCGATGCTGCGGCACTTGAGCTTCCGGACCGCGGTGCTCTCGGCCTCCCCCGCGGCCCGGCTGGACGACCTCGGCCCCGGGCTGACCTGGTCGGAGGTGACGACAACGGGCGGCGACGACTTCGTTCCCCCGCAGCCCGTGCGCTCGCGCATCGTCCGGATCCAGCGGGAGTCCTAGGCCCAAGGTCCTAGGCGGGTCTCGGCCCTGGCCCGATTCCCCGGCGCCCGCGCGCGGCCAGGCTCGAAGGCATGACGACAACAGCGATCATCACCGGAGCGTCCCAGGGCCTGGGCCGCGCGCTCGCCACCGATCTCTCCCACCACGGCTGGCGGATCGTCGCCGACGCCCGCACCGCCCCTGACCTCGACGCCGCCGCCCGCGACTGGCCGGGCGCCCTCACCGTCCCCGGCGACGTCACCGACCCCACCCACCGGGCGGACCTCGTCGCCGCCGCGGGCACCCGGATCAACGCACTCGTGCTCAACGCCTCGACGCTCGGCCAGACACCGCTGCCGTTCCTGCCGGACTACCGGCTCGCCGCGCTGCGGGACGTCTTCGAGACCAACGTGGTCGCCTCGCTGGCGCTGATCCAGGCAGCGCTCCCGGCGCTCCGGGCGGCCGGCGGGCGGATCGTCGCGATCAGCAGCGACGCGGCCGTCGAGGGCTACCCCGGCTGGGGCGGGTACGGCGCGAGCAAGGCGGCGCTAGACCAGCTCGTCCGGGTGCTGGCCGCTGAGGAGCCGGGGCTGCGGGTGTACTCGGTGGATCCGGGCGACATGCGGACCGCCATGCACGCGGCGGCCTTCCCCGGCGAGGACATCAGCGACCGTCCGCTGCCCGAGGCGTCGGTGCCCGCGCTACGGCGGCTGTTCACCGAGGACCTGCCGAGCGGCCGGTACACCGCGGCGGCGCTCGCGGGAGTGTCAGCATGAGCGCGCTCGCGACGGAGCCGGAGACGGCCCTCTGCCCGCCGATGCCGGCGCTGCCCGACGCCACGATCGCGACCGCCCCGCCCGAGGAGACGGGCGTGCCGCGGGACCGGGTGCGGATGCTCGTGGCCGGCCCGGGCGGACTGCGGCACCGGGTCGCGGCCGACCTGGCCGACCAGCTTCGGCCCGGGGACGTGCTGGTCGTGAACACCTCGGACACGCTGCCCGCCGCGCTCCCTGGCGTCACGTCCACGGGCGAGCGGGTCGAAGTCCATTTGTCGACAGTGGACCCTGGCGCCGCCGTCGAGTACACCAGCGCCCTGAACCGCAGAAGCAGCAGGTGGATCGCCGAGATCCGCAGCACTGGCCCACTCGGCGGGCTTCCCTCCACTGCGGACAGAGGTGGCGAGGAGATCCGGCTCGCCGGGGGCGGGATCCTCGGAGTGACCGCGCCGCTGATCCCCGGCGCACACCGGCTCTGGATCGCCGAGCTGTCCACCCCGGATCCGCTGCTGCGGTGGCTGACCGGCCACGGATCGCCGATCCGCTACCGGTATGTGAGCCAGCCCTGGCCGCTCTCGGCGTACCGGACTCCGTTCGCCGACACCCCGGGCAGCGCCGAGATGCCGTCCGCGGGGCGAGCGCTGACCTCGCGGGTGTTCCGCAAGCTCGCCGGGCGGGGCGTCGAGACCGCCGGGATCGTGCTGCACTGCGGGGTGTCGTCGCTGGAGTCCGGCGATCCGCCGTACCCCGAGTGGTACTCCGTGCCGGCCAGCACCGCGGCAACGGTCGCGGCGGCGAAGCGGGACGGCCGGCGGGTGATCGCGGTGGGCACCACAGTGGTCCGGGCGCTGGAATCGGCGGCCCGCGCGACTGGCGAGGTGCGCCCCGCCAGCGGCTGGACCGACCTCGTCATCACCCCGGACACCGAGCTCGCCGCCGTGGACGGGCTGCTCACTGGCTGGCACGAGCCCGAGGCTTCGCACCTGCTGATGCTCCGCGCGGTGGCGGGCTGCGACCTGCTGCTGGATTCGTACCGGGCCGCCGCCGAGCACGGCTACCGCTGGCACGAGTTCGGCGACCTGCACCTGATCCTGCCGCGGTGAACGTCACCCGCTGGCTCGCGGCGTACGCGCAGGCCTGGCGGGACGGGGACGCCGGGGCGATCGCGGAACTGTTCACCGAGGACGCCACCTCGGCGAACGATCCGCACGCCCCGGCGCACGCCGGCCGGCCCGCGATCGCCGCGTACTGGGCGGCCGAGATCGCCGGGCAATCCGGCGTCCGGCCCCGGTTCGGCAGCCCGGTCCTCGACGGGGACCGGGCCGCGGTCGAGTGGTGGGCGACGCTGCACGAGCCGGATCCGGTGACCTACGCCGGCTGCCTCGTACTACGGTTCGCCCCGGACGGCCGCTGCGCCGAGCTACGCGAGTACTGGAACCGGCGGCCGGGCGCCCACACCGAGCCGCCGGATCACTGGGGACGGCCGTGACACGATGGCCGCGATGAACGACGAACCCGGCGCGCTGCGCAAGCTGCTCGACGTCGCCCTGGCGCTCGGCGCCGAGCGGCGGACCGAGCCGGCCATGCGCACGATCCTCGAAGCGGCCAGGGATCTCGCCGGGGCCCGCTACGCGGCGATCGGCGTCCCGGACGGCGACGGCGGGTTCGGGCTGTTCCTGACCAGCGGGATCGACTCCGCCACCTGGGACCGGATCGGCTCGCTCCCCCGCACCCACGGAATCCTTGGCGCGCTGCTGGAGGACACCAGGCCGATCCGGGTCGCGGACATCACCACCGATCCGCGGTTCGGCTACTACCCGGCTCACCACCCGTGGATGCGCTCGTTCCTCGGCGTGCCGATCGTGGCCGGCGGCGAGGTGGTCGCCGAGCTGTTCCTCGCCGAGAAGACGGGCGGCGCCGAGTTCACCGAAGCCGACGAGGACCTGCTCGAAATGCTCGCCGCACACGCCGCCCTCGCCGTGGTCAACGCCCAGCGCCAGGAGCGTGCCCGCGAGCTCTCGATCGAGTCCGAGCGCAACCGGATCGCCCGTGACCTGCACGACTCCGTCACCCAGACCCTGTTCAGCCTCACGCTGGTCGCCGAGTCGGCCACGGCGAAGCCCGAGTTGCTGGCCCAGGTCCGCGAACTGAGCCGGACCGCGCTGGACGAACTGCGCGCCCTCGTGGACACCCTGCACGGCGGGGACACCTCCCGCGACGGCCTCGACGTGGCCCTGCGCCGCCGGGTGGACCTGCTGCGCGCGGTCCACGACGTGCCGATCGACCTGACCGTGACCGGCACGCCCCGGACCACCCCGGCGCTGCGGCGGGAGGTCCTGAAGATCGCCAACGAGGCCCTCTCGAACGCGCTCCGGCACTCGGCGGCCCACCGGATCGCCGTCGCGCTGGGGTCGGGCGAGTGCTTGCTGTCGCTGACCGTGGCCGACGACGGATCCGGGTTCGACCTCGCCGAGACCGTCCGCACCTCGCGCCGCCTCGGGCTGACCAGCATGGGCGACCGCGCGAAGGCTCTCGGCGGGGTGCTGGAGATCCGGACCGCGCCCGGCGAGGGCACGACCGTGTCGCTGGAGGTCCGCCATGACGGGTGAGCCGCTGCGGCTGTTGCTGGTGGACGACCACGAGATGGTCCGGGCCGGGTTGCGCACGTTCCTCGACCTGCAGGACGACATGGTGGTCGCCGGGGAGGCCTCGTCCGCCGAGCAGGCCCTCGCGCTGATCCCGTCGGTCCGGCCGGACATCGTAGTGATGGACCTGCAACTGCCGGGCATGTCCGGGATCGAGGCCCTCAAGCGGCTCCAGGTGAGCCATCCACGGGTCAAGGTCGTGGTGCTGACCTCGTTCGCGGGGCAGGACTCGGTGCTCCCGGCGGTCCGGGCCGGGGTGGCCGGGTACCTGCTCAAGGACATCGGACCGGCCGAACTCGCCGACGCGCTGCGCGCCGTGCACGCCGGGGGCGCCCAGTTGCACCCGCAGGTCGCGGCGACCGTGCTGCAGTCCGTCGCCGAGACCGCCCGCGATCCGCTGACCCCGCGCGAACACGAGGTGCTGCGGCTGGTCGCTCGCGGGCTGTCCAACCGGCTGATCGCGCGCGAGCTGGCCCTCTCGGAGAAGACCGTGAAAGCGCACGTCAGCGCGGTCCTGGCGAAGCTCGGCGTGGCGGACCGGACGCAGGCCGCGCTGTACGCGGTCCGAAGTGGCCTGGTCAGTCCCGAGTGACGGTCAGTCCCGAGTGACCGTAACCGCGCGGGGGTACGCGGAGTTGGCAGGGCGGGACGATCCGGGCCGCAACCCCGATTCGGTCACAATCGGACTAGATATCACTGTTCGCCACGCATTACCGCAGGCCACGCAGGACGGCGTAAAAGCTGATTATTGACGTAGCGTTGTCAATATGAGACGGAGCGTTGCATATCCCCTCGCCGCCCTGATGATCGCGCTGACGTGGAGCGTGCTCTGCGCCGGCGCACTGCTGCTGCCCGCCGGCATGTGACCCGCCGGTCGCCGTGCCCACGGTGACCGGCACGGCATCACGCCCACCCACATCCTCACCTCCGCCCGCCGAGCACCCTCGGCCGCCGGATCCTCCCGAAGCGCGGTAACTGCAGCCGGTCATGGCCGGTCTCAGTTACCGCACTTCAGGGTTTGGGGGCCTCGCGGTGTCAGGGCGCGCCGTTGGTGGCGCTTTTCCGGCCCGCACCTGGAATGTCACAGCGCGCGGGGGTACGGCGAAGCGTCTCGTCCGTCACGAGGAAAGACTTTCGCCGTTAGCGGTTAGTCACGATCTTCGGTCTCCGCTCGTCACCCCGCCCCTCTCGCGAAGTGCGGTAACTGGTGCCGGTCCTGGCCGGTCGGGGTTACCGCACTTCCGCGTTTGGCCCTGCGGTGTCGTGCCCTGGTGGCCGGACGGGCGTTGCTGTCAGACGTTGAAGCGGAATTCCACTACGTCGCCGTCGGACATGATGTAGTCCTTGCCCTCGATGCGGACCTTGCCCGCGGACTTGGCCTCGTTCATCGAGCCGGCCGCGGTCAGGTCGTCGAAGGAGAC
>JAOPVE010000291.1 GCA_025963185.1 Actinomycetes bacterium
GGTTCCCGAGTCGACGTTTGCAGTCTGCGAGTTGGGCGCGGAATCGGAAGGAGCATCCTGCATTCCGGTTTCTACCCAGCACCGGGGATCCTCGGGATTCTTGGTACACCAACCGGTCGCAGCAGAAGCCGAAGTGGGTGCGAACAGCATCGCTACGAGGGTCACCACAAGCATGAACAGGCTCGCACGGGTGGGCATCAGCACTCGCCAGAAACCTGGATGCGCGATACCTTCCACTGACCCTTTTCTTGAACCAAATTCACGTTCTGCAGCACCCGCGCTGACGAATGTGTGGGGCTTGGAGCTACCGACCCGTCCGCCTTGATTGTCCTTATCGAACCGAGCCCTTGACAGTTCAGGATTACCGATCCACCACCGATAAGGAACTGCTTTAGTGTAATCCGGTTGTCAAATCGGCCGACGATGTGGATCTTCTTATTCCGCATTCGTAATACCGTCTCCACGTCATTACGGAACTGAGCGCCTGTCGATACCGCCGCCATGTCTACTTGGGACGGATCCGTAGTCTCGTACAGCTTTTCCAGGGTCCGGACGTAGAGCAGGTAGCGATCTACGACGGCTTGGCGAGCCGGATCCAGTGCCGCAGGACTCGGCGGCGGGGTCGGGACCGCCGACACCGATGGCGTGGCGGACGGCCCGGTCACCGTGCCGTACTGCTCGCCTCTGTCACACCCACTCGCAACCGCCACGACGACGGCCATCGCGGCGACCAGCCGCACGAAGTTCAGCACCCGCACCACGCCTCCCCAGACCCGGATCAGCGTAGGGGTGCGACCAGTACGTCCGCTCGGCCTATCCACAGAGGACGGCTACTTATCCACAGGCAGCGAGACAACTGGACTAGTCCACCCCTCTCACCAGCCAAAATAATTTCTTGCTCTGGTCTAGACCGGACTAGCCCACATGCCCCATAGTGTGCCTCGAACCACGGCAGACGCCGGTCTGCCCAGGAATGAGGAGTACGCCCCGTGCGCCGAAAGAAACTCGTCATCGGTCTCGCCGCCGCTGCCACCATCGTCGTCGGCGGTTCGCTCGCCGCCAGCACCTCGTCCGCCAGCGCGGGCCAGGTGCCCTGTTGGGTCTCGGGCGGCGGCAACTCGGCCACCGCGGGTTGCTACAGCGGCGGGTTCCAGACGTGGCGCGTGGCCGCGGACTGCGTCGACACCAGCAACGTCCGCTGGCCCAAGATCGTCGACACCCAGCGGGGCGCCTGGACCACCGGCGACGGCCAGGAGACGGTGGCCTGCGGACCTGGCCTGCGCGCCGACGGGCGCCTCGAACTCCGCTGACCGCGGCGCCCGCACCACCAGCCAGCCGCCCCACCACCACCACCACCACCGAACCGCACCAGCTCAACCGGCACGCACCATCAGCCTGCTACGGCGTCAGCCCGCCGTAGCAGGCACATACCGCTGCACAGCACCGAGATCGAACAGCAGGTCAGCAGCACCAGCTCACGGCGAGTCCGACAGGACGCGCGCGCCCCAGCGCCGCCGGGTCAGGCGCCGGCCCGGCACGCCGGGCGCATACGAACGCCGCCGGCGGGTCACCTCACTCGGGAGGTGGCTCGCCGCCGGCGTCGCTGACAGCAAACTGGGAAGACCGGATCAGCCTCGGCGAGCACGTCCCGCACCGGCGCCGCCGCGGCTGCCCGCGGTGCTCCGGGCACTGACCGCGGCGCGGCCACCGGCAGCACCGCCGCTCGCGGATCGCACGCCCCCGGCGCGAGCACCGGCAGCCCGTCCACCCGTGGCGGACGCAACCCGCGCACGCGGCTCCTCGGCACCTCCACTGTGACCCGAACCCCGCTCGGGGGCCCGCCGCGCACCGCGGACCGGACGTCCACCGCCACCACCACGACCAGCACCAGCGCCGGACCCGTGCCGGGCAGCCCGCGCGGCCACCGGAGCGGCGACGACAGCCAGCGGATCCCCGGACGGGGACCGGGAACCGGTGAGGCGCACCAGCTCGGCGGATCCGGGTTCGACCCGCACCCGAGCCGGAGTGATCCCTGCCTGCTTCGCGAGCAGGTCCACCTCGCGCTCCTGGTGCGGCGACACGAGGGTGACCACGATGCCGGACTCGCCAGCACGCGCCGTACGGCCGGCCCGGTGGAGGTAGGACTTCGGATCCGCGGGCGGGTCGACGTGGACCACCAGCGAGATGTCGTCGACGTGCACGCCACGCGCGGCGACGTCGGTGGCCACGAGGACCGGGACCGTGCCCGCCTTGAACTCGTCGAGCACGCGGGTGCGCGCGCCCTGGGTCTTGCCGCCGTGCAGCGCCGCGGCCTTGACCCCGACCCGGCCGAACTGCTTCACGAGCCGGTCCGCGCCGTGCTTGGTGCGGACGAACATGATCGTGCGGCCGTCGCGTCCCGCGATCTCGGCGGTGACGGCGAACTTCCCCTCGTGGCTCACCTTGAGCAGGTGGTGCTCCATCGTGTCGACGGCGGCCGTCGACGGCGCGAGGGAGTGCGTGACCGGCGCCGACAGGTACTTGCGCACCAGCTTGTCGACGTCCCGGTCGAGCGTGGCCGAGAACAGCAGCCGCTGGCCGCCGGGCTTGATGCGGTCGAGCAGCCACGAGACCTGGGGCAGGAAGCCCATGTCGGCCATGTGGTCGGCCTCGTCCAGCACGGCGATCGAGACGTCCCGCAGGTCGCAGGTGCCCTGCTGGACGTGGTCGGTGAGGCGGCCCGGGGTGGCGACGACGAGGTCGACGCCGCGCCGCAGCGCCTCGGTCTGGCGGCTGAACGACATGCCGCCCACGACGGTCCGCATGCGGACACCGAGCGACTTGCCGAGCGGCTCCAGCGCGTCGTGGACCTGCAGGGCGAGCTCGCGGGTCGGCACCAGGACGATCGCCTTGGGGCACAGCGGACGGGCCTGGTCACCCGCGAGGCGGGTGAGCATGGGCAGGCCGAACGCGAGGGTCTTGCCCGACCCGGTAGCGCCGCGGCCGAGGATGTCGCGCCCGGCGAGCGCGTCCGGCATCGTGGCCGACTGGATCGGGAATGGCTCGGTCACGCCTCGGCGCGCCAGGGCGGTGACGAGCTGGGGAGGGAGTCCGAGGGAGGCGAACGAGGGGTTTAAGGCCGTAGGCACGAAGAAAACCTTCCGGGCGCGAGCGCGCGCCACGGTGAGACAAACGGGTGGACAGAGAGGTACGCCGGACAGAAGCGCTCGCGGGCGGAAAAATCGGCCCTACCGAGAATGGGAGCGGAGCGCGGCGTACGACGATGGTGCATTCCGAGTCTACAGGCACAAACGGCGCCAGGAGTGACTCGCGCGGTGACCGGGGCCACAGTGCCCGCCCGTCCCTGCCGTCCGCCACCCCTTTTTCGCGGATCGCCGCCGGCGCCGACTGGCACCACCTCGCGGGCCGCCGGAGCCCGCAAGCGCCGGGGTCGCGCCGCCCCATAGGGTGAGGCGCATGCACGCGATCACCATCGCCAGGCCCGGCGGACCAGAGGTCCTGACCTGGTCAGAGGTACCCGACCCCGAACCACAGGCCGGTGAGGTCGTCATCGACGTCGCGGCGTCGGCGGTGAACCGAGCCGACCTGATGCAGCGCCAGGGCAAGTACGCGCCTCCGCCCGGGGCGTCCGAGTACCCGGGCATGGAGTGTTCCGGCACGATCGTGGCGGTCGGGCGCGGCGTGTCGGAGTGGCACGTGGGCGACGAGGTGTGCGCGCTGCTCGCTGGCGGCGGGTACGCCGAGCGGGTCGCCGTGCCGGCCGCGCAGGTGCTGCCGATCCCTGAGGGCGTTTCGCTCTTGGAGGCCGCCGCGCTGCCCGAGGTGGCGTGCACGGTCTGGTCGAACGTGTTCTCGACAGCCCGCCTGAACCCGGGCGAAGTGCTGCTGGTCCACGGCGGGGCGAGCGGGGTGGGCACGTTCGCGCTCCAACTCGGATCCGCGTACGGCGCCCGCGTGTTCTGCACGGCCAGCAAGCCGAAGCTGGAGCGAGCCCGCGCCTACGGGGCCGAGGTCGCGATCGACTACAAGACCGAGGACTTCGTCCAGATCGTCAAGGACGAGACCGGGGGCCACGGCGCGGACGTGATCCTCGACAACATGGGCGCGAAGTACCTGGGCCGCAACATCGAGGTGCTGGCGACCAACGGCAGGCTCGTCGTGATCGGCCTGCAGGGCGGCCGCAAGGCCGACCTCGACCTGGGCGCGCTGCTGACCAAGCGCGCGTCCGTGACCGCGACCTCGCTGCGCGGGCGGCCGGTCGTGGAGAAGGCACAGATCGTCGCCGAGGTGCGCGACCACGTATGGCCGCTGGTGTCGGCGGGCCGGGTCCGGCCGGTGATCGACCGGGCGCTCGCGATGCAGGACGCGGCCGAGGCGCACCGGGTCGTCGGAGCCAGCGAGCACGTCGGCAAGGTGCTACTGGTCCGCTGAGGCCAGCTCCGCCGAGGTAGCGGCTGACACCGTGATCTTCCAGGTGTCGACCGCGTACAGGCGGGTCATCCCGGCGCGCTCGTAGACCGCGAGCGCGCCGGTCACGTTCTCGGTGTCTACGCCAAGGCCCACGGTGTCCTGGCCAGCCGCCGCGAAGCCGTGGAACGCCAGGCGCAGCAGCAGCGTGCCGATCCCCCGGCCGCGGGCTTCGGCGAGCACTCCCAGCACCCTGACCCAGCCCGTCGTGTCCCGGTACCGCGAGAGCAGAACACCCACGTCCTCGGCAGATCCGTCGTCGCGCAGCACCGAGGCGATCCACGAGAGGGACTTCTCGTGCCGGTCCCGGCCCGCCGCCGTCCACTCCTCGAAGGTCTGGGGCCGGCTGTCGTAGTGCTCGGCGAACGCCGCCTCGCGGATCGCGTGGACGATCCGCAGATCCGCCTCGCCCTCGGGGTTGCGCACCCGCACCCCAGCGGGGATCACGGGAGCCGGATCGGTCGCCGCCGAGACGGGCTTCGACATCACGTTGTGCCGCCGCACGCTCTGCCACCCGGTGGCCTGCAGCGAACCCTGCGCGAGCGCCGACTTCGGCGTCAGACCCAGGCTCGCCACCAGCGATGGCACCCCCTGGTCGCGCGCGAGTTCCGCCACCCGGCCGAGCGCCAGCGCGAGGACGTGCTCGCCCTCGTCAAGGAATCCGTCGCGCACGTAGTGGTCGACCTCGACCAGGTCGCCCGTCTTCTCCCAGATCACCGCGAACACGACGAGCCGGTCGCCCGCGAAGCCAAGCCAGGACCCGCCGGGCAGGTCCACGGCCGGGTTGGAGAGGCCTTCCCGCAGCTCGTCGATGCCGTAGTCGGCCACCCCCGTGTCGACCAGGTCGACGTCGGCGATGAGGGCCGCGATGGTCTCGGCGTCGTCCAGCGTCACGGGCCGCACGGTCAGGCAGGGGGGTGGCTGGGTCATGGGTCCTACTCTTGGCCGGCCCGCCGGGATGGGGCAAGGAATTTTGGGGAAGGATGGGGTCATGACCGACGCACAACCAGACACGCAGCAGGCCACCAGCTCAGAGTCCGACCAGGGCAGCCAGACCGTCGTGGTCGTCGGTCCCGACGGGCGACCCGTGGGGACCGTCACGGTCGATCCGGACCAGGCCGAGGGCGGCGAGACCGATCCGTCGCGGCTGGTCGAGCAGCCGGCCAAGGTCATGCGCATCGGCAGCATGATCAAGCAGTTGCTGGAGGAGGTCCGCGCCGCTCCGCTGGACGAGGCGGGCCGGGCGCGGCTGAAGGAGATCCACGCCCGGTCGATCGCCGAGCTGGAGGACGGTCTCGCGCCCGAGCTTCGCGACGAGCTGGAGCGGCTGTCGCTGCCGTTCTCCGAGGAGGGCACACCGAGCGAACCCGAGCTGCGGATCGCCCAGGCCCAGCTCGTCGGCTGGCTCGAGGGGCTCTTCCACGGGATCCAGGCCGCGCTCGTCGCCCAGCAGATGGCCACCCGGATGCAGCTTGAGCAGATCCGGCGGACGCCCGCGCTGACGATGGGTCCGGGTGGCTTCGGGCCGCCCGGGGCCCCGCAGCCGGGCGAGGCCGGTCCGCCGGTGCACGGGACCGGGCAGTACCTCTAGAGGTTGTCCAGCAGCTCGTCGAGGTAGATCGCCACGCCGTCGGCGTCGTTACCCATGGTGACGGCGTCGGCGGCCGCGACGGCCTCGGGGTGGGCGCTCGCGACGACGACACCCCGGCCGGCCCAGCGCAGCATCGCCGCGTCGTTGGGCATGTCCCCGAACGCGACAATCCGCTGCGGATCGACGCCGTAGTGGTCGGCGATCCACGCGAGGCCCGTGGACTTGTCGACTCCGAGCGCCGTGATCTCGACGAGCCCGGCGAAGCCCGAGTGGGTGACCGTGCAGCTCTCGCCCGCGAGCCTGCCGATCTCGCCGTAGAGCGCCTCGGGATCGCCCCCGTCACTCCCGCGTACCCTGACCAGCAGTTTCGATGCGCCCTCGGCCACGATCCGCTCGATGGGCTGTTGTGCTTCTCCGGCGAGCGCGAGGTCTCCGCGCAGCGGGTAGCCGGGCTCGTAGAGCATCCGGTCGCCGCGCTCGGCGGCGAACACCAGCTCGGGGATCGCGGTGCGCAGGCTCTTGGTGACCTGGTCGAGCACGTCCGGCGGGATGAGGAATTCGGCGAGCACGTGCTCGTTGCGCTCGTCCATGACCACGGCCCCGTTCCCGCAGACGATCGGGCCGATCGGTCCGGTCTGGTCGATCACGGGCTGTAGCCATCGCCGCGGACGGCCCGTGATGGCGACGAACGGGATACCTCGCTCGCGGAGCCGGCCGAGCGTGCGCAGAGTGCGCTCGGAGACCGAGTGGTCGGACCGCAGGAGCGTGCCGTCGAGGTCGCTGGCGACGAGGGCGGGAACGAACATGCGCCCAGCCTTTCACGACAGTTCAACGCGTTCGCCGGGCGTGGACACACCCGGACCGACATGCTGGAATCAGCGATAGATCACCAGGAGGCCTTCTATGTCCCGGCCCGTGCACTTCGAGATCCATGCGAGCGATCCGGCGCGCGCGATCCGCTTCTACGAGCGCACGTTCGGCTGGATCTTCCAGCAGTGGGGCGAGCAGGAGTACTGGCTGATCACCACCGGATCCGCGGACGAGCCCGGCATCGACGGTGGACTCATCGCCCGGCAGGGCGGCGCGCCGGACTTCGGCGCCGCGGTCAACTCGTTCGTGGTGACGATCCAGGTGGACGACCTGGACGAGACCGTGAAGGTGGCGACCGAGGCTGGCGGCGATATCCGGGTGCCTCGCATGGCCGTCCCCGGCGTGGGATGGCTCGCCTACCTCGCCGACACCGAGGGCAACCTGATCGGCGCGATGCAGCCCGACGAGTCGGCGGCCTGACCGTCCCTCGCCCCGTTTCCTGCGAAGTGCGGTAACTGTGGCCGGTCAGGGCCGGTCGCAGTTGCCGCGGTTCGCGAGGGGGGAGGGCGGTCAGCAGCCCTCGCCGCGCCCGGAAAAGTAGACAAAAGCCGTGTCCCACGCTCAATCGGGCGTCCTATTGTCGATAAATCACCAGTGATTGTCGACAATTCGCGAGACGCGCAGGAGGGGCGGGAGACGGTCAGAACCAGCGTTCGAGGACTACCGCGACACCGTCGTCGTCCACGGACTCGGTGACGATGTCGGCCGCGGCCTGGACCGAGTCGACCGCCTGGCCCATCGCCACCGCGCAGCCGACCCACTCGAACAACTCGACGTCGTTGCCGCCGTCGCCGATCGCGAGGACGTCCGCGGCCGAGACGCCGAGATCCGCCGCGACGAGGGCCACCCCGCTCGCCTTGGAGACGCCGGGGGCCATCACGTCGATCCACGACGAGTAGCCGATGTCCCACGAGTAGTCGAGGCCGCCGAGTGCGGCGTTCGCGACCACGGCCGCCTGCGGCGGGGTGCAGTCGTGCGGACGGCACACCATACGCGGTGTGTGGCTGGCCGTGAGCTCGGCGATCGTGGCCTCGGACAGGAACGATCCGGCGAAGTCGCGGGCGAAGTCGGGGGTGTAGAGGAATCCCGCGGATCCGCGCTCGGCGGCGAACGCGGCCCCACGGAACCCGCCGACGGCGAACCCGGCGTGCAGCGCCTCGGCGGCCGGCCGCGGATCGATCGTCACCTCGTGACTGACCTGCTGCGACGTGCCGTCGAACACCACGGCACCGTTGCTGGCCACGATCTCGATGCCCTCCAGCCCGAGCGCGGTGACCGTGGGCAGCGCGCCCCACACCGCACGTCCGGTGGCGACCACGACTGGGACCCCGGCCGCGAGCACCGCCGCGACCGCCGCCCGGACCCGCGCGGTGGGCTGGTCGTAGAAGCCCGCGTACGGCACGACCGTGCCGTCGAGGTCGAGCACGACGAGCTTCGGCCGCCACCCGGGGGCGTCGTACGGCGCGAGCGGCTGCGCGGCCGTCACCGGCGAACCGGCTCCAGCACCTCACGGCCGCCGAGGTACGGGCGGAGAGCCGCCGGGACCTTGACCGAGCCGTCCGGCTGCTGGTGGTTTTCGAGGATCGGGGCGATCCAGCGGGTGGTCGCGAGTGTGCCGTTCAGGGTCGCGGCGGTGCGGGTCTTGCCGTCCTCACCGCGGTACCGAATGTTCAGGCGCCGGGCCTGGAAGTCGGTGCAGTTGGACGTGGACGTGACCTCCCGATACCGGTCCTGGCTGGGCATCCACGCCTCGCAGTCGAACTTACGGGCAGCGGAAGACCCCAGGTCACCGGCGGCGGTGTCGATCACGCGGTACGGGATCTCGACCTTGGCCAACATCTCCTCCTCCCAGCCGAGCAGGCGCTCATGTTCCATCGGCGCCTCCGCCACGGTGCAGTAGGAGAACATCTCCACCTTGTCAAACTGGTGGACGCGGATGATCCCGCGGGTGTCCTTCCCGTACGATCCGGCCTCCCGCCGGTAGCAGGAGGACCAGCCAGCGTACCTCTTCGGTCCGCCGGACAGGTCGAGGATCTCGTCCATGTGGTAGCCGGCCAGCGGGACCTCGCTCGTGCCCACCAGGTACAGGTCGTCGGCCTCGAGCCGGTACACCTCGCTGGCGTGCGCGCCGAGGAACCCGGTGCCGGCCATAACCTCGGGCTTGACCAGCGTCGGCGTGAACATCGGGGTCAGTCCGTACTCGACCGCCTGCGCGATCGCCATTTGGAGCAGCCCGAGCTGGAGCAGCGCGCCGACCCCGGTGAGGTAGTAGAACCGCGCGCCGGACACCTTGGCCCCGCGCTCCATGTCGAACGCCTGGAGCCCCTCGCCGAGCTCCAGGTGGTCCTTCGGATCCTCGATCTTCGGCTTCTCGCCCACCTCGCGCAGCACGACGTAGTCGTCCTCGCCGCCAGCCGGTACCCCATCGATCACGATGTTCGGGACCGCCATGTGCGCCTCGCGGAGCGTCTGCTCGGCCTCGGCCTGCTCGGCCTCGGCCTGCTTGACGATCCCGGCGAGCTCCTTGGCCTGGACGACGATCGACGGACGCTCGTCCGGAGCCGCGCTCTTGACCTTGTTCGACACCGCCTTCTGCTCGGCCCGCAGCGTGTCGGCGCGGGCAATCGCCGAGCGGCGGCGCTCGTCGGCGGCTAGCAGAGTGTCGACGGCGGACTCCGACTCGCCACGCTGCCGCTGGCTGGCGCGAACGCGGTCGGGATTCTCACGAAGCAGACGGAGATCAATCACCCGCGAGAGCCTACCTCCGCCCCACCCGAGCACCCGAGCGCATTCAGGCGGCGGGCACGGTCTGGGTGAACTCGAGGAGAGTGTGGGCGGTGCCGTCCTTGCCCTGGATTCTGATTGCGTCCTGCTCTCCGCTCACCGGCGGCGAAGAGGTTGCTATCCGCGCAATCCGGTATCCCTGCCCGAGGTCACTCACGACGCCGCTCGTCGAGTCGCCGAGGAACGTCGCGTCGACTGCGGTGATCGGAGCATTGGTCACGACCACTGCCGTCACGGACGTCTGGCTCGCGTCCGTGAATGCGTAGTGCAGCACGATCGGTGAACCGAGCGTCGGGATAGCCGTGCATTCGTCCGCCGCAGCAGCCGCCCGAAGCCCGAAGCACACGCTTCCCGACGTTCCGGAAGTACCGGGCCTCCGGAGATAGGCAATGCTGTCGTTCGAGCCGTACCGGACTGCCGGCCCATCGTGGGCAACCTGAGGAAGTGGCCATAGCTCTTGGCCAGTTCGGACGCTGGCCGAGGTGGACACCGCACCGCGTGCAGAGATCGACACCGCGTACCTCGCGACGATCTGCCCAGTCCCGTCGAATGCGACCATGGCTTGGGTCACGGGCTCGGCGGGATTCGGCTGGCTGCTGCCCAGGTAGCCAACGACGACGGAATACCCGAAGCCCAGATCAAACGCTACTGCTACCCCTGCTGAGTCGCCGTTCATGGCCTTGGCCTCGGCGACCGGCCCCTCGACCACCATGAGCTGGACGTCCTCCCGGCCGTGGACCTTGACCGACCTCAGCACCAAGACGCCGTCGTCAGAGCGGCGTACGGTGTCGCAGGTCGTCAATACACCGAAGCAAAACTGGGGGGCCGAGTCGCCGATCGCGGGCGCCATCCAGGCCTTGTTTGCACCTAGGCCGACATCGACGTGCTGCCCGTTCTTGTTCACCGGCGGAAGCGGCCCGGAGCGCCGCCGAACGGGCCGGCTGACCAATTCCCGTGCACCGGCCGGCCCCAACGGCGCGGGGAGGCCGGACAGCAAACGGCTGTCGGCGGGGGAAAAGTCCGCATCCCCGGCGCCGCGGGGTAGCGGGGCGTCCTCTACCCGGGTCAGCACGGCGGCTCCACCGGTCGCCACCGAGCACGCGAGCACGGCGGCGGCGACCCGCTGCCGACGGCGGATGCGGCGGGCTTGGCGGCGGATCCCGTCGACCTCGAAGCCCGTAAACGCGGGCTCGGTGGACTGGAGGGCCTCGCGTAGTTCCTTCGTCGTGGTCATCCGGCGTTCTCCATCTCGGCCGTCGTGCCCCGGATCAGCAGCAGTTCCGGGGCGACCCGTAACTTGCCGAGGGCGCGGAACAGCGTGCTCTTGACGGTGCCCAGTGCGATCCCCAGTTCGGCGGCCACCTGCGCCTCGGTCAGGTCCTCGAAATAGCGCAGCACCACTACCGCGCGTTCACGCTGGGTGAGGTCGCGGAGGGCCTGGCGGACCGTCGCCTGCTTGGCGTGCGCGTCGGCGTGGTCGGCGACGCTGATGATGTCGGGGAGTTCGCAGGTCACGTGCTCGCGGCCGCGCAGCCGGCGCCACCAGTCGGTGCGCTGGTTGAGCATGCAGCGGCGGACGTACGGGAGTGGACTGTTCCGGGCCGTCCGCCAATGCAGGTAGGCCTTCACCAGCGCGGCCTGCACCAGGTCCTCGGCAGTGTGCCGGTCGCTGGTCATGAGGGTGGCGAACTGGGCCAGGCGCCGCTGGGATCCGGCCACGAAGTCGTGGTACTCCCGTTCGGCCTCAGCGTTCACGCGCGGTCTCCCCGTCTCGTCCGTCGGCCGCATAGACGCTGTGCAGGTCATAAAGGTTCTGTGCAGGTCGTAAAGGTTCTGTGCGCGACCGTAGAACCACGGATCAAGCCGCGTACGGTCGAAGGCGTGCGCTTCCTCGACGACTCCCGGCCGCCGTACGACCTGACGTACAACGACGTGTTCATGGTGCCCGCGCGGTCGCAGGTGACCTCCCGGCTCGACGTCGACCTGACGCCCGCCGACGGATCGGGAACGACGATCCCGCTGGTGGTGGCCAACATGACGGCGATCGCGGGGCGGCGGATGGCCGAGACGGTGGCGCGCCGCGGCGGGATGGCGGTGATCCCCCAGGACATCCCGCTGGACGTCGTCGCCGAGGTGATCGCGTGGGTGAAGCAGCGGCATCCGGTCTACGAGACAGCGCTCACCCTGCGTCCGCACGACACCGCCGGTGACGCGCTCGCGCTCATCACCAAGCGCGCGCACGGAGCGGTCGTGGTGCTCGACGGGGACAGCCCGGCCGGCATCGTCACGGCCTCGGACTGCACAGGCGTCGACCGGTTCACCCAGCTCAGCCAGGTGATGAGCACGGATCTGCTCTGCGTCGACGAGGCAACCCCGCTCCCCCAGGCCTACGAGCGGCTGCTGGAGGGCCGCCGCAAGGTGGCGCCTGTACTGCGCAACGGCGAGCTCGTCGGCGTCCTGACCAGGACCGGAGCCCTGCGTTCGACCCTCTACCGCCCGGCGCTGGACGACTCGGGGCGCCTGCGGGTGGCCGCGGCGATCGGCATCAACGGGGACGTGGCGCTCAAGGCCAAGGCGGTACTCGACGCCGGGGCGGACGTGCTCGTGGTCGACACCGCGCACGGCCACCAGGAGCGGATGCTGGAGGCGCTGCGGGCGGTCCGGGCGGTGGATCCGCAGGTCCCGGTGGTCGCGGGGAACGTGGTGAGCGCGGCCGGGGTCCAGGATCTGATCGAGGCGGGCGCGGACGTGGTGAAGGTGGGCGTCGGTCCGGGTGCCATGTGCACGACCCGGATGATGACCGGCGTGGGGCGCCCGCAGTTCTCGGCGGTCCTCGAATGCGCGGCGGCGGCCCGGTCGCTCGGCCGCCAGGTGTGGGCCGACGGCGGGGTCCGGCACCCGCGGGACGTGGCCTTGGCGCTGGCCGCCGGAGCGGCGAACGTCATGGTCGGATCGTGGCTGGCGGGCACCTACGAGAGCGCCGGCGACATGCAGTCCGACGGCCAGGGACGGCTCTACAAGGTGAGCTTCGGCATGGCGTCCTCGCGGGCGGTCCGGCACCGGACCAGGGGCGAGAGCGAGTTCGACCAGGCCCGCAAGGCGCTGTTCGAGGAGGGGATCAGCTCCTCGCGCATGTACGTGGATCCGGACCGCCCCGGAGTCGAGGACGTGATCGACCAGATCGTCGCCGGACTGCGCAGCGCGTGCGCCTACGCGGGCGCGACCAGCCTGGAGGACTTCCATCGCAGGGCGGTCGTGGGGATCCAGTCCTCGGCGGGGTTCGACGAGGGGCGCCCGCTCAGCACCAGCTGGTGAGGATCCGCTCGGCGTCGGCCACGGTGGTGCGCACGATCTCGGCGGCGGACAGCACCTCGCCGACCAGCCCCGCGCACTGCCCGGCGAACGGCACGAGCCGGTGTGCGACCCCGTTGGCGCTGGCCATCCGGAGCTGGGCGCGCAACAGGTCGGAGTCGTGGGCGGCCTCGGCGACCCGGGCGTTCCACTCGTCCACGAACCCGGTACGCAACGAGCGCGGCACGGACATGTACCCGCCGGCCGTCGGGGGCGTGAACACGTGCTCGGCGAACGCCAGCTTGACGGCATCTTCGCTGGTCGCGGTCGTGATCTGGTCCTTCCACTCTGGCGCGACCCCGCACTCGGCGCTGGCGAGGAACCGGGTGCCGAGGCAGGCTCCCTGCGCTCCGAGGGCGAGTACGGCGGCCAGGCCGCGGCCGTCCGCGATGCCGCCGGAGGCGACGACGGGGATCGGCGCGACCGCCGCCACCACCTGCGGGACCAGCACGAGCGTGCCGATCTGGCCGCCGAACCCCCCGGCCTCGCTGCCCTGGGCGACGATCACGTCTGCTCCGGCGTCCGCGGCGCGTTCGGCCTGGTCCAGCGTCTCGACCTGCTGCACGAACACACCCCCGCCGTCGTGGACGCGATCGGCGAGCTCCCCCGGGTCGCCGAGCGAAAGCCAGAACACCGGCGGCGGATCGGCGAGCAACGCCTCGAACACGTCCTCGCTGAACGGCCGGCGGGTCATGTTCACGGCGAACGGCCTGCTGGTCTTCGCGCGCAGCTGGGCGAGGTCGGCGCGGACCTCGCCGGCGGTCCGCAGCGAAGTCGGGATTGTGCCCAGGCCGCCCGCCTCGCAGACCGCGGCCGGCAGGTCGGTGAGCTGACTCCACGGTCCACCGAGCGGACCCTGGACAATCGGCACCTCGATGCCGAGTACCGCGCACAGCGGGGTGGTGAGCATGCGTTCCTCCAGCGTGGGGCCCCGTGGCGACTCACGCTAGATGCTGGGGTACGCAACCGAAATCAGCTAGCTGACAGCTCTACACCCTCGCCAAGTGCGGTAATCCGAGCCGGTCCTGACCGGCCGCGGTTACCGCGCTTCGCCGGGCGGGGACACGACAAAGCCCCCGCCCAGGACCGGGCGGGGGCTTCGCGGGTACTTCAGGTCAGATGGGGCGGACCGCAGAGGCCTGCGGGCCCTTCGCGCCCTGGACGACCTCGAACTCGACGCGCTGGTTCTCGTCGAGGCTGCGGTAGCCGTCGGCCTGGATCTCCGAGTAGTGCACGAACACGTCCGCGCCGCCGTCGATCGCGATGAAGCCGAAACCCTTCTCGGCGTTGAACCACTTCACAGTGCCCTGAGCCATGCTGTCTTTCTCCTTACAGGGGCGAAATCGAGTTCCGCACTTTGCGGTCCTCGGGCCGTTCCCGAGCGGCGGCCTCCTACAACTCCTGCAGGAAAGCACCACGCTCGCGACATCGTTCCGCGAGCGTGAAGTCAAGCACGTACACAGAAACTGCGACCACTAAAAGTCAACCACCACAGCGTCCACATGATTCCGCCGACCCCGCAGCTTCACGGACCCGACTTGCCCTTCACGCACCGGTTGCACCACCTTACGTACTGCATTCATGCCGTGTACTGCGGTTACCGCAGCAAACTTTGAGAGCAACCTCATAGGTTTATCGGTCCATAGTGGTGCGAAACGTGCACAGCACTCGGTAAGCGCCTGCTCGCCGTCTGCGATCTGGTGGCGTGCACCACAATGGGACTGTGGTCGAGATGAGCCGAGAACGGTTCGAGGAACTGGTCGCCGACGCCTTGGACGAGGTGCCGGCCGAATTGCTGTCGCACATGGAGAACGTCGTCGTTCTCGTGGAGGACGATCCACCGGAGCCAGGGCTACTCGGGCTCTACGAAGGCTATGCGCTCACCGAGCGTGGCTGGGACTACGGCGGAGTCCTCCCCGACCGGATCTTCGTGTATCGAAATCCCACCCTCGCCATCTGTAACACCGAGGAGGAAGTAGTCGAGGAAGTCGCGGTGACGGTCGTGCACGAGATCGCCCACCACTTCGGGATCGACGACGACCACCTGCACGAACTCGGCTGGGGCTGAACTCGTTAATCCGGTGACCGCCCGGTGTGCCGCCCGGCCGGTCGCCGAGGGAAGGCGCGCTGGCCGAACGTGCACGTGTCGGCAAGCCGACCGTCCCCGGCAACCGAACGTCACTACCCTCGAAAACGTCCACGTTCCGCGAAGGGAAACCGAAAATGCGCAGTGAGCTGTTCGCCGCATCGAACATGGAGCAGGAGTCGGAGCAGCCCGGCCTGCGCCTCCAGAACTCGAAGATGCTGAAGGTCGAACTGCGAGGCGAGGTCTTCGCCCGTACCGGCTCGATGGTCGCCTACCAGGGGAACGTGCAGTTCCAGGCCCAGGGGTCCGGCGGCATCGGCAAGTTCCTCAAGAGCAAGCTCACCGGCGAGGGCGTTCCGCTGATGAAGATGACCGGCAGCGGTGACGTCTTCCTCGCCGAGCGCGCGTCGGACATCTACCTGATCGACCTTGAGGGCCCGAACGACCAGCTCAGCATCAACGGCAAGAACGTGCTCGCGTTCGAGCCCACCCTGAACTGGGACATCAAGATGGTCCAGGGCATGGGCATGATGTCCAGCTCGGGCCTGTTCAACTGCGTCTTCTCGGGCCAGGGCCGCCTCGCGATCACCTGCAAGGGCACCCCGGTCGTGCTCAACGTCGACCAGCCGACGTACGCCGACCCGCAGGCCGCGATCGCCTGGTCGCACAGCCTCCAGACCGGCTACCACCGCGCCGACCAGCTCGGCCTCGGCACGCTGCTCGGCCGGTCCACCGGCGAGGCGTTCACGATGAGCTTCGCGGGTCAGGGCTTCGTCGTGGTCCAGCCGTCGGAAGAGGTCTACGGCGGCGTCGCCGGTTCCGGATCCGGTGCGCAGTCCAGCGGTGGCGCGGGCGGGCTCATCGGCGGCCTGCTCGGCGGCTGATCCTTCTCGCGATGGACGCCCGGCGGGGTTGCGGTCCCGCCGGGCGTTCTCAGCTGTGGCCCGCGGCCGGGATCGGCAGGGACGTGATCCGCCGCAGGGTCATGCCCGCCGCGCGGAACGCCTCGTCCTGGCTCGCCTCGTCGTGCAGGCAGCAACTGCGGCACAGCTGACCGCTCGGCAGCGCGTAGGCGAAACAGCAGGTCCGCCGCAGGATCACCGGGTGGGTGCCCACGTCCGCCACCTCGACCAGGGCGGCGAGCCACGGGTCCACGATGGACAGCAGGGCTCGCACGTCGGCGTGTGCGTCCGCGGATCCGGTCACCGTGGCGGGGTAGCAGAGCGACTGCACCAGGGATCCCCAGAGCGGCCGTGCGCCACCTCCGCGCATCGCCCGGTACGCCTCGACGGCGAGCGCCAGGTGCCCGTCGAGCAGGGTCCGGCGGATCTCGGCGAGCAGATCGTCCACCACGGACACTCCGGGCCGCCCCGCCAGCGGATCCCCGGGAAGCACCGCGATCCGCTGGGTGGGCAGTACCTCGGCCCCGGTGCCCGACGGCCGGACATACACGCGCGACGCGCTGTGATCGAGCACACGCCGACGGGTCGCCCACCCGGTCACGACCGGATCGAGGACGTTGTACGAGTACTCCTTGAACGCGAGCGCGGCGGCGACGGGCAGGCTGGGCGCGCCGAGGGCCGATCCGACCGCGTCGACGTGGGCACGGACCGCGGCCTCGCTCGCCAGCAGCCGGTCGGCGCGCAGCCAGCCGAGTGGCGGGTTCGCGTGGCGGCGTGCGGGGTCCTCACGGCATCAGGTCAGCCTCGCCTTACCTCACTCGCCACTGTGGGTGACGGGGAACTCCGGCGCGAGGCCGCCCCAGCTTCGGCACGCATAGCCGTCTGGAACCACGTCGAGCACCGCGAGGCCGGTGTTGGGCAGGTGGTGGCGCAGCGCGAACGCCGGGTCCACTCCGCACAGCGCGAGCAGGACCAGCCGGAACGCGGCCCCGTGGCCGACGACCACTGCCGTGCCACCGTCCTCGGGTAAGGATCCCGCGGCCTCGGCGAGCACCTTCGCCACCCGGTCCACGATCTCCTCGGCCGACTCGCCGCCAGCGCAGCGGAGCGTGAGGTCAGCGTCGAGCGCCCAGCCCGCGAACACGTCGTCGAACAGCGCGTGCGCCTCGGTGTCGTGCCGGTCGTGGAGTTCGCCGAGGTCTGCCTCGCGCAGTCCGTCGCGGATCCGCAGGTCGAGGCCGAGCGCCGCCGCCAGCGGTCCGGCTGTCTGGCTGGCCCTGGTCATGGTGGACGCGTAGACCGCCCGGACATCCTCGCTGGCCAGCGCCGCCACCAGGGCCTCGGCCTGCTCGTGGCCACGATCCGTGAGCGGCGGGCCGGGCACTTGGCAGTGCAGGCTGCCGATGACGTTCGCCTCGCTCTCCCCGTGCCGGACGAGGATGAGCCGCCTCACACGCCGCCCTCGCGGACCCGCGCGAGCCACGCGGCGGCGTCCGCGAAGTCCTCGTCGCTGGTGCCCGGCGGGGGATCGTGCGGTCCGTCCTGGCCCGCTCGTGGGTAGGAGCCGAGGTAGCGCAGGTCGGCGCAGATCCGGCGGAGGCCCATGAGCGCCTCGCCGATCCGGGCGTCGCCGACGTGGCCGGTGCAGTCCAGGAAGAAGCAGTAGCGGCCGAGTTGCTCCTTGGTGGGGCGGGACTCGATCCGGGTCAGGTTGATGCCGCGGACCGCGAACTCGGTGAGCACTTCCAGCAGGGCGCCGGTCCGGTCGTGCGCGATGTAGGCGACCAGGGAGGTGACGTCGTCGCCCGTCCGCGGTGGCGCGGCGGCGGGGCGGCTGAGCAGCACGAACCGGGTCACGGCCCCGGTGTTGTCGGCGATGTCGTGGCCCACCTCGGTGAGCCGGTACCGCTCCCCCGCGACCGGCGCGCACACCGCGGCGTCGTACTCGCCGCCCGCCACTCCGGCCGCCGCGTCCGCCGTCGAGCGGGCCGCCGCGAAGGTCGCCTGGGGCAGGTTCTCCCGCACCCAGCGCCGGCACTGGGCCTCGCCGTGGGGATGACTCGCGAACGTCTTCACATCGGCGAGATCCGTCCCGGCGCGGACGTAGCAGCCGAACACCGGGGCCAGCAGCACCTCACGGGTGATGACCAGCGGATCCCCGGCCGCGAGCTCGTCCATCGTGGCGCCGACCGCGCCCTCGACCGAGTTCTCCAGCGGGACGAACGCCGCGTCCGCGTCACCGGACCGGACCGCCGCGATCGCCTCCGCCACGGTCGCGGACGGCACGAGTTCGGCCCGCGCGGCCGCCGGTACGGTCCGCAGCGCCTGCTCGGCGAACGTGGCCGCGGGGCCGAGATAGGTGAAGCGCGTCGGGGGTGTTCCAGGCATGGCGCGAAGCCTACTGACCGCCGCGAATGCGGACCCGCCGTTTGACGAGCCCGCCGTTTCACGAGCCCCGCCGTGTGACGAGCCCCGCCGACCGGCGGACCCGGTTCAGCAGCCGGCCGCCGCACGGACCGGCGGTGGCGCGGCCCGGACCGAGGCGGCGGCACACGGCTGGGATCCGTACGTGAGCACCTGCCAGCGCGCCGACGAGAACCGCAGGACCGCGCCGACGTCTTCGAGATCCGGCGCGCCCACGGACGCGAACGCCCAGTCGCCGTCGCACACCGGACCCAGCGCGACGGCGGCACCGGACGGCAACGCGGCCCCCGGACGGGTCGCCAGCAACGTCATCACCGTCGACGGGCTCGGGCACCCGGCCGTCACCCGGACCCGCGGATCCGCCCCACACGCACCCGCCGCGGCGAGCCCCGCCCCCGCGACACCCACGCTGACCAGCAACTTCCACCGTTTCATCTGCACGCGCCCCCCGCCCGACAGGGTAGGGACGGCCTCGCCAGTGGCCCTGCGGCGCGCCGAGCACGCGGGAACATAGAGTGACCGCTGTGGACCGAGATGCTGCCCGGGAACTGCTCGCCGGGGTCGCCAGCGGAGCGATCCGACCGGAAACGGCGCTCGACCGGCTGGTGGGCGATCCGTACGAGGATCTGGGGTTCGCGAAGATCGACACGCACCGGGCGCTGCGGACCGGCGATCCCGAGGTGGTCTACGGGGCGGGGAAGTCGCCCGAGCAGTGCGCCGCGATCCTGGCCGCGCTGCACCGGGCCCACCCCGAGCGCGCGGTGCTGCTGACCAGGGCGGACGAGTCCGCGCGTGCGGCCGTCCGCGCGGCGATTCCCGGGATCATCGAGGACGCCCAGGCCGGGTGCGTCGCCGCAGGCCCGCTGCCGGATCCGCGGGGGCGGGTCGCCATCGTCAGCGCGGGCACCTCCGACGGGCGGATCGCTGCCGAGGCCGCCTTCGTCGCCAGGGCGGCCGGAGCGAACACCGAGCGGATCGACGACGTCGGCGTCGCCGGCCTGCATCGGGTACTCGCCGCCCGTCCGGCGCTCGACCGGGCCGACTGCGTCGTCGTGGTCGCCGGCATGGACGGCGCCCTCCCGAGCGTCATCGGCGGGCTGATCGGGGTGCCGCTGGTGGCCGTGCCGACGTCCGTCGGGTACGGGGCCGCATTCGGGGGGATCGCCGCGCTGCTCACGATGCTCAACTCGTGCGCCCCCGGGGTGGCCGTCGTGAACATCGACAACGGCTTCGGCGCGGGCCTGTTCGCCGCCCGGGTGGCCCGCCGATCCGCCTCCGCCGCGGGCGGCCCGGGCACGACGCGACCCGAGGAAGGCACCACGCGAGCGGAAGACGGCACCATGCGAGCGGACGGCAGCACGTGATCGGGTGGCTGGACTGCGCGGCCGGGGCCAGCGGGGACATGTTCCTCGGCGCGCTCGCCGACGCGGGCGTGCCGATCGAGGTCCTGCAGGACGCGGTCGACTCCGTGGGGCTGCCCGAGCGGATCGTCCTGCGGGCGGAACCCGTCACCCGGCACGGGATCGGCGGCACCCGGGTCCACGTCGACGCGCCACCCTCGGTGACCACGCGCACCTGGCGGGACGTCCGCGCGCTCCTGCCGGACGACGAGCGCGCGCACGACGCGTTCGCCCGGCTCGCGCACGCCGAGGCCACGGTCCACCGCACCGACCCCGAGGACGTGCACTTTCACGAGGTCGGTGGGCTCGACGCGATCGCCGACGTGGTCGCCGCGAGCGCCGGGATCCGCCACCTCGGCCTGACGGCCCTGCACGCGAGCCGAGTGACCCTCGGTAGTGGAACGTCCCGCGGCCAGCACGGGCGGATCCCGATTCCGGCGCCGGCGGTCCTCGCCCTGCTCGCCGAGGCGGGCGCGCCGGTCCACGGTGGACCAGCCGAGTTCGAGATGTGCACGCCGACCGGCGCTGCCCTGCTCGCCGCCCACGTCAGCCAGTGGGGACCGCTCCCGGCGATGACGGTCCGGGCCACCGGGAACGGGGCGGGGGGCCGTGACCTGCCGGAACTCCCCAACCTGCTCCGGCTCGTGCTCGGCGAACCCGTGTCGCGGGCCCCCCTTGGCGAGGCGGTCGTGCTGGAGGCGAACGTCGACGACCTGGATCCGCGGCTCTGGCCGCCCGTGCTCGCCGCCCTCCTCGACGCCGGGGCCAGCGACGCGTGGCTCACGCCGATCCTGATGAAGAAGGGGCGGCCCGCGCACACGCTGCACGTGCTCGCCAGCCCGGACCGGATGCCGCAAGTGCGGGCCGCGGTGTTCACCCACACGAGCACGATCGGGCTGCGGATCGTCACCGTGAGCAAGCACGCCCTGGACCGCGAGACCGCCTCGATCACCGTCGGCGGCCACCCGATCCGGATCAAACTCGCCCGCGATAGTGGGGCCCTGGTGAACGCGTCCATCGAGTACGAGGACGCCGCGACCGCCGCCACGGCGCTCGGCCTGCCCGTCAAGGTCGTCCTCGCCCGGGCCACCGCGGCGGCGGCGGACGCGGGCCTCCTGCCGTGAGTGTGCTGCTCACGGTGCTCGTGGTGATCTTCCTCGTCGAGCTTCCCGACAAGACGATGGTCGCCACCCTCGTGCTGTCGAGCCGGTACCGGCCGCTGCCCGTGCTGCTCGGAGTGGGGATCGCGGTCGCGTTGCAGATGACGCTCGCTGTGGCCGTCGGGAAGGCGCTGAGCCTGCTGCCACGGGCGGTGACGCTCGGTGTCGTCGCGGCCCTGTTCGCGGTCGGCGCGGTCCTGCTCGTGCGCGAGAGCCTTCAGGACGACGACGACTCGCCCGAGGCCACCCCCGCCACCACCTCGTGGATCCGGATCGCCGTCGTCAGTTTCACCATCCTGCTGATCGCCGAGTTCGGCGACGGATCCCAGCTCGCCGCGGCGGCCCTTTCGGCGCGGTACGGCCAGCCGCTACTCGTCTTCGCCGGGGCCTGGATCGGCGAGATGGCGGTGTGTGTCATTGCGGCGCTGGCCGGCCGCGCGCTGCTCAAGGTCCTGCCGATCCATTGGCTGCAGCGTGCGGCGGCGGCCTTGTTCGCGCTATTCGCGATCCTCGCGTTGGTGGAACTCCTCCGGCCGTGATTGGTGGCTCAGCGCGCCCCGGGTGAATCGGCGAGCGAGGCTACGCCAATCGCACCATCGAAGATCGCCCTACGAGCGCTCCGCCGCCGCCGTCAGGCCGGACTGGTAGGCCCGCACCGCGTCGTCGATCCGGCCCTGGGCGATGAGCATGTCGCCGAGCACCCGGGCGGTCTTCGCGGCGAGCGGCCCGGCCTCGGCGGAGATGAAGAACGTGAGCGCGCGCTGCAGCGAGGTCTCGGCCTCGGGGAGGTCGCCGGTGTCCAGGCAGATCATGCCGCGGATCCGATACGCGTCCGCGACGCCGAGCGGGAGGGTGCGCAACTCGGACTCCAGCCGCCACGCGTCCTCCAGCGCGTCGAGTGCCTCGTCATTGCGGCCGAGTCGCCAGAGGACCGTCGCGAGCTCGCTGGCCAGCGTTCCGGCGTAGTACCAGGATCCGAGCTCGCGCATGGTGTCGCGGGCGGTCCGCAGCTGGATCTCGGCCTCGGCGAGCCGATCCTCGCGCAGCAGCAGGTAGCCACGCGCCCACTGGCACATCGCGGTCTCGACGGCGTAGTCGAG